>DASUUN010000222.1:0-25980 GCA_036374055.1 Burkholderiales bacterium
AGGGCTCCACGTGACGCCTTTTCACGTTGAGCGATCTCGGCTGATTCCATGCCGCCTCAAACAGGAACGCAACTTCCTGGAGTGCTCGCCGCGATCCGGCAGGCTGCGCAAGAGGTAGCGGCGCCCTGCGCCTTGCTTGGCGAGCGCGCTACGGCTGCGTCAGCCTGAGCTCGATCCGGCGATTGCGCTGCCATGCTTCTGGGGTATTCGCCGGGTCGAGCGGCCGGAACTCGCCGAAGCCCGCCGCAATGAGCCGGCGCGGCGGCAGGCCTTCGCCGATGAGGAAGCGCACGATCGACAGCGCGCGCGCCGTGGACAGCTCCCAGTTCGAGGCGAATTCGCTGGTGCGGATCGGGCGCCGGTCGGTGTGTCCGTCAACGCGGAGCACCCAGTCGATGTCACCGGGTATGCGCGCGGCCACTTCCCTGAGCGTCGCGGCGAGCTGCCGTATTTGCCGCTGCCCCGCCTCGCCCAGCTCCGCCGAGCCGGTGTCGAACAGCACTTCCGACTGGAACACGAAGCGGTCGCCGACGATACGGATGTCCTCGCGCTCGCCCAGCACCTCGCGCAGGCGCCCGAAGAATTCGGAGCGGTAGCGGTTCAACTCCTGCACCTTGCTCGCGAGCGCGAGGTTCAGGCGCCGGCCGAGCTCGGCAATCTCGGCCTTCTGCTCGCCCGCCTTGCCCTCGGCAAGCTCGAGCGCGGCCGACAGCTCCGCAAGTTGCCGCCGCAGGGCGGCAACCTGCTGATCGAGGTCCGCCACGCGCGACTGGGCGCCGCGCTGTAGCCGCTGTCCCTCCGCGAGCGCTTGGTCCTGGTCCGCGATGCGGGCGGCGAGCTCGGCGATGCGGATGTCGCGCTTGTCGATCTCGCTCTGCGCGAGCCGCGTGCGCTCCTGCGCATCGGCGAGTCGCGCTTCGAGCTGCCTCGAGCGGTCGCGCAGCGCGCCGGCCTCCGCGCTGCGCTCCGCCACCTGATTCTCGAGGGATTCGCGGAGTTTGCGCAGCGCCGCGATATCCTGCTGCAGGCTCGCCATCTCGGCGAGCTGGAGTCGAATCGTTTCCCTGTCGGCGGTAACCGCCTCGCGCGTCTCGGCAAGCTCGCCGGTGAGCTCATCGCGCTGCGCCAGGGTCGCGCGCAGCCGCCGCTCGGTCTCGGCGAGCGCCGTCTCGAGCCCGGCGCTGCGGCTGCGCTCCAGCGCGAGCGTCTCGGCCAGCGCGTTGATGTTCTGCTGCAGGCGCTCGAGCGCCGCCTCGCGCCCGGCCAGCACACCCGTGAGATAGAACTGGGCGAGCACGAACAGGAGCAGCATGAAGATGAAGACCAGCAGCACGGACGCGAGCGCGTCGACGAACCCCGGCCAGATGTCGATGGCGCGCGTGCGGCGGGTCAGCTGGAACACGGATCCTCCGCCTTCACGTGCCGCCGCCGGGGCGGCCGGCGATGGTGCGGGCGAGCAAACGCAGCTCGCTGCGCAGCTCCTCGCCCGCGGACTTGCGCTCGGCCGCGCCTTCCTCCACGAGGCGGCGCAGGTTGAGCGCCATGCTGCGGAAGTGCTCGCGCATCGCCTCGTCCGCGCCCCACCCCGACTCGGCCGCCGCCGCGAGCCGCGAGATGAGAGGCTGCAGTTCGGTCTGCTGGCGGGCGAGGCTTTTCACGACCTGCTGCTCGGCGCGGATTTGGTCGGTGAGATCGGTGAGGCGCGCGGTTAGCTGCAGTAGCTGCTCGCGCATCATCGCGCGGTCCTCCTCGCCGCGCGAGAGGATGCGCTCGAGGCTCTCCAGACTGTCCGCGCTCTTCTCGAGCAGCGCCTCGACGTAGACCGGTATCGCGGGCTCGCCCTCGGCGAGCAGCGCGCTCGGCAGGTGCGTCAGCTCCGCCAGCCAGTCCTCGAGCGCCTTGAAGAAGCTGTTTTCCGCGTGCCCGGCTTGCAAGTCGAGGAATCCCAGGACGAGCGCGCCCGCGAGGCCGAAGAGCGACGAGCTGAACGCCGTGCCCATGCCGGCAAGCGGCGCCTGCAGATCGCTCTGCAGGCGCGCGAACGTCTGCTCGAGACTGCTCCCGCCCGCCGACAGCCCCGAGATCACGTTGCCGGCAGCACGGACCGTGTCGAGTAGGCCCCAGAAGGTGCCCAGCAGCCCGAGAAAGATCGAAAGACCTATCAGGTAGCGCGAGATGTCGCGATGCTGGTCGAGGCGCAGGCGGATTCCGTCGAGCAGCGAACGCATCGCCATCGCGGAGAGCCGCGGCGTGCCTTCGCGCGCGTCGAGCAGGCGGGCGAGCGACGCGAGCATGCGCGGCTCCGGCGCGGCGCGCATCGGCACCCGCGCGCGGCGCGCCTCGAGCCACGCGCGCTCAGGCGCCAGGCTGCCCACTTGGTACAGGGCGATGCCAATGCCGACCAGCAGCACACCGATGATCATGCCGTTGAATACCGGATTGGCGAGAAACGCGCCGCGCAGCTGGGGCAGCAGCAGCGCCGTTACTACGACGACGGCGCCCAAGAACGCGAACATCCACGTGAAAGTGCGATTTTTCATGGCCCTGGTGCTGTCAAAGGTTGGACAAGGCGAGCGCCTGAAAGGTCGTTTTTACCGCGGCAGGCGCACAGTAGGCGAGCACTAAATGCGCGCCCGGGTGGGCCGGGCAGGCCCCGGGCGGCCCGGGGCGCCCCAACTCGCCGCTGTCCGGATCGTTGCGAATTGCGCGCCCTGCCGTGCGGGCACGTTGCTGCTGGCCGAATGTCTAAGTATCCATGAAGGCCTTGAAACGACGTCCCGTGCGCTCGGAGCGGCTCGCCGCCGCGCAAGCCCCGGCGCCCATCGAGCTCGCCGAGCGGTACTGCGCGCGCAATTACGATCCGTCTCCGGTGGTCCTCGTCAAAGGCGAGGGCGTCTGGCTGTGGGACGACCAAGGCAGGAAATACCTCGACATGATGAGCGCGTACTCGGCGGTAAGCCACGGCCATGCGCATTCGCGGCTGGTGGACGCGCTCACCGGACAGGCGCGCAAGGTTTCGGTGTTCTCGCGCAATTTCCATAGCGAAGGCCTGGGGGCGCTGGCGCAGCGGCTGTGCCAGCTTACCGGCCAGGCAATGATGCTGCCGATGAACAGCGGCGCCGAAGCCGTTGAAACCGCGATCAAGGCGGCGCGCAAGTGGGCCTACACCGTGAAGCGCGTTCCGCGCGAGCGCGCCGAGATCATCGCCTGCGAAGGCAATTTCCACGGGCGCACCACCACCCTGGTCGGAATGTCCTCGGTCGCGCGCTACAAGGAAGGGTTCGGTCCCTTCGCGCCGGGCTTCAGGCTGATCCCGTACGGCGATGCCGCAGCGCTGGAGGCAGCGATCACCCCCCGTACGGCGGCCTTCCTGGTGGAGCCGATCCAGGGCGAAGGCGGGATCGTCGTTCCGCCCGCCGGCTACCTCGCCGCCTGCGCGAGGATCTGCAAGCACAAGCGCGTGCTGTTGCTCTGCGACGAGATCCAGACCGGCCTGGGGCGCACCGGGAAATTTCTCGCCTGCGAGCACGAAGGCGTCGTACCCGACGGGCTGACCCTGGGCAAGGCGCTCGGCGGCGGGCTGCTTCCGGTCTCCGCTTTCCTTGCATCGCGCGAAGTGATGCAGGTTTTCTCGCCCGGCGAGCACGGCAGCACCTTCGGCGGCAACGCCCTCGCCTGCGCCGTCGCGCTGCAGGCGCTCGACGTGCTGCAGGAGGAAGACCTGATCGAGCGCTCGGCCGAGATGGGCCTGCATCTGCGCCGGGCGCTCGAGAGCATCGAGAGCCCGCTGATCCGCGAGGTGCGTGGCCGGGGATTGCTCATCGGCGTGGAGATCGATTCCGCGGTCGCCAGCGCAAAGGCGGTGTGCGACCGGCTTCTCGAGCGCGGCGTGCTCACCAAGGAAAGCCGCGAGGACGTGATCCGTTTCGCGCCGCCGCTGGTGATCGGGCGCGCCGAGATCGACTGGGCGGTCGCGCGGATCCGTGCGGTTCTGGAAACGGTGTAGATCGAGCGGAGGGGTGAACATGGACGCCACAGGGCTGTTGCGGGAATGAGGGGTCGATCTCGCGGCGCACGCCGGCCGGGAGCTGGCGTGCCGCTCGCCGATCGACGGCGCAGAGATTGCGGCTCTGCGCGCCGACGGCAGCATCGCCGTGCAGGCGAAAATCGCCGCCGCCGCCCAAGCCTGGCGCGCGTGGCGCCAGGTGCCGCCGCCGCGTCGCGGCGAGCTCGTGCGCCTGTTCGGCGAAGAGCTGCGCTCGCATAAGCCCGCGCTCGGCCGCCTGGTGTCGATCGAGACCGGCAAGATCCTGCAGGAGGGCTACGGGGAAGTCCAGGAGATGATCGACATCTGCGACTTCGCGGTCGGCCTGTCGCGCCAGCTCTACGGGCTGACGATCGCTTCGGAGCGTCCCGGGCACAGGATGATGGAGACCGCTGCACCAGCCTGCGTCGCCTCTTCGTGCACGAGAGCGTCTACGGCAAGCTGGTCGCGGGCCTGAAGAAAACGTATGCGTCGCTCCCCGTAAGCAGTCCGCTCGAGGCGGCAACGCTCGTCGGGCCGCTGATCGACGCGAGCGCGTTCGAAGCGATGCAGGCCGCGCTGGACGAGGCCCGCCGCGAAGGCGGCGTGGTGCACGGCGGCGAGCGCGTCACGGTGCCTAATTGCAAGGGTGGCTATTACGCCCGCCCCGCGCTGGTCGAAATGCCGCGGCAGACGCCACTCATGCACCGTGAAACGTTCGCGCCGGTGCTGTACGCGGCGCCCTACCGCGAGCTCGAAGAGGCGATCGCGTGGCACAACGCGGTACCGCAGGGGCTCGCCTCCAGCATCTTCACCACCGACCTGCGCGAGGCCGAGCGCTTCATGGCCACCGACGGCAGCGACTGCGGCATCGTCAATGTCAATATCGGGCCGAGCGGCGCCGAGATCGGCGGTGCATTCTGTGGCGAGAAGGAAACCGGCGGCGGGCGCGAGGCCGGCTCCGATGCATGGAAGGCGTACATGCGCCGCGCGACCAACACCATCAACTACAGTCGCGAACTGCCGCTTGCCCAAGCGATCCGTTTCGACGCTGGACCCCTATGCCCTCGTGTTCTACGCCTGGGGCTTGAGGCGCGAGCTGCCGGTGTCGGAGCTGAAGAGCTACACCGCGCTCAAGGACCGGATGCTCAAGCGCCCGGCCGTGCAGCGCGTCGTGGCCGACGAGGGCGTCAAGCTATAAATCAACGCATTCGATCATGCGTGCGAAGGCCTGCGCAGGTGGGTGCTGGGTGATCGACCCGACGGCGCGTTCTCGTCGATACCTCGCGCCGCCGATGGAGACGGCGCCAAGCTCGCGCTAGCCCGGGAATCGAACGACAATGGCGCTCTTCTTCGCCGATGCGCCTGCGTCCCGATCCGACCGTCACCGCCGAGGACCTGGCACGCGGCCGCCGCGCGCTCGTGACGGAGGCGGCCTGGGCCACCACCGCGGGCGCGCTCTACGGCGGCGTCATCCTGGTGGGCTTTGCGCTCGAGCTCGGGGCGACGCCCTTCGTCATCGGGCTGCTTGCCGCGATTCCGTTCCTCGCGCAGGTGTCGCAGCTCCCCGCGATCGCGCTCATCGAGCGCGTGCGCGAGCGGCGCAAGATCACCGTGCTCGCGGTGACGCTCGCGCGCTTTCTCATCCTGCTGCTCGCGCTGATCCCGCTGCTCGAGGGCCGGCCGGTACAGCTCGCGACGCTCATCGCGGCGCAGCTCGCGATCGCGCTCTCCGGCGCGGTGGGGGGCTGCGCCTTCAATTCCTGGGTGCACCAGCTCGTGCCGCGCGAGGAGCTCGGCGCGCTCTTCGCGCGGCGGCTGTTCTGGTCGACCGTGCTCGCCTCGCTCGGCGCGCTCGCCGCCGGCTATCTCGTGCAGCAGTGGCCGCTGGAAGACAAGCTGCCCGCCTATGCGATCGCCTTCGTCGCCGCCGGCACCGCGGGCTTCGTCAGCTCCCGCTACCTCGTCGCCGTGCCCGAGCCGGCGATGGCGCAGACCGGGCCGCCGCTGCCGCTCGCGCAATTGCTCGGCGCGCCTTTCCGCGACGGCAATTTCCGCAGCGTCATCGTCTTCATGGCTTCCTGGAACCTGGCCTCGAACGTCGCCGCGCCATTCATCACTGTGTACCTCCTGCGCCAGCTCGGCTTCCAGCTCGGCACCGTGACCACGCTCTGGATCGTCGGCCAGGTGGCAACTGCGCTCACGCTCTACCTGTGGGGCCGGCTCTCCGACCGGCTCTCGAACAAGGCGGTGCTGCGCGTTGCGCTGCCGGCGTACTTCGCGTGCCTGGGCGCACTGCCCTTCACCGCGCTGCCCGCGGTGCACTGGCTGACGCTGCCGCTTCTCTACCTCCTTCATCTCGTCATGGGCGCCGCCGCCGGCGGCATCGCGCTTGCCGCGGGCAACCTGGGACTCAAGCTCGCGCCGCAGGGCCGCGGCACGGCCTACCTAGCCGCGGTGGGCCTCGCTGGCTCGCTCGCCGCTGGGCTCGCCGCGCTCGCCGGCGGTGCGCTCGCCGGCTGGTTCTCGGCGCGCGAGCTGGCGCTCACCTTGCACTGGACCGCGCCCGGCACCACCCAGCAGGTCCGGCTGCTGCAGTTCCACCACTGGGAGTTCCTCTTCGCTGTCTCCTTCCTGATCGGCTTCTACGTGCTGCACCGCCTCTCGCGTATCCAGGAAGGCGAAGAGCACAGCGAGCGCGTGGTGGTGCAGCAGTTCGTGCTTGAAGCCTTCCGCTCCATCGACCAGCTCTCGCCGATTGACGGCCTGCGCACCGTGATCCTCTTCCCCTTCGGCCGCCTGCGCGACCGGCGCATCAAGCCGCGGCCGTAGGCCGAGGGATCACCCGTCAGAGCTGTGAGGCGTCGCAGAACACGTCGGCTTTTCGCCGGTAAGCGACCGATTGCCTAAGGACGGTATTCCGGCCGAAAGCGGTCCTCCGACCGGCTGCTCTTAGTTTGCCATTGCTGATGAGCGCTTGTAGCGCTTCGGCACGAAGGGCAAGGGGGCAGGGCGTACCGGGCGGCGCTTGCCGCGCACGAGGGCGTAAAGCGCCGCATCCCGGCCGTGGCCCGAGGCGAGGTAGGCGAGCATCACGGCGCGCTGCGTCGAGGGCGAGACGGTGCCGCTGGTGACCACGCCCACTTCGCGCTCGCCGGCGTCGAGGAGCTTCGTGCCGTGGCGCACCGGCACCGCCTCCTCTCCCACCAGGCCCACCAGCCTGCGCGCCGTCCCGCTGGCCGCATCGCGAAGGTAGACCGCGGCTCCGGGAAAGCTGCCTTGCTTCGCGCCGCCGGCGCGGCGCGAGCGGGCTACGGCCCAGCCGAGGCTCGCCTCGACGGCGGTGGTGCTCTGGTCCATGTCCTGGCCGTACAGGTGCAGCCCGGCTTCGAGCCGCAGGGTATCGCGCGCGCCGAGCCCGGCCAGCCTGACCGCCGGATCGGCGAGCAGACGCCGCGCCAGCGGCTCGAGCGCCTCGCGCGGCACCGAGATCTCGAACCCGTCCTCGCCCGTGTAGCCCGAGCGCGACACCAGGCCAAGCCCACCGGTCATGGCATGCATGAATGCAAGCCCGGTCACGGCAGGCTCGAGCGTCGCGAGCACCTGCTCTGCCGCCGGCCCTTGCAGCGCCAGCAAGCCCGCGTCGAGGAGCTCGAACGAAAGCGCGGGACACAAGGCGCGCAGGCGTGCGAGGTCCTTCTCCCGGCCCGAGGCGTTGACCACGATGCGCACTTCGCCCGCGAGTCGCGTCACCATGATGTCGTCTTCGATGCCGCCGCGCTCATTGAGGAGCAGCGAGTAGCGCTGCTCGCCCTCGGACCAGTCGTCGAAATCGAGCGGCAGCGCGCGCTCGAGCGCCGCGTGCAGCTCGGGGCCGCGCACACGGACCTGTCCCATATGCGACACGTCGAACAGACCCGCCGCAGCTCGCGTATGCAGGTGCTCGGCCCGCAGGCCCTCGCCGTACTGCAGCGGCATTTCAAACCCGGCGAAGGGACCCAAGCGCGCCCCGTGCTCGACGTGTAGATCGCGCAGCGCCAGGCGAATCACGCGTACGCCTCGAGCGGCGGGCAGGTGCACACCAGGTTACGGTCGCCGAAGGCGGCATCGACGCGCTTCACCGCCGGCCAGAACTTCGCCGCGCGCAGGCCGGGCACTGGAAAGGCGGCCTCTTCGCGGCTGTAGGGATGGGGCCATTCGCCGGCCAGCTCGAGCGCGGTGTGCGGGGCGTTTCGCAGCGGGTTGGCGGCGCGACTCCATGCGCCCGTGCGCAGCTTCTCGAGCTCGCCGTGGATGGCGATCATCGCGTCGCAGAAGCGATCGAGCTCCTGCTTGGATTCACTCTCGGTCGGCTCGACCATCAGCGTGTCGGCCACCGGGAAGGAGAGCGTCGGGGCATGGAAGCCGTAGTCCATGAGCCGCTTGGCCACGTCCTCGGCGCTCACCCCGAGGGCGGGCTTGAGGCTGCGCAGGTCCAGGATGCACTCGTGGGCGACGCGGCCCGTGCGGCCCGTATACAGCACCGGGTAGTAAGGCTTCAGCCGCTCGGCGACGTAGTTCGCGTTGAGGATCGCAACCTCGGTCGCCTGTCGCAGGCCGCGTGCGCCCATCATGCGGATGTACATCCACGAGACGGGCAGGATGAGAGCGCTGCCGAAAGGCGCCGCGGACACCGTGCCGCGCGCCTCATCGCCGCTCGAGGGATGCCCGGGGAGGAAATCCGCGAGATGCGCGGCCGCGGCGATCGGGCCCATCCCCGGGCCGCCGCCGCCGTGCGGGATGCAGAAGGTCTTGTGCAGGTTGATGTGGCACACATCGGCGCCGATGTGCGCGGGCTTGGCGAGCCCGGCGATCGCGTTCAGGTTCGCCCCGTCCATATACACCTGGCCGCCCGCGCCGTGCATGCGGGCGCAGATATCCACGATCGCGTCCTCGAAAACCCCGTGCGTGGACGGATAGGTGACCATCAGCGCCGCCAGGCGGTCGCGGTGCTCGTCGATCCTGCGGTCGAGGTCGGCGAGGTCGATGTTGCCGCGTTCGTCGCAGGCGACCACCACCACGCGCATGCCCGACATGTGCGCGCTGGCCGGATTGGTGCCGTGGGCGGAGGCGGGGATCAGGCAGACGTCGCGC
Source organism: Burkholderiales bacterium (assembly GCA_036374055.1). Classification (GTDB taxonomy): domain Bacteria; phylum Pseudomonadota; class Gammaproteobacteria; order Burkholderiales; family SG8-39; genus SCGC-AG-212-J23. The sequence continues at coordinate 9,158 of DASUUN010000222.1, forward strand.
GCCCCCTCGCCTCTAGCCTCGAGATAATGGCGGATCGCCAGCAGCCCGGCGTACTCGCCCTGCGCGCCCGAGTTGGGTTGCAGCGACACAGCCTCGAACCCCGTTATCTCCGCAAGCATGGCCTCGAGCTCTCGCAACACCCGGTGGTAGCCCTTCGCCTGCTCGAGCGGCGCAAAGGGATGCAGCGCGCCGAATTCGGGCCAGGACAGCGGCGCGAGCTCCGAGGCGGCGTTCAGCTTCATGGTGCAGGAGCCAAGCGGGATCATGCCGTGCACGAGGGAGAAGTCGCGATTCTCCAGGCGCTTGAGGTAGCGCATCATCTCGGTTTCGGTGTGGTAGCGGTTGAACACCGGGTGCGTCAGCACGGCGTCGTCGCGGCGCAAGCCCGGCGGAATGGACAGCGGCTCCATGGCGAGCGACGGCGCCAGGCGCTCGAGCTCGGGCCGCTCGCCGGTCAGCGCCTCGGCGACATCGCCTACGTCCGCCAGCGTGCTCGCCTCGTCGAAGCTCACGCTGACCTGTCCCGCGTCGCCCCAGCGCAGGTTCATGCGCTTCGCGCTTGCCCGCGCCCGGACCTCGTCCATGCGTTCGATCCTGAAACTCAGCGTATCGAAAAACGCCTGGTGCACCGGTTTCAGCCGATCCGCCACGCAGGCAGCGAGCAGGCGCGCCATGAAGTTTGCGCGCAGGGCGATGCGCCGCAGCCCCTGCGGACCGTGATAGGCGGCGTAGAACCCTGCCACGACGGCGAGCAGCGCCTGGGCGGTGCAGATGTTGCTGGTCGCCTTGTCGCGGCGGATGTGCTGCTCGCGTGTCTGCAGCGCCATGCGCAGCGCCGGCTGCCCGGCGGCGTCGACCGACACACCGATGATGCGGCCCGGCATGGCGCGCTTGTACTCGTCGCGGCAGGCCATGAACGCGGCATGCGGCCCGCCGTAGCCCATCGGCACGCCGAAGCGCTGCGCCGAGCCGATGGCGACGTCCGCGCCGAGCGTGCCGGGCGAGCGCAGCAGCATGAGCGCGAGCAGGTCGCTGCCTATCGATACCAGGCCGCGCGCGGCATGCACCGCATCGATTGCCGCAGACCAGTCGCGCACCGCGCCGCCGGTCCCGGGGTACTGGAGATGTGCGCCGAAGACGGCCCCCGGATCGAGGTCCCGCTCGGGGTCGCCGACGATGAGCCCGAGGCTGTACCCGCGCGCCCGGGTGCGCAGCACCGCGATGACTTGCGGATGACAGGCCGCGTCAACGAAGAACCGGCTCTGGCGGCTCTTGGCGGTGCGGCGGATCAGGGCCATGGCTTCGGCGGCGGCCGTCGCCTCGTCGAGCAGCGAGGCGTTCGCGATTGGCAGCCCGGTAAGGTCGATCACCGCCTGCTGGAAGTTGAGCAGTGCTTCCAGTCGGCCCTGCGAGATCTCGGCCTGGTACGGGGTGTAGGCGGTGTACCAGCCCGGGTTCTCGATGACATTGCGCTGGATCACCGCCGGCGTCAGGCAGTTGTAATAACCCATGCCGATGAAGCTGCGCCAGACCTGGTTGCGCTCAGCGATGGCCCTGAGCTCGGCGAGTGCCTGCGCTTCGGTCACCGGTTCGTCGAGCGCGAGCGGCGCCTCGTGCAGAATGCGCGCCGGCACGATTTCACGGATCAGGGCATCGCGCGAGGCGATACCGAGCGTATCGAGCATCTCGCGCTGCGCCACGTCGTCGCTGCCGAGGTGGCGTGCGGCGAACTCCTGGACATTCAGCAGATCGCCGAGGTCCCTCTTCACGGCTGAATGCCGGCGGACTTGGCGTACTGGTCTCGCGACAGCAGCCCATCGACGGGAGCCGCGAGCTTCAGCTTGAACAGCCAGCCGTCTGCGTAGGGAGAGGTGTTGACCTTATCGGGGTGCGCGGCGAGCGCGTCGTTGACTGCCGTGACTTCGCCAGCGGCCGGGGAATAGACGTCGGAGGCCGCTTTGCTCGATTCGACCACGGCGCACGACTCCCCGCGTGCCACGATCCTGCCGACTTCCGGGAGCTCGACATAGACCAAATCGCCCAGTTGTTCGGTGGCGACCGCGGTGATGCCGATGCTCGCCGTGCCGTCGCCGTGTTCGGCGATCCATTCGTGCGATTCGCTGTATCTCAGGCTAGAGGGTAGCTCCACGGCATCTCCCATGCGCAAACGGACGGCACGGCACGACCCTTCAGGTCTCGTGTGCCCCCTCTGTCCTTTTGCCTGAGAGATTGGCGGCCATGAGGCGCCGCGTGTTCCTTCGGCGAGGCTCGGGCGATCCCGAGCCTACTCTCCAGAGCGCCCTGTCCTCGCGCGATCCTTTTGCCTGAGAGTTTTTGCGGGGCGTTACCCCTTCGGCGCCGGCGCGCGGCCGGTCTCTCTCACACGAAGCACTTCGAGCTTGACGAATCTAGCGCAATGCATGTGGTTGAGGCAAGTGGCCCGCGTGCATAGACCGCGCGGCGCATGGCATCGGCGCCTGATACGCTCCGAGCATGACGATGCAACCAGTCGACCCGAAGCCGCCTCGCGCCATCGTGGCGGCGGTGCAGCTCTCCAGCATGGGCGACGCCGAGTTCGAGGCGTTGCCGTCGGAGCGGCGCCAGCTCGCGAAGACGCTCGGCTTCGAGGTGGTCGCCACCTTCACGCAGAAGCGTGCCGGGCTCGAGAAATCAGCGTACTTCGGCACCGGCAAGCGCGAGGAGCTGCGCCTACTGCGGGAAGAGCAAGCGGCCAACCTGGTCTTCATCGACACCACGAGATTTCGCCCTCGCAGGCCTTCAACCTGGAGAAGGAGGTCGGCTGCGATGTGATGGATCGCACCATGGTCACCCTGGAGATCTTTCACCGGCACGCGAGCGCTTTGCGCGGGCGCAGGTGGAGATTGCGCGTCTGGGCTATATGGCGCCGCGGCTGCGGGAAGCGGCGAAGCTGGCGGGGCTGCAGGGACGGCAGCGGAGCGGTGTGGGCGGCCGGGGTGCGGGGGAGTCGCACAGCGAGCTCGATCGGCGCAAGATCCGCGACCGCATCGCCGAGCTGCAGGAGAGCCTCGACGCGATGGCCCTCGAGCGCAAGACGCAGCGCGCCTGGCGGCACGAGCGCGAGGGCCCCGCGCGGGTGGCGCTCGTGGGATACACGAATGCAGGCAAGTCGACGGTGATGCGCGCGCTGGCTTAACTACACGCGCTAACGACAGCATCCTAAAGCGCCCGGCCGTCAGCACGTCGTCGCCGACGGGGCGTCAACCTGTTAGCGGGGGCGGTTCGGACCCGAGAGTCGCCTGTCATCGCCGCTTGGAAGGCGAGTCCTGCCCTCGTATAGGCTGTCGTCATGGACTCCATGATCGCTGCCGCGGGGCGCGCGCTTGCGGGGGGAGACGCGCTCGGTGCGCTCAAGCGGGTTGCGCTGCGGGAGGATCCGCCGGCGCTGGCGCTGCGCGGGATCGCGATGGCTCAGCTGGGGGAGTACCCGAGGTCGCGCAAGCTGCTGCGGCGGGCGGCGCGGGGCTTTGGCGCGCACGAGGAGCGGGCGCGGGCGCGCTGCATCGTGGCGGAGGCCGAGGTGGCGCTGGCGATGCGGGACCTTGGGGGATCGCCGAGAGCGCTGGAGGCGGCTGCGGCGGCGCTCGAGGCGCACGAGGATCGCGCCAATGCGCTGCACGCGCGGCTGATCGCCGCGCGGCGGCTTGTGCTGCTCGGCCGCCTGGACGAGGCGGCGGCGGCGCTTGCGCGCCTCGAGGGGCGCGGGCTGCCGCCGGCGCTGGCGGGGGTGGCCGAGTTGATCGCGGCGGAGTTGGCGCTGCGCTCACTGCGCACCGGCGCGGCGCGGGCGGCGCTCGCGCGGGCGCACGAGGCGGCGGAGCGCGCCCGCGTGCCGGCGCTGCTGGCCGAGGTGGCGGAGGCGCGGGCGGCGCTCGAACGTCCCGCGGCCCGGCTTTTTGCGCGCGGCGAGCAGGCGCTTCGCCTGGACGAGGTGGAAGCGCTCATGGCCTCGGGCGCACTGGTGGTCGACGCCTGCCGTCGGGGCGTGCGCGCCGGCGACACGTGGCGGCCGCTCGCGCGCCGGCCGGTGCTGTTCGCATTGGCGCGTGCGCTCGCCGAGGCGTGGCCGCGCGATGTCGAGCGGGAAGCGTTGATCGCGTACGCGTTCCGCGCCCGGCGTCCGAACGAATCGCATCGGGCGCGCCTGCGGGTCGACATCGGCCGCCTGCGCGCGCTCGTCGCGCCGCTGGCGCGGATCGATGCCACTGCGAGAGGCTTCGTGCTGCGCCCGCGCGGCGCGCGCGAGGTGGTCGTGCTGGCGCCGCCCGTCGACGACGATCAGGCATCGCTCCTGGCATTGCTCTCCGATGGCGCCGCGTGGTCGACCTCGGCGCTCGCGCTCGCCCTGGGCGCGAGCCAGCGCACGGTGCAGCGCGCGCTCGTCGAGCTGGAGGGCGCCGGGCGCGTGCGCTCGATCGGGCGGGCGAGGGCGCGCCGCTGGCTCTCGCCCCCGCTCGCCGGATTCACGACGATCTTGTTACTCCCTGTCGCGCTGCCGCTTGGCTAAAGTGGGTCTTCGAAAGGAGCAGCAATGACTACCACCGTTAAAGACAAGCAGGCATCGAACGAAGTACCGGCACATTCGGCAGAGATCGTGCGCGAGTATGTCCCCTTCCCGGGTGCCGAGACCGTGGCCGGCGTCACCTACGACGGCCGCAACATCTGGGCGGCCACCGGCGCGAAGCTGGTCGCGCTCGATCCCAAGAGCGGCGAGTCCATGCGCACGCTGGAGCGCGCCTGCGACGCCGGCACGGCGTTCGACGGCAAGCACCTCTACCAGATCGCCGAGGCGCGCATCGACAAGATCGATCCGGCCACCGGCGACGTGCTGGCGTCGATTCCGGCGCCGGGCCAGGGTAGCGACTCGGGGCTCGCCTGGGCCGAGGGCAGCCTGTGGGTGGGGCAGTACCGCGACCGCAAGATCCACCAGATCGATCCCCAGACCGGCGCGGTGATGCGCACCATCGAGACCAACCGCTTCGTCACGGGCGTGACCTGGGTGGAGGGCGAGCTGTGGCACGGCACCTGGGAAGGGGACGAGAGCGATATCCGCCGGATCGACCCGCAGAGCGGCGCCGTCCTCGAGCGGCTGGAAATGCCGCGCGGCACCGGGGTGAGCGGGCTCGAGTCCGACGGGGCAGACCTGTTTTATTGCGGCGGCGGAGCGAGCGGAAAGGTGCGCGCCGTGCGACGTCCGAAAAGGAGCGGATCATGAGAGAACCAAACAGCGTGTCACGCGATGCGTGGCTGGAAGCGCGCAAGGCGCTTCTCGCGAAGGAGAAGGAGGTCACGCGCCTGCGCGATCAGGTCGCCCGCGAGCGCCGCGCGCTGCCCTGGGTGCGCATGGAGAAGAGCTATGTGTTCGACGCGCCCGAGGGCCGGCGCACGCTCGCCGAGCTTTTCGACGGCCGCCGCCAGCTCCTGGTGCAGCACTTCATGTTGGGGCCGGGGTGGGAGCAGGGCTGCCCGAGCTGCTCCTTCATGGCCGACCACACCGACGGCATGAATGTGCACCTGGCGCATCGCGACATCTCGCTGCTCGCGATTTCCCGCGCGCCGCTCGCCGAGATCGACTGCTTTCGCCGGCGCATGGGCTGGCGGTTCAAGTGGGTGTCTTCCTATGGCAGCGACTTCAACTACGACTTCGCGGTGAGCTTCAAGCCCGAAGAAGTCGCCAAGGGCGAGGTCGACTACAACTACGGCAAGTGGCCCTTCGTGTACGAGGAATTGCCCGGCATCAGCGTGTTCTACCAGGATGACGCGGGCGCGGTGTTCCACACCTACTCGACCTACGGGCGCGGCGTAGAGGTGATGATGGGCGCGTACAACATGATGGATCTCACGCCCAAGGGCCGCGGCGAGCGCGACGTGCCCAACAAGATGGAGTGGGTGCGCCACCACGACCGCTACGAGCCCGCGCCCGCCGCGAAGGAAAAGCCGGCCGCGAGCGCCTGCTGCCACGCACGCCCCTGACACCCCATGGCAGGCCTTTGGCCGTGGCTGGCGGTGGCAGGGCTCGGCGCGCTTCACGGGCTGAACCCTGCCACCGGCTGGTTGCTCGCCGCGGCCTGGGGCGTGCGTTCGCGGGATCGCGTCCAGGCCCTGTGGGCCTTGATGCCGATCGCGATCGGCCACGCCGCATCGATCGCGCTCGTCGGCGCCGCGGTGGCACTCGGCCTGTCGATGGATCGCGCGGCGGTGCAAGCCGTGGCCGGCGGGCTCCTCATCGCAGCCGCAGTCATCCACCTCCGGGGCCGCACGGCGCGGCGGGCGCGGGAGCGGGCCGGGCATGCCGGCCTGGCGCTTTGGTCCTTCATGATGTCGACCGCGCACGGCGCGGGACTGATGCTGGTGCCGGCGCTGATCCCGCTTTGCATGGGTGATGCGGAGATCTCCGCATCGCGCTCGCTGACGCTCGGGCTCGCGGCGGTCGGCGTTCACACCGCGACAATGCTCGCGGTCACCGGCGTAATCGCCGCGGGGGTCTGCCGAGTCCTTCGTCCGCAGGCCTGATACGCTTCGTGCATGACGCAAACAGTCGATCAGAAGCCGGCGCGTGCGATCGTGGCGGCGGTGCAGTTGTCCAGCGTAGGCGACGTCGAGTTCGAGGCATCGCTCACCGAGCTGCGCCAGCTTGCGAAGACGCTGGGGTTCCAGGTGGTCGGGACGTTCACGCAGAAGCGCGCCAGCTTCGATGCGGCGGCGTACTTCGGGACGGGGAAGCGGGAAGAGCTGCGGCTTTTGCGGGAGCAGGAGGACGCGGGCCTCGTCCTGGTGGACCACGAGATTTCGCCCTCGCAGGCGTTCAACCTGGAGAGGGAGGTCGGCTGCGAGGTGATGGACCGCACCATGGTCATCCTCGAGATCTTCCACCGGCACGCGAGCTCGCGCTTCGCGCGCGCGCAGGTGGAGATCGCGCGCCTGGGCTACATGGGGCCGCGCCTGCGGGAGGCCGCCAAGCAGGCCGGGCCGAAAGACCGGGCGCGCAGCGGCACCGGCGGGCGCAGCGGCGGCGAGTCGCACGGCGAGCTCGACCGGCGGAAGCTCCGCGACCGCATCGCCGAGCTGCAGAAGGAGCTCGACGCGATGGGCCTCGAGCGCAAGACGCAGCGCGCCCGGCGGCAGGAGCGCCAGGGGCTCGCGCGCGTGGCGCTGGTCGGTTACACGAACGCGGGCAAGTCCACCCTGATGCGCGCGCTGACGGGAAGCGAGGCGCTGGTGGCGGACAAGCTCTTCGCGACGCTCGATACCACGGTGCGCGCCCTGCACCCCGAAAGCGTGCCGCGCGTGCTGGTGAGCGACACGGTCGGCTTCATCAAGAACCTGCCGCACGGGCTGGTCGCCTCGTTCAAGTCGACGCTGGACGAAGCGCTCGAGGCGTCGCTGCTGGTCCACGTCGTCGATGCCAGCGATCCCGGGTACGAGCGGCAGCTCGCGGTGACGGAGGAAGTGCTCGACGAGATCGGGGCGAAGGACGTGCCGCGCCTGCTGGTGTTCAACAAGATCGACCGGGGCGGGGACGAGGCAGCGTTGCGTGCAAAGCACCCCGGCTGCATCGTGATCAGCGCGCGCCGGGAGGGCGATATCGCCAGGCTGCGCGAGGCGATCGGCGCGTTCTTCCAGCAGCGCCTGGTCGAGGCCGAGCTGTTCCTCCCCTGGTCGGCGCAGAAATTGCGCGGGCAGATCTTCGCCACTTGCACGGTGCTGGAGGAACGCGCCGGCAGCGAGGGCGCGTTCCTGCGCGTGCGCGGCGAGCCAGACGCCGTGAATCGCCTTCGCGAACAGTTTGACGTAGGAGCCTTCCGATGACCGACCGCCCCACCATCGCCGACAAGCGGCGCGCCTTTCAGCAGTTGCACGAGGCAGGCTGCTTCGTCATTCCGAACCCCTGGGACATCGGCAGCGCGCGCTTTCTGCAAAGCCTGGGATTCGAGGCGCTTGCCACCACCAGCTCCGGCTTTGCCTGGTCGCAGGGCCGAGCCGATGGCGCCACGTGGCGCGACAGGGTGCTCGACCACCTCCACGACATGGTCGCGGCGACGGATTTGCCGGTGAACGCTGACTTCGAAAGCGGGTACGCACGCGATGCGGTCGGTGTCGCGGAAAGCGTTCGTCTTGCAGTCGAGACCGGGGTCGCGGGACTTTCCATAGAAGATTCGACCGGCGACGCGGCAAAGCCGCTCTACGAGCTCGACGCGGCCGTCGAGAGGATGCGCGCGGCGCGCAAAGCCATCGATAAGGCGGGCGGCGACACGCTGCTGGTCGGACGCGCAGAATGCTTTCTGGTGGGACGGCCCGATCTGGAGGAAACGACCCGCAGGCTCAAGGCCTACGCGCAAGCGGGCGCCGATTGCTTGTACGCGCCGGGTATCCGCACGCCCGACCAGATCCGGGCCCTCGTGGCTGCGGTCGCGCCGAAGCCATTCAACCTGCTGGTCGGTTCGGCGAGCGAACTCACCCTGCAGGAGATCGCGGCGCTCGGGGTGCGGCGCGTGAGCGTGGGCGGGGCGCTCGCACGCTCGGCCTGGGGCGGGTTCATGCGGGCTGCCCGGCTGCTGAAAGAAGAAGGCAGATTCGACGGTTTTGGGAACACGCCCTCCAACCGTGAACTGAACGCGATCTTTGGCAAGTGACCGCCGTAGTATTTGCGTTTCCGCATTGATTCCGAGGACTACCTGCCATGCTCACCCTTTTCTATGCCCCCACCGCCTGTTCGATGGCTGCCCATATCGCGCTGGAGGAGAGCGGCGAGAAGTACGAGGCCAGGCGCCTGGACCTGTCCAAAGGCGAGCAGAAAGCGCCCGACTACCTGAAGATCCATCCGCTGGGCCGGGTGCCGGCGCTGAAGCTGGACGACGGCGCCCCGCTCTCCGAGAACACGGCCATCCTGCCGTACCTGGGCAAGCGCTTCGGCCTGTGGCCCACCGATCCGGTGAAGGAGGCGCGGGCGCTGTCGGTCATCGGCTTTTTCGCCTCGAGCGTGCATCCGGCGCACGCCCACATCGGCCGGCCGGAGCGCTACACGGAAGACAAATCGGCGCTTCCGGGCATCCAGGCGATGGGGAAAAAGACCTTCCACGACTACCTGAAGCAGATCGACGGCATGTACGCGGGACGCGAATGGCTGTCGGACAAGTACTCGGTGCTCGACCCCTATGCCTTCGTGTTCTACACCTGGGGCGTGAGGCGCGAGCTGCCGGTGTCGGAGCTGAAGAGCTACTCCGCGCTCAAGGACCGCATGCTGAAGCGCCCGGCCGTGCAGCGCGTCGTCGCCGACGAGGGCGTCAAAGTGTAAGGAATTGCCGCCGGGACCGCGGCCCATACGTGGTGAAGTGCGGCTCCGGGTGCTCCAGGTACGCAGTCCGCTCCCGGGAGATGGCATCGCGGCCGGCGTACTTCTTCACCTCTGCCGCACTCAGGCCGTAAACCTTCGCGGCGCTCAGGCCGAAGATCTTCGCGCGCAGCGAAGGGGTCATTTCTGCGTAACCAAAGCGCTCTCTCAATTGAGGCGACATCTGAAAAGTCCTGAAGGCCTGGATCTGGTCCTGGGGCGAGCCGTACCAGATGGAGTCGGTGCCCCAGAGCACGTTGTCTTCTCCGCAATGGCGGATCAGTTTTCCGAGGGCATGCGCCGCCTGTTCGGGGTCGCGCATGAGGAAGCGCCAGGTGCTGCCGAGCTCGGCATAGACGTTCGAGCCCGGAGAAACGCCGTTCTTCTGCAAGGAAGAAATCAGGGTGTCGATGCCGTCGCGCATGCCGCTTTCGTCGTAGGCCTGCTCGGGGACGGTGCTGACGAAGCCGGAGTGGTAGATGAGGAAGTTGACGTCGGGGAAGCGCTTCGCGACCGGGCCGATGTCGCTGCACTGGCTGTGTTCGTAGGAGCGCGCGCCGAAGGGCAGTCCCTTGTGGATGCAGATGTTCTTCACGCCCAGGGCGCGCGCTTTCTCGATGAAGCGGATGCCGACATCGTCGGTGAGGAAGTAGCCTCGGCCGCCCGGGCCGTACTGGGTGTAGGTCTTCCAGGCGGAGACGCCCCACTTTTCCTTCAGCTCGTCCATGCCCTCGAGGTCGCCGGGCTGGTTGGGGTTGACGCGGCCGTGCAGGAGCAGGCGGTGGGTGCCCTCGAGCTTGTCGACCAGGCGGCGCACGTGGTCGGCGGCCTGGATGGTGACGGGCTCGGCGTCGCGGGTGGAGGGCACGAAGGACAGCACCATGACGTCGGTGTCGCTGTCCATGAAGACGTCCTTGATGAAGACGTCCGGCCCCTTCGAGTTCCCCTTGGGCGTATCGATGAAGTGGCCCTGCACGTCGAAGATGAATTCGTCCTTCGCCGGGCCGACCTGGGCGCGCGCGAGCTCGAGGTCGAGTGCGGCATCCTTCGGCAGGTCGAAGAAGCCGCCGGTCTTCCCGGCGGCGGCATTGGCGGCGTTGAAGGCGAGCAGGGTGCTCGCGGCGCCGCAGGCGGAGACGAGGAACCTGCGGCGGCTCAGGGAAAGCTTCTTGGAAAAGAGAGAAGCAGCTTCGTGAGCCAGGCGGTTGGCGGCGCGGTTGGTGGCCGACAGCGGCACCGGGACGAACTCGCCGTTGGAGGTGCTGTCGAGCTTGATCGGAAGGCGCTTGCCTTCCGGGTCGATGGGGTCGGGCATGGCGGCCTCCTGCGGGCAGGATACTCGCCGTCTCGCGCCGCTGCGAGCCACTAGCGCAGCACGCCGTAGATCTCCGCGAGCGAGCGCTTGCGGCCTTCTTCGGGGGCCAACGCCAGGGAGGCGCGGCCGAGCTTCTCGGCGTCGCCCGCCGCGATCTCCGCGGCCAGCGCCTGCGCCTCGATGGAGGTCAGGGCGCGCACATGCAGGCGCGCGAAGCAGCGCCCCGGCCGGATCAGGGCCTCGTCCAGGTCGCCGACGTTCGGCAGGTTGGTGGAGAAGATGATCTTGCGGCCCTGCGAGCGCACCACGCCGTCGGCGATGGTGAGGAACCGGTGCAGGTGCTCGTTGCCGTCCGCGCGGGGCTTCAGCAGGTGATCCGCGTCCTCGACGACGAAGGCGTCGTGCGTGCCGGTGATGAACTTGACGAAGATCTCGTCGGAGGCGAGGGCCTTCATGTCGCCGGTGTAGAGGCACTCGGCCTGCTCGCCCTTGCGGCGCGACATCTCTCCGAGGATCGCGCGGATGAGGCGCGTCTTGCCGGTGCCCGGCGGGCCTTGCAGCACGAGCACGGTCTCCGGCGCGTCGAGGTAGCGCGCGATGAAGCTGCGCACGCCGCCCTTGATCTCGGGATAGGCGCCGTCGCGCAGCACGTCGTTCGCCATCTCCTCGATCGAGGCGCCTTCCAGCCCGCCTTCCGAGGTGAGGAAGTTCCAGTCGATGGAGAACATCGGCTCGGTGATGCGCGTCGGGCCCGCCTTGGCGAGGATACGCGCCTTCGCGGCTTCGGCGCGCGCCAGGTCCGCGGCCCAGATGTCGAACAGGCAGGAGCAGTAGTCCACCTTCCGGCTGCCGTACCCGGCGACGAACAGCCCCTCGCCGTCGAGGAGCAGCGATTTCGCGCCGAGGCGCTCGGCGCGCCATGCCGGGTCGAGGGCGATGGCGTCGAGCAGCGCCTCCAGCTCGATGCGCGCGGCGAAGCGCAGGTCGCGGAAGATCGGATAGCGCGCGGCGCCGCTTTCCAGCGCGCTTGCCAGCCGGTTCTGCAGGACGAGATCGGCAAAGGTATACACTCGCCGGGTCAGCCCTGTGAATCTGTTGTCTTCGTTCTTGCTCATTTCGTCTTTGGGTTGTCAAAAAAAAGCGGCCGGCCGGATCACCAGCCGACCGCTCAACGGATCTTCACCAGATCCTTCAGCACCGCGTCGAGGCCGCCGAACACCGAGATCTTGCCGATCTTCTCGGTGACCTTCTCCAGGGTTTCCAGCTCCTTCAGCCGCAGCGCGGTCGGGTTGTCTTCCATCACTCGCGCGGTGTTCAGCAGCGAGCGAGTCGCCGAGGTTTCCTCGCGGCGGCGGATCACGTTCGCCAGCGCGGCCTTCTCGGCCTCCACCACCTTCGCCAGGATCGCCTTCATTTCACCCGGCAGGATGATGTCCTTCACGCCGACCGAATCGACCTCCAGGCCGAAGCCCTCGACGCGGCGCTTGATGTGCTCCGCCACCGCCTGGTCGATCTGCCCCTTGTTCTCGAGCAGCTCGTCCAGAGTGCGGGTCCCCACCGCACCGCGCAGGCCGAACTGGAGCTCCTTGTACAGGTAGTCCGCCGGCTTGGCCTGCTTGCCGAACGCCACCAGCACGTCGGTCACGCGGTAGCCTGCGTTCAGGTTCACGCGCAGCGGGACCTTGTCCTTGGTCAGGATCTCCTGACCCGCCACCTCGATCACCTGCAGGCGCAGATCCACGAACTCGACGCGGATGTCGCGGCCGAAGCGCCAGAAGGCGCGCAGGCCGGCATCCAGCACGTACCCCAGCTTGCCGTCGACATACACGACGCCGACGTTGAACTGCGGTACCTGCACGCCGAACACGTCGGCGCCGGCGATCTTCGCCTTGAAGCCGGTCGAGCCCAGCCCGATCAGCTGCGACACCAGCTTCGCGTCGACAGTGAAGTCGGTCGCGATGTCGATGCGCTCGAAGCGCAGGTCGATGAACCCCTTCCAGTACAGGCGGCGGGTGTTCGGCGCCAGCACCTCGGCCAGCACGCCGTTCTCGAAGCGCAGGCCGACCTCGGCCGGGCCCAGCTCGACCACTTCGAACTCGCGCGCCACGACCTCCGGCTCAGCCTTCAGCAGGTAGTCGGCCAGGCGGTGCTCGAAGCGCGGCTGCCCCAGACCGAACTTCTCGACGGTCAGGCGGCGCAGCGGGTCGAAACGCAGGTACTCGCCCGGGCGCAGGATCTCGACGAAGTCGCCGCGCTCGAACAGCAGCGCGCGCTCGTCCTTCTTCACATGAAACTTACGAAACAGCATCATTGTTTTCTCCTTTTCTTTCTCCTTCTTCAAAAACAGCACTTCACAAGAGTGGGAATCCGGCCTCCCGAACGCCCTGCGGGCTCCGCCGCGCGTGCAGGGGAAAACAGCAGTGCAATCACAGATACCTCCTGTGAGGGCAGTGTTGCCTCGCCTGCAAGCGCCGCACGGCGCACTCGGCCTGGTGTCCGGTGCGTGATCGGCGTTGCCCTGCCTCTCACGCTGAAGCCGGCCCCGTACCGCGTAACTACTGCCAGTACCAACACTGGTTGGAGCGGGAATCGAACCCGCGACAGATCGGTTATCAGCCGATTGCTCTAACCAACTGAGCTACCCATGGTGGCGAGGAAGGGATTCGAACCCCCGACCTCGGCCTTATGAGGGCCGCGCTCTACCGCTGAGCTACCTCGCCCAACCTTCACCGCTCCCGTGCCGCGGTACACGCCACGCCGATGTTCCAGGCAAGCGCGCCAGGGAGGACTCACGAGCCTCGCCCGCTGCGAGGCGTTCACGATGAATTCCTTGCGGGATGTGGCAAAGCGAATGAAACTGGGGTGATCTACCGGTTTTGAACCGGTGCCTGCGGATTCACATTCCGCGATGCTGCCGCTACACCAAGATCACCGCTGGCAGGGGCGCCTGGGATCGAACCAGGGACATCCGGCTTCAGAGGCCGGCGTTCTTCCGCTGAACTACGCCCCGGTTGGCTGGTACCGGCCCGTGGTCTCGAACCACGTACCTCCCGCTTATCGGGCGGGTGCTCTGCCGCGTGAGCTAGACCGGTATATGGCGCTTCCCCTCCGTTTCGAGCGGAGCTCTCCGGAGTTTCAACCCGGCGCTGTCACCAGATCAGCTTGAGAAGCATGTGGTCGGCGCGGCAGGAATTGAACCTGCAACCTTCTGATTAAGAGTCAGCTACTCTGCCTGTTGAGTTACGCGCCGTTGTTGCGTGGCGGCACCGGCGGGACTTGAACCCGCGACCTCCCGCTCGACAAGCGGGCACTCTGCTCTGCTGAGTTACGGCGCCTCGTTGGCACCCCAGGAGGGATTCGAACCCTCGGCCTCGCGGGTCGTAACCGCGCGCTCTTGCTTCCACTGAGCTACAGGGGAATCGATTGGTCTCGCCGGCAGGACTCGAACCTGCGGCCTCGTGGCCCCGGACCACGCGCGCTGGCCTGCTGCGCTACAGCGAGATGAAGAATGGCGTTCCCGGCCGGAATTGAACCGGCATTCGCGGCTTGAAAGACCGCCGTCCTGACCGTTAGACGACAGGAACACGCCGCCCCCGCCCGCAGGGACCCGGACTCAGACTCCGGGCCACGCGGCGGGGGCTGCTGCTTTGCCACATCCAAGTTGTAAAAGAGCAGGCGAGAGCCGAAGCTCCCGCGCAAGAAATCTGGTACCCCACCCGGGATTCGAACCCGGAAGAACCGATTTCTGAGACCGGCGCGTATGCCGATTCCGCCAGCGGGGTGCTGCAAAAACAAAAAGCCCGGGGACCTTTCGGATCACCCGGGCTTTGGCGGCTGCCAGCGATTGGTGGTCGCTAGAAAGCCTCCTCCGTCCGGGACGCGCGCGGGTCCGCCTCGCATAGCGCGATGTTTTTCGGTTGCTGCAAATAGCTTCTATGCATTCGTTTCATAGTCAGTTCCTCCTAACGCCGTCCTTGCATCGGCGTTGACGCGCCGGAAAACAAAAAGCCCGGAGGCGCTCGCGCGGTCCGGGCTTCGGATGGGCGCAATGCGCTTACGCGGTGGGCGTCTCCTGCCGCGCGCTCTTCAAAAGTCGATCCGTATGCATCGTGTTCATGTGCAAGTGGGCGCGCATTGTAATCACGCGCAATCGAAAGTCAAGAAATTTCCTAGGAAGCGATGTACGCCCGCAACGCCTCCGCCTCCTGCGCGGTTTCCTCGAGCTTGCGCTTCACCAGGTCGCCGATCGAGACGATGCCGAGCAGCTTGCCGTCCTCGACTACCGGCAGGTGGCGAAAGCGCCGCTCGGTCATCAGCCCGAGCGCCTCGTCGACGGTCATGGAGAGCCGGCCGAGCATGACGGTGCAGGTCATGCGCGACTCCACCGGGAGCTGGTCGAAGTCGCGGTCGCCGTCGGCGTACATGCGCACCACGTCGCGCTCGGTGAAGATGCCGACGGGGCACGACTCGGAGTCGGGAATCATCACCGAGCCGACGTTCTCGGCATGCATGGTGCGGATCGCGTCGGCGATGCTCGACTTGGCCGACACCGTGACTACGCGGCGGCCTTTGGCCGCCAGTATGTCCTTGAGCCTCATGCGTGCCTCCTGGGTGGCTGCGCTCCGGCGATTCTACGGCGTGGAAGGATCGTTTATGCTTGATTCAATGCCATCCGACCCGACCAAGGCCGCTCGCAAGGCCCAGATCGACGCCGTGCTCCTGAAGCTGCCGGGCGTCAGCACGAGGAAAATCAACGGTCTCGACGCCTATTTCGTCAGCGACCGGATGTTTGCCTGCATCAGCGGCCAGGGTGTCGGGCTGCGGCTACCGGTGGCCGCAGCCACCGAGCTGCAGTTCTCCCGGGACAACGTGGTGCCGTTCCAGCCCGCCGGCCTGGGCAGCACCCGGGAGTGGATCCAGATCGACCGCGCCGAGGCGGCCGACTACGAAAAGGACCTGGAGCTGTTCAAGCGCTCGCTGGAGTTCGTGAAAGGCGGCGGCAGGGCGTAAGTGTGCTACAGTGCGTGCCGCAGGATATCAAGTAGTGGATACGCGCCCTTTCAAAGCCGCTTCAAGCGGTCTCCATAGTTCGCAGTCAATTCCCTTCCTTGAACATCGTGCCCGCAGCGGGGCTCGGACAGCTCCGTCAATCAGCAATCCCAAGGGATGGAAATGACATGGCAACAGGTACCGTGAAGTGGTTCAACGACTCGAAGGGCTTCGGATTCATCACGCCGGATGACGGCGGCAAGGATCTGTTCGCCCATCACAGCTCGATCCAGATGGACGGCTACAAGTCGCTGAAGGAAGGCCAGAAGGTCTCCTTCGACGTGACGCAAGGGCAGAAAGGCCCGGCGGCCGCCAACATCAAGGCGCTGTAACCTTCGTTTGACCCCAAAGCCGGCTTCGGCCGGCTTTTTTCATTTCTGGACTCCCATTGATCGTCGCTTCCGGCATCGCCATGCGCTACGGGGCCAAGGCCCTTTTCGAGAACGTCAACGTCAAGTTCGGCGGCGGCAACCGCTACGGCCTGATCGGCGCCAACGGCTGCGGCAAGTCGACGTTCATGCAGATCCTCGGCGGCGACCTGGAGCCCACGGCCGGGACGGTGGCGATCGACTCGGGCGAGCGGCTGGGCAAGCTGCGCCAGGACCAGTTCGCCTACGAGAACGAGCGCGTGCTCGACGTGGTGCTGATGGGCCACGCCGAGATGTGGAGCGCAATGCGCGAGCGCGACGCGATCTATGCGAACGCCGAGGCGTCGGAGGACGAGTTCCTGCGCGCGGCGGAGCTCGAGGCGAAGTACGCCGAGTACGGCGGCTATACGGCCGAGGCGCGCGCCGGGGAGCTGCTGCTC
This sequence comes from Burkholderiales bacterium, assembly GCA_036374055.1. Classification (GTDB taxonomy): domain Bacteria; phylum Pseudomonadota; class Gammaproteobacteria; order Burkholderiales; family SG8-39; genus SCGC-AG-212-J23. The sequence continues at coordinate 25,700 of DASUUN010000222.1, forward strand.
GGCCTGGGCGTGGCGCTCGAGCAGCACCACGGGCCGATGAGCGCGGTGGCGCCGGGGTGGAAGCTGCGCGTGCTGCTGGCGCAGGCCCTGTTCGGCGACCCGGACATCCTGCTGCTCGACGAGCCGACCAACAACCTCGACATCCACAGCATCCGCTGGCTGGAGGACGTGCTCAACCGGCGCACGAGCACCATGGTCATCATCTCGCACGACCGGCATTTCCTCTCCAGCGTGTGCACGCACATGGCGGACGTGGACTACGGCGACATCCGGGTCTACCC
>DASUUN010000223.1:0-25313 GCA_036374055.1 Burkholderiales bacterium
CTGTTCCGATGAGCCCGAGGAAGATCCGCGTGCTGATCGTCGACGACTCGGCGCTGGTGCGCTCGCTGCTCGCCGAGATCGTGGCGGCCGAGCGCGACATGGAGGTGGTCGGCGTGGCGCGCGACCCGGTGATCGCGCGCAGCATGGTGCGCGAGCTCAATCCGGACGTCATCACGCTCGACGTGGAGATGCCGAGGATGAACGGGCTGGAGTTCCTCGAGCGCCTGATGCGCCTGCGCCCCACACCGGTGGTGATGATCTCCTCGGTTACGCAGAGCGGGGCCGACGCCACGCTGCGCGCCCTGGAGCTGGGCGCGGTCGACTTCGTGGCGAAGCCCCGCCTGGGGATCGCCGAGGGCGTGAGCCGCACGGCGGCGGAGATCGCGGCCAAGATCCGCGCCGCGTCGCGCTCGCGGCTGCGCGCCCCGCGCGCCGAAGCGCCGGCATCGCGGCCACCTCTCGCGAGTCCTGGAGTCTCGGCTAGTGAAAGAATCATCTGCATCGGCGCCTCCACCGGCGGCACGGAAGCGGTGCGCGAGATGCTCGAGATCTTCCCGGCCGACTGCCCGGGCACCCTGGTCACGCTGCACATGCCGCCGGAGTTCACCCGCCGCTTCGCCGCCCGCCTGGACAGCCTGTGCCGCATCACGGTCAAGGAGGCGCAGGACGGCGAGCGCGTGCTTCCCGGCCATGCCTATATCGCGCCCGGCGGCCGCCACCTCGCGCTCAAGCGCAGCGGCCGCGCCTACGCCGTGCGCATTACCGAGGAGGCGCCGGTGAACCGCCACCGCCCGTCGGTCGACGTGCTGTTCGATTGCGCGGCCCGGCTCGCCGGCGGCGACGCGATCGGCGTGCTGCTCACCGGCATGGGCAAGGACGGTGCGCACGGCCTGCTGCAGATGCGCGAAGCGGGCGCGTGGACCATCGCGCAGGACGAGGCGACCAGCGTGGTGTTCGGCATGCCGCGCGAGGCGATCGAGCTCGGCGCCGCGCGCCAGGTGCTGCCCATCGGCGCCATCGCTGCGGCGTTGTTCGAGCGCCTGGCGAACCCCGGGATGGCGCGCGTATGAGCCCCGCCGGCGCCGCCGCCGTGGTCAAGACGGGTCCCGGCGTGCAGTTCGCCATGACCGCGGAGGACTTCGCCCGCATCCGCAGGCTGGTGTTCGCCCTGTGCGGCATCTCGCTGTCGGCCGCCAAGGTCGACATGGCCTACAACCGGCTGGTGCGCGTGCTGCGCGCGCGCGGCCTTGCGGCGTTCTCGCAGTATCTGGACCTGGTGGAGGGCGGCGAAGCCGCCGCGAAGCAGGAATTCATCAACGCCATGACCACCAACCTGACGCGCTTTTTTCGCGAGGCCGCGCATTTCGAGCTGCTGGCGAAGCTGCTGGCCGAGGCGCCGGCGAGCCGGCCGCTGTCCGTCTGGTGCGCCGGCTGCTCCACCGGGGAGGAGGCCTACACCATCGCCATGACCGCGGCTGAGACGCTCGGCGAGCGGACGGCGTCGGTGCGCGTGCTGGCGACCGACGTGGACACCGACGTGCTCGGCACCGCGGCCGCCGGCATCTATCCGGCCGACGCGGCGCGCGACCTGGCGCCCGCGCGCCTGCGGCGCTTCTTCCTGGCCGGCACCGGGCCGAACAGCGGCAGGATCCGCGTGCGGCCCGAGCTGGCCGAGCGGGTGCGCTTCGAGCACCACAACCTGCGCGGCCCGGTGTGGCCCGCGGCGGCGAGCTTCGACGCCATCTTCTGCCGCAACGTGCTCATCTATTTCGACCAGAAGTCGCAGGCCGAGGTACTGGAGCGCTTCCGCGCCTGCCTGCGGCCGCACGGCCTGCTGTTCTCGGGGCATTCGGAGTACTACGCGCATTCGGCCGGGCGGTGGAACCGCATCGCGCACGCAGTCTACAAACCGGTGAGGGACCTCACATGACCATCCGCGTACTCGTCGTCGACGATTCCCCGCTGATCAGGAACGTCCTCGAGGCGATCATCAACGAGCAGCCCGACATGCAGGTGGTCGGCATGGCGGCCGATGCGATCGACGCGCGCGACAAGGTGCGCGACCTGCATCCCGACGTCATCACGCTGGACGTCGAGATGCCCAAGGTGGACGGCCTCACCTTCCTCCAGCAGCTGATGCAGGTGAAGCCGACGCCGGTCATCATGGTGTCGGCGCACACCGCGGCCGGCTCGGACATCACCTTCCGCGCGCTGGAAAGCGGCGCGGTGGACTTCGTCACCAAGCCCGCGCCCGGCGCCGCCGGCGGCCAGGACTACGGCCAGCTCATCGCGTACAAGATTCGCGCCGCGGCAAGCGCGCGCGTGGAAGCGCGGGAAGCGCCGGCGCCGCGTGCGCCGTCCCCCCCTGCACGAAAGGCGACGAAGAAGGCGCCGACGGATACGCCGCAGGTGTTCTTCATCGGCGCCTCGACCGGCGGCACCCAGGCGATCCAGGACATCCTGCAGGCCATGCCCGCGGGCTGCCCGCCGCTGCTCGTCGTGCAGCACATGCCGGAGAACTTCTCGCAGGCCTTCGCCCGGCGGCTCGACACCATGTGCGACATCACGGTGAAGGAAGCCGAAAACGGCGAGCCGGTGCTGCCGGGGCACGCCTATATCGCGCCGGCGGGCCAGCACCTGCTGATCGGCAAGCCCGTCACGCCGAAGCGCTATACGGTGCAGCTGGCGGACGCGGAGCCGGTGAACCTGCACCGGCCTTCCATCGACATCCTGTTCCGCTCGGCCGCCAAGCGCGTGGCCGGCGGCGCCACCGGCGTCATCCTCACCGGCATGGGCAAGGACGGCGCGGCCGGCCTGCTGGAGATGAAGCAGGCCGGCGCCCGCACCATGGCCCAGGACGAGAGCAGCAGCGTGGTGTTCGGCATGGCGCGCGAGGCGATCAGGCTGCAGGCCGCCGACGAGGTGCTGCCGCTCGGCCAGATCGCGCCGCGGCTGCTCGAGCCGATCAAGGCATGAGGCCGTGCGGGTACTGCTCATAGACCGCGACGCGAGGTTCCGGCACGAGGTGACCGGGATATTCGCGTCCACCTGGCCGGGCTCGAGCATCGAGCACTACGACCCCGACGTGAGCGGCCGGCCGGGGCCGGGCTTCGCGCTGTCCGAGTTCGACCTGGTGATCCTGGACAACCGCCTCGGCGCCGAGGATGGGCTGGACTGGCTGCGCGATTTCACCGCCCGGCCGGGCTGCCCGCCCACCGTGATGCTCGCCGGGCAGGGAAGCGAGAACGTGGCGGTGCGCGCGATGAAGCTCGGCGCCTACGACTATCTTCCCAAGCAGCTGCTCACCAAGGAGTCGCTCGAGCAGATCGTGACGCAGGCGCTCGGCTCGCGCAGCCCGCGCAGCGCGCGCGCCGACGCCACCCAGGATCTCCACGGTCAGCGGCAGACGGCCGGCGCCGGCGGACCGCCGCAGATCGACGGCTACCGGCTGGTGCGCGAAGTGGGCTCCGGCGCCGTCTCGCGCGTCTATCTGATGCAGCCGGAAGCCGGCGGCGCGCCGGTCATCGCCAAGGTGCTGTTCGAGCACCTGCTGCACGACTCGGACTTCCTCGAGCGGTTCCTGCGCGAGTACCAGATCCTGGGCCGCATCCGCAGTCCGTACGTGGGCAAGGTGTTCGGCTACGGTTTCAGCGACAACAGCGCGTACCTGCTCATGGAGTACCTGTCGGGCGGCGACGTGCGCGCCTATTTCACCGGGAACTACGTGGACCAGGTGCGCATCCTGCGCATCTTCCGGCAGGTGCTGACGGCCTTGAAGGACATCCACGCCGCGGGCGTGATCCATCGCGACCTCAAGCCCCACAACGTCATGTTCCGCGAGGACCAGAGCCTCGCCATGGTGGATTTCGGCATCGCGAAGATCGCCGACCTGCCCGGCATCACGCTCGAAGGCACCCTGCTCGGCACGCCGATCTACATGAGCCCGGAGGTGATCCGCGGCCTGCCCGCCGACCCGCGCTCCGACCTCTACAGCGCCGGCGTCATGCTCTACCAGATGATCGCCAAGTCGCCGCCGTTCAACGGCACGGCGGCGATGGACATCATCGAGCAGCACCTGAACGCCGCTCCGCCGCCGCTGCCGCGCGCCCACGACGAGTTCCAGCCGCTCATCGACACGCTGCTCGCCAAGGACCCGGACGCGCGCCCCGCTTCCGCCGAGGCGGCGCTCAAGCTCATCGAAGAGCTGTTCTACGGCTGATGGCGGCCAGGCCCAACCAGCCGCTCCCCCCCGGCCACCGTCTTCCGGGCTACCGCCTGCTCGGCCTGATCGCCCGCGGCGGGTTCTCGTTCGTGTATCTCGCCGAGGACGAAGCCGGCGCGCCGGTGGCCATCAAGGAGTACTTGCCCGCCGCGCTGAGCGTGCGCACCGGCAGGGACCCGGCGCCCGCGCCCTCGGAACGGGATGCCGCGCCGTTCCGCGACGGGCTGCGCTGTTTCTTCGAGGAGGGCCGCGTGCTCGCCTCCGTATCGCATCCGAACGTAGTGCGGGTGCTGAACTTCTTCCGGGCCAACGACACCGCCTACCTGGTCATGCGTCACGAGCCCGGCGGCACGCTCAAGCAGCGCCTGGTGCAGGCGAGCGCGCCGTTGCCCGAGGGCTGGCTGCGCCGCACTGTGGCGCAGCTGCTGAACGGGCTGCGCGAGGTGCATGCGCGCAAGCTGCTGCACCTGGACATCAAGCCGGCCAACATCCACCTGCGCGAGGACGCCTCGCCGGTGCTGATCGACTTCGGGGCGTCGCGCCGCACGCTGTGCGCGGAAACGCCGACGCTGCGCCCCATTTTTACGCTGGGCTTCGCCCCGCCCGAGGTGCAGACCGGCAGCCGCGAGGCGCTGGGCCCCTGGAGCGACATCTATTCGGTCGGCGCGACCCTTTATGCGTGCATGTTCCTGAAGCCGCCGCCGCCCAAATTGTCCGCGGCAAAGGCCGGCGCCGGGAAATACTCCCCCGAGCTGCTCGAGCTGGTCGATTGGTGCCTGCGGCCGGAGCCCCTGCAGCGCCCGCAGAGCGTGCTCTCGCTGCAGAAGGCCCTGCTCGGCCCGGGACAGATTGCGCAACCACCGGACGATCCGAAAGCCATGCTGCGCTGGATCATGGGTGTGTGAACTGCGAGATCGCCAGCGAGACGCGGCTCGGCGGGCGTCCCTATAACGAGGACCGCCTCGCCTACTTCCGCACCGAGAGCGCGGTGCTGCTCGCCCTTGCCGACGGCCTGGGCGGGCACGCCCACGGCGACCTGGCGGCAGAGCTTGCCGTCCAGCACATGGTGGACGCTTTTCGCGAGGCGGCGCGGCCGCGCGTGGCGAACCCGGACCTGTTCCTGTTCCGCGCGGTCGGCCGAGTGCACGCCGTGCTGTGCGCGCTGGCGCGCGAGCGCCGGCTCGCCGAGACGCCGCGCACCACCCTCGTCGCCTGCGTGGTGCAGGATGCGTGCGCGTACTGGATGCACGTGGGCGACTCGCGCCTGTACCTCCTGCGCGACCGCGCGGTGGCCACGCGCACCGTGGACCAGACGCTGGTGCAGGAGCTGGTGGCCTGCGGCAGGATCACCGAGCAGGAAGCCGAAACGCACCCGCAGCGCAACGTGCTGCTCCAATGCCTCGGCGGGCCGCTGCCGCCGCGGCTGGAGCCGGCCTCCATGGCGCGGCTGCGTCGGGGCGACGTCGTGCTGCTGTGCAGCGACGGGTTCTCCGGCCCGCTCAACTCGCGCGAAATCGGCCAGCGGGTGCCTGCAGCCGGCCTGCAGGAAGCCCTGGCGGAGCTCGCCGGCGAAGCCGAGGCGCGGGCGGGCGCGCAGTGCGACAACCTCTCGGTGCTCGCGCTGGCCTGGCAGGACGAGGCGGCCGAGCACGCCGCGCCGCCCGACTACCGGTCGCTTTCGGACGCGGACATCGAGCGCGAGATCGAGGAGCTCAGGCGGGCGTTCCGCGCGCAGCGCGCGGCGCAGCCGGCAGCGGAGTACCTGACGGACGAGGAAATCGCGCGCGAGATCGAGCGCATCCGGCGCGCCTTCCGCATGCAATGGGCGCTCCACGCGGGATCGTGAAACAACGTCAGGCCGCCACCGAGCTTTCTTTGCAACGCTCGCACAATTGCTGAAATTCCCCTCGTAGCAAGCCTCCTATAGTAGCCCTGCAGTCAATCTATTCCAGGAGAGACACGTGAAAAAGCAGATTGCAGCGACGATGGTATGCATCGCCGGCCTGGCGCTGAGCGGCGCGGCGCTCGCCAAGGACGAATGGGCGAGCAAGGACGAAGCCGTGGCCATGGTGAAGAAGGGCATCGGCTTCATCAAGGCGAACGGCAAGGAGAAGGGCTATGCCGAGATCACCAGCAAGAAGAGCCGGTTCAAGGACCGCGACCTGTACCTCGTGGTCTACGGCATCGACGGCGTGGTGCGCGCGCACGGCCAGAACGAGAAGATGGTGAACAAGAATCTGATCGACCTGCGCGACGTGGACGGCAAGCTGTTCGTCAAGGAGCGCGTCGAGCTGGCCCAGACCAAGGGCACCTTCTGGCAGGACTACAAGTTCACCAACCCGGTGACCAAGAAAGTCGAGCCGAAGCAGATGTACTGCGAGCGCATGGACGAAGTGGTCGTGTGCGGCGGCGTCTACCGGCGCTGACCACGACATCACCCGTGTCGCCAGGGAGGGGTAAGCCATGAAGCTGTCCGTGAAACTGATGATCGCGCCGCTGGTGGCGATCGGATTCCTCGTCGCGATGGGCGCGGCGAGCTACTCCGCGCTCAGGCTCCAGCAGGAGGCCGCCAACACGTTCTACCAGGGGGTGTTCGGGCGTTACAAGAGCGTGGTGGAGGCCGGCAGCACGCTGGGTGACGTGCACGCGGGCATCTACCGCCTGCTCAGCCTCTCGGGCGCGGTCGAGGAGAGCCGCATGATCGCCGAGGCAGGCGAGGTGAAATGGCGCCTGGAAGAGGCCAAGAACACCATCCTGCAGCTCGCCTCCCTGAGCGACAAGGGCGAAGCCGGCGACGCCCTGCTCGATTCCGCGGTGCAGAAGCTGGACAAGTATGCCAAGGCGGTGGAGCTGGCGATCGACCTGGGCACCGTCGACGCGAACACCGGCACCGCCGCCATGCAGACCGCCGACTTCGCCTACCAGGAGCTGACCAAGGACTTCGCCGCGCTGGTGGAGGCCGAGCGCAACAAGGCCGAGGAGCTTTTCGGCGTCACGCGCGCCTCCTTCCACAGCGCGTGGAACACCATGCTGGTGCTGGCGATCGCCGCCGTGATCGGCAGCCTGCTCGCCGCCGGCCTGCAGGCAAGAGCCATGGTCGTGCGGCTGCGTCGCGCCACGAATTCTGCCGAGGCGCTCGCGCGCGGCGACCTGAGCCGCCGGGCGAAGGCCGACTCGCGGGACGAGGTCGGACAGATGCTCGCCGCGCTCAGCAACTCGACCGAGCAGCTCGCGCGGCTGGTGGGCACCGTGCGCCAGATCACCGAGTCGGTGCAGGCCGCCTCGGGCGAGATCGCGCGCGGCAACCAGGACCTTTCCGCGCGCACCGAGGAGCAGGCCTCGAGCCTGGAGGAAACCGCCTCATCGCTCGAGGAGCTGACCACCACCGTGCGGCAGAACGCCGAGAACGCGCAGCGCGCCAGCCAGCTCGCGGCGGACGCCACCGGCGCCGCCAGCAAGGGCGGACACGTGGTGCAGCAGGTCGTCGACACGATGGACCGCATCACCGGCTCCTCGCGCAAGATCTCGGAGATCACCGCGGTCATCGACAGCATCGCGTTCCAGACCAACCTGCTCGCCCTCAACGCCGCCGTCGAGGCGGCGCGCGCCGGCGAGCAGGGACGCGGCTTCGCGGTGGTCGCCGCGGAGGTGCGCAGCCTCGCCCAGCGCAGCTCGGGCTCGGCGAAGGAGATCAAGCGGCTGATCGAGGAATCGGTCGACCTGGTCCAGTCGGGCTCGCAGCTCGTCGGCCAGGCGGGCAGCACGATGGACGAGATCATGGACGCGGTGAAGCGCGTCACCGAGATCGTCACCGCGATCACCACCGCCTCCCAGGAGCAGAGCATGGGCATCGACCAGGTGAACCAGGCCATGGCGCAGATCGACCGCGTGACGCAGCAGAACGCGGCGCTGGTCGAGGAGGCCGCGGCCTCCGCCGAAAGCCTGCAGGACCAGGCCTCGCAGCTGGTGTCGGCGATCGTGGCGTTCAAGCTGGACGACGCCGCGCCGGCGCCCGCGCCGGCGCCCGCCGCGGTTGCCGAACCGGCTCAGGCTGCGGAGAAACCCGCGGCCGAGCGCAAGCAGCGCTCCGCCGGCGCCAGCGAGGTGCTCGACTGGATCAAGCCCGTTCCCAGGGCGCAGGCTGCCGGGGGCAACGGTGAATGGAAAGAATTCTAGAACAGGGAGAATGACATGCCGGTCGTCGCCATCACCAGGGAAATGGGCTCGCTCGGGAAGGACGTCGCCCGCGGCGTCAGCGAGGCGCTGGGCATTCCGGTCCTCTACCACGAGATCATCGATCACCTCGCCGACCGCATGCGGCTGCGCAAGAGCCACGTCATGCGGCTGCTCGACGGGCGCGCCGGGATCCTGGAGCGCATGACCGCCGACCAGACCAGCCTGTCGATCTTCGCGGCCGAGGAGATCGTGAACGCCGCGCTGCAGGGCAACGGCGCCGTGATCCGCGGCTGGGGCGCCACCCAGCTGCTGCGCGACATGCCGAGCGTGGTGTGCGTGCGGGTCTGCGCGCCCTTCGAAGTGCGCAAGCAGCGCATGCTGGAGCGCCTGGGCACCCAGGACGCCGACAAGGTGGCCGAGGAGATCCGCGACAACGACGAGGCGCATGCGGCGATCATGCTGCGGCATTTCTCGATCGACTACACCGACCCGGAGCAATACGACCTGGTGCTGAACACCCAGCGGATCGGCGTGGCCGAGTGCGTGGACCAGGTGCTGCGCCTGGTGCGCTCGCCCGAGTTCGCCGAGACCGAGGCGGCGCGCCAGCGGCTCCAGGACCTCGCGCTCTCCTGCCAGGTGCGCGCCGCGCTGCGCCGCTCGCCGCGCACCCGCGACATGCGGGTGACGGTGAAGGTGGACCAGGGCCGCGTCAGCTTCGACGGCGCCGGCTACAGCGCCGGCGAGCGCGCCGCGCTGTGCGAAGTGGCGGCCGCCGTGCCGGGCGTGCGCGAGACCGAAGACCTGATGCGCACCATCAACCTGAGGGCGCGTTTCGCCTGATCGGCGAGCGGGATGGCCCGCCCGGGCTTTACAGGTTCAGAATCGGGTGCAAAATCGGCCTTTTGGAGGCGCCATGCCGATCACCCAGCTGAACCACTATCTCCTGGTCGCCCGCGACCTGGAGCGCACCAGGAGCTTCTACCAGAACGTGCTCGGCCTGGAGCTGGCCGAGCGGCCCGATTTCGGCTTCCCCGGCTACTGGCTGAAAACCGGCGAGGACATCTGCGTGCACCTCGCCTCGCAGGAGCCCAACGAGACGCGCGACATGTTCCTGCTCAAGAAGCATCCCAAGGGCACCGCCGGCTCGGGCTCGGTGGACCACATCGCTTTCCTGGCCAGGGATCCGCAGGAAGTGCGCCAGCGCATCCAGAAAAACGACGTGGAAATGCACTTCCGCAGCTTCCCGGACGCGAAGCTGTTCCAGATCTTCCTCAAGGATCCGGACGACGTCACCATCGAGCTCAACTTCCTGGGCGAGGTGGTCGACCCCGAGGAATGGGAAGGCAAAGGCTCGGCTTCCGCGGTAAGGCTGGACGGCGGAAAAGTCGTAAAACAGAACTAGCCCATGCGCGGCGCGGTCTTCCTCGGCAACCGCAAGGTCGAGCTGCGCACGTTCCCGGACCCTTCGCCCGGCCCGGGCGAGGTGGTCATCGAGATGAAGGCCTCGGGCATGTGCGGCAGCGACCTCAAGTTCTATCGCGCGCCGCCCGGCGAGGCCCAGAAAGCGCTCGGCCTCGGCGGCAACGCCGAGCCTTTCATCGCCGGCCACGAGCCCTGCGGCGTAGTGGTCGCGCGCGGCCCGGGCGTATCGGAGCGCGAGGCGCCCATCGGCCAGCGCGTCATGGACCACCACTACGCGGGGTGCGGCGTCTGCCCGCACTGCCGCGTAGGCTGGTCGCAGCTGTGCCGCGCGGGCATCACGGTCTACGGGGTCACTGCGCACGGCGGCCATGCCGACTACCTGAGAGTCCCCGCCCGCACCCTCGTGCCGCTGCCCGAAGAGCTGAGCTTCGCCGAAGGCGCGGCGGTGGCCTGCGGCACCGGCACCGCCTACGGCGCGCTGCGGCGCATGCACCTCGCCGGGGGCGACTCGCTCGCCGTGTTTGGTCAGGGACCCGTGGGCCTGTCCGCCACGCTCCTCGGCACCGCGATGGGCGCCCGCGTCATCGCCGTGGAGACTTCGTTGGACAGGATGAGCCTATCCCGGGCATTCGGCGCGGAGGCGACCATCGATGCTTCGAAAGACGATCCGGTGAAGGCGATCCGAGACCTCACCCGCGGCGAAGGCGTGGCGCTCGCGCTCGACTGCACCGGCGCGGCGGCGGCGCGCAAGGCGGCGGTGCAGTGCGTGAAGACCTGGGGCACCGCCTGCTACGTCGGCGAAGGCGGCGACGTGACGCTCGACGTGAGCCCGGACCTGCTGCGCCGCCAGGTGACGCTGATCGGCTCGTGGACCTTCAGCGCCATGGGCATGCTGGAATGCGCCCGGTTCGTCGCCGACAACCGGATCGGGCTGGAGCGGATCTTTTCCCACCGCTGGCGCCTCGAGCAGGCCGACGAGGCCTACCGCAGCTTCGACACCCAGAGCACCGGCAAGGGCGTGTTCCTATTCTGAGGCGAGGCGTCCGGCGACCCTTCCGTCGCGCGACACGATGACCATCTCCCCGGTGCCCGGGGAAACGCCCGTGAGCGCGAGAATGGTCGAGCCGTGCGACACGAGGACGAGGTTGCCCTTGCCCGGCCACTGCGCGATCAGGGCTTTGAGCTGATTCGTTTGCTTCTGACGATTCTCGGGGCGGCCGAAGAGATTGCTGAGCGGCTGAGACACTTCCGCCTTGCCGAACGCCAGCCGCGCGGTCTCGAGGCAGCGGCACCAGGGGCTGGAGAGCACGCGCTCCACGGGAATCCTTCGCTTGCGGAACTCCGCCCCGATGCGCCGCGCGTGCGCCCGCCCCTCCTCCGACAGGTTGCGCTGGGTGTGGCACTCGTCCAGGCGCATTCCCGGCGGGTCGCCGGCGCCCGGCGTGGTGAGCGTGTGGCGGATCAGAATGACCTGGCCTCCGCCCTTCAGCAGCGACCAGAGCGCTTCGCTCCCCAGGGCGATGCCCGGGACGAGGAGGCAGGCGAAAAGCAAGATTCTCACGCCCGCCATTCTGCGGCATAGTCGAACCATGAGCGCGCCGCTACTGTTCCAGCCGATCGAGCTGCGGGGTGTGCGCCTGCGCAACCGCATCGTCATCTCGCCGATGTGCCAGTACTCCGCCCGGGACGGGATGATCGCCGATTGGCACCTGGTCCATCTGGGCAAGCTCGCCCAGGGTGGCGCCGGCGCGGTATTCGTCGAGGCCACCGCCGTTGAGAAGCGCGGCCGCATCACCCACGGCGACACTGGTATCTGGGACGACGGGCACATAGCCGGTCTGCGCAGGATTGCCGAGTTCGTGAGGAGCCAGGGGGCCGTACCCGCCATCCAGCTCGCGCATGCCGGCCGCAAGGCGAGCATGGCGCGCCCGTGGTACGGCAACGGGCCGCTGACGCAGGCCGACCTCGACCGCGGCGACAAGCCCTGGAGCATCATCGCCCCGACCGGCGCGCCGCTCGATGCTTCGTGGATCGCGCCGCGCGCGATGAAGGAAGGCGACATGCAGGCGGTGGTGAACGCCTTCCGCGGCGCCGTGCGGCGCGCGCACGCGGCCGGCTTCGACATCCTCGAAGTGCACGCCGCGCACGGCTACCTGCTGCATACGTTCCTTTCGCCCCTGTCCAACCCCGGCACGCTCGAGGCGCGCATGCGCTTTCCGCTCGAAGTCGTCGCCGAGGCGCGCAAGGCCTGGCCCGAAGGCAAGCCGCTGTTCGTGCGCGTGTCCTCGATCGACGACGTGGAAGGCGGCTGGAGCCTGGAAGACACCCTGGCTTTCTCAAGGGAGCTGAAGCAGATCGGCGTCGACGTCATCGACTGCTCTTCTGGAGGCATCCAGGGCTCGGCGACCGCGGCGACCAGGACCTTGGTGAAGCGCGTGCCCGGGTTCCAGCTGCCGTTCGCCGAGGCGGTGCGCAAGCAAGCCGGCATCAAGACGATGGCCGTCGGCCTGATCCTCACGCCGCAGCAGGCCGAGGAGGCGCTGCAGGCCGCGCGCGCCGACCTCATCGCCATCGGCCGCGAGGCCCTCTACGATCCCAACTGGCCGCTGCACGCCGCCGCCGCGCTCGGCGTCGACCCCGAATTCGAGCGCTGGCCGGTGCAGTACGGCTGGTGGCTGATTCGTCGCGAAGGACTGCTACGCAAGCTCGGAGTTCGCAAATGAAAACCATCCGGATCTCGAAGGAACAGATGGCGAAGCGCATTTCGCGCTTCGAGGCGCTCAAGCCGCTGCCGATCCAGAACGCGTCGATCCCCGAGAAGGCGCGCGACGTGGTGTACGCGCGCAAGCTGCTGTCGGTGATAGGACTCGACAGCCCCACCCCGATCAGCGCCGATGCGCCGATCCGCGGCGCGGCCGGCATGACCATGACGCTCGCCGTATGCCCGCCCGGTCAGGGTCCCGGGCTGCACTCGCACCGCGAGACCTACGAGACCTTCACCGTGCTCAAGGGCGAGTTCGAGGTGCGCTGGAACGACGACGGCAGCGAGCGCGAAGTGCTGCGGCAGTTCGACACCATCTCCGTTCCGCCCGGCGTATGCCGCGCGTTCCGCAACATCGGCCGCGACGAAGGCATCCTGCAGGTGATCATCACCGGCGGCGTGCACGACATGAACGACATCGCGTTCACGCGCAACGCCCGGCGCGAGATCGAGGCGGTGGGTCCGGGACTCGCGGCCGAATTCGAGAAAACCGGCTTCACGTTCGATGCAAGCGAAACTTCGCGCTAGTGTTGCTTCGAGGCAACGCGGGCGGTTTTTCCGTCGCCGGTTTGGTACGCTGTGTCTATGAAGCTGCAGCGCCTGACCATCGACTTCGCACCCGACGCGCGCCTGATCGACCCGCGCCTCGTGCGCCTGGAGCCGTATTTCCTTCCGGTCGCCGCCATTGCGGCCGCAGCGCTCGCCTTCATCGCCTGGCTGCTCAGGGAGTAGCAAGAAAAACAACAAATAGGGACGGACCCCATTTCAGCGGAAATGGGGTCTGTCCCTATTTCTATTGCATGAGCTCCGCGTAGAGCGGCGAGCTGAGGTAGCGCTCGCCGTACGATGGAAGCACGGCGACGATCATCTTGCCTTCGTTGTCGCTGCGCCGGGCGAGTTGCAGCGCTGCCCAGATCGCGGCGCCGGACGAGATGCCGGCGAAAAGGCCCTCCTGCTTTGCCAGCTGCCGCGCGGTCTCGAGCGCATCCTCGTTCTTCACCCGCACGATCTCGTCGTAGATCTCGCGGTTCAGCACCTCGGGTACGAAGCCGGCGCCCAGGCCCTGGATCATGTGCGGGCCCTTGGGCCCGCCGGACAGCACCGCCGAGGCGTCGGGCTCGACCGCGACGCACTTGAACGACGGCTTGCGCTTCTTGATCACCTCGCCCACCCCCGTGATGGTGCCGCCGGTGCCGATGCCCGAGATCAGGATGTCGGCCTTGCCGTCGGTGTCGCGCCAGATCTCCTCCGCGGTGGTGCTGCGGTGCACCTCGGGGTTGGCCGGATTGCCGAACTGGTCGGGCAGGAAATAGCGCGCCGGATCGGAATCCGCCAGCGCCTTCGCCCGGTTCACGGCGCCGATCGCGCCCTCGGCGGCCGGCGTCAGCACGAGCTCCGCCCCGAAGGCGCGGATCACCGCGCGGCGCTCCTTGCTTACGCTCTCGGGCATGAACATCCTGCAGGGGTAGCCCTTGACCGCGCACACCCACGCGAGCGCGATGCCGGTGTTGCCGCTGGTGGGCTCGACGACCACCATGCCGGGCCTGAGCTTTCCTTCGCGCTCCGCGGCCAGCATCATCGATACGCCGATGCGGTCCTTCACGCTCGCCCCGGGGCTGAAGAATTCGAGCTTGGCCACGACCTGGGCATGGCAGCCCCTGGCCAGGCGGTTGATGCGCACCAGGGGCGTGTTGCCCACGAGATCAAGAACGGAATCGGCGATTTTCATCCGCGCCATGATACCCGTTCACCTCACCACGACCTCGAGGTACTCGCCGTCGACCAGCATGGAATCGCCGCCGCGATTGAGCCGGGCAGCGAGCCCCGTGAGGTCCTCGGTGAGCGCGGCCTGCTTGCCGGCATCGAGCGCGCCGAAAGCCTTGTTCATCGGCCCGTAGTAGGTACGGAAGGTGTCGAGCCAGTGGCGCGGCGAGCGGTAGCGGAAGACGTACTGCTTGCGGGTGGCTTCCACCCGCTTGCCGGGAAACAGCTCGCGCAGCCGCTCCTCGGTGCCCCATAGCATGGGCGACCTGAGCCCGGCCGCGGGCGGGATGTAGCTGCCCAGCACCTTGAACAGCTGGCCGATGAAGCCGGCGGGGGTCCAGTTGGCGAGGCCGATCCTGCCGCCGCGCTTGCACACGCGGGCGAGCTCGGCGGCGGCCTTCTCCTGGTCGGGCGTGAACATCACGCCGAAGGTCGACAGCACGACATCGAAGCTGCCGTCGGCATAGGGCAGAGCCTCCGCGTCGGCCTGCTCGAAGCGCACGTCGAGACCCTCGGCGCTCGCCCGCGCGCGGCCGCGCTCGAGCAGCGAGCCGACATAGTCGGTGGACACGACCTCGCAGCAGCGGCGCGCGGCGGCGAGCGTGGCGTTGCCGTTGCCGGCGGCGACGTCGAGCACCTTCTCGCCGGCACGCAGGTCGAGCGCCTCGGCCAGCGATTCGCCCACGATCTGCAGGGTGGTGCCGATGACGGCGTAGTCGCCGGCCGACCAGGCCACCTGCTGGCGGCCCTTGACGGTGGCGAGATCGGGTTGAGCAGTAGCGGCTTGCATTGATGCGCTCCTTGTGGTCTGCATGGCTAGCCCTTCACTTTCTCGATCATGTGATCGATGACGTGGCTGTGCTCGCGCTGGGGGCTGAACATGATGATCTCTGCGTCGGCGTCGACCTTCACGTTGTGCCCCGGCGGCCAGTAGAACAGGTCGTTCGCTTTGACCGTTTCCCGGTCGCCCTTCGCATCGGTGGTGGTGAGCTGGCCGCGCAGCACGAAGCCCCAATGGGGACACTGGCAGAGGTTGCCTTCCAGGCCCTGGAACAGCGGCGTGGTATCGACCCCTGCCGCCAGCGTGAAGCACTCGCCGCTGATCTTGCCGAACCCGCTGACATCCCCGAAGTCGGTACGCTGACGGATCACGGCGCCGGGGATTTCCATCTTCACGTCGACCTTCTCTTTTGCTACTCGCATGTTCGCTTCTCCATTCGAGCCGGAATTACTGCTTGCGCGGGTCTTCCGCGGGATTGAGATAGGTGATGCCCCACGGACCGGTGCCGTGCAGCTGGACGACGGTCTCGCCGCGCGTCCAGACGAAGTGGGGCGTCCCGGGCCGCATGATCGCGAGGCCGCCGGCGGGCAGCGCCCGCGCCTTGCTGCGGTCGAACTTCTCCCCCACGCCCATGTGGAAGGTGCCGGAGAGCACGGTGACGCGCTCCACCGCGGGATGCCAGTGCGGCGGGATGATGTAGTTGTCCGGGAACTTGAGCCGCACCGTGAAGGGCGTGGCCTGGTTCATCGGCCCTTCGATCACGGCCAGCCTGGCGCCCGGCGGCAGCGACGGCACGTCGCTCCATTTGAGCTCGGCGGGCGTCACCATCTTGTGCTCGTGGTGCTGCGCGGCGGCCGTCGCGGCAAGCAGCGCGAGGACCAGCGCGGCCGGGAAGCGGCCGGCATTCACGTGATATTTCATGTTTATCTCCTGGTTTGAAGCGACGCCGCCATTGCACCTCGCCGGGCGCCGCGCGCGGGGTCGGTCAGCGCCACAAAAAGGGGGACAAGAGACTAGAATCTGCCCCCCGTGGATGAGCGCACCCACTCGTTCGGCTACTGGCTGAGACGGCGCCGCAAGGCGCTGGACCTCACGCAGGAGGAGCTCGCCCGGGGCGTGAGCTGCTCGCGCTTCGCGATCCGCAAGATCGAGGCGGACGAGCGCCGGCCCTCGCGCCGCCTGGCCGAGCGCCTCGCGGACCGGCTGGGGATCGCGCCCGAAGAGCGCGGCGCATTCCTCGATGCGGCGCGGGCGCTGCGCGCCGCAGAGCGCATGGATCTCGACCGGCAGCCGGTCGACCCGTCGCCGGCGCGGGAGGAAGAGGACGCCGGCCCTTTCGTGGGGCGCGGCAACGAGTTCGGCCAGCTCGTGGGCCTGCTCGCGCACCTCACCGGAGGCACCGGCCACGTCGTGCTGCTGGAAGGCGAGCCGGGCATCGGCAAGAGTCGCCTGATGCACGAGCTCGCCGGCTATGCCCGCGGGCGCGGCCTGCGCGCGCTGGCCACGCGCTGCTACGAGATCGAGCGCGCCATGCCCTACCAGCCGGTGATCGACTTCGTCACGCAGGCCGCCGAGCTCGCGCCGCCGGGGCTGCTGCAGGGCCTGCCGCCGGTGTCCGTCGCCGAGATCGCCGCGCTGGTGCCGGCGGTGGCGGAGCGCGTCACGGTGCCGAGCCTGTCGTCCGATTTCCCGGAGGCGCGCCGGGCGCGCCTGTTCCGCGCCATCGGCCAGCTGCTCGAAGCGCTGACCGCGGGCCGCCAGCTCGTGATGATGGTCGACGATCTGCAGTGGGCCGACGACGCCAGCGCGCAGTTCCTGCACTTCCTCGCGCGCCAGGCTGCGGCCCGGCCGCTGCTGCTGGTATGCGCGTACCGGGACGAAGAGCTGGAGAGCGACGAGCGCCTGTCGATGCTGGTCGCCAGCCTGCGCCGCGAGGCGCACACGCGCCACATGCCGCTCTCCCGGCTGCAGCTCGCCGACACGCAGGCCCTGCTGCGCGATGTCGGCGACGACGAGCTCGCCGCGCGCCTGCAGCGCGAGACCGACGGCAACCCGTTCTTCCTCACTTCGATGCTGCACGCGCTGCGCGCGGGCGAGATCGCTTCGGGCGCGGCGGGCGAGCTTCCGTTACCCGAGGCGCTGCGCGCCGCGGTGCGCGCGCGCCTGGCGCACGTGCCGGCCAAAGCGCGCCCGACCCTGGACGTGGCGGCGGTGCTCGGGCGGCATTTCGACTTCGACACCCTGGTCGCGGTCACGCGCGAGCCCGAGGAGCGGCTGCTGCGCGCGCTCGAGGCCCTGGTGAAGCGCCGCCTGCTGCGCGAGGACGCCGCCGAGGGCTTCTACGACTTCAGCCACGACAAGGTGCGGGAAGTCGCCTACCGCGACATCGGCGCCGCGCGGCGCATCGTGCTGCACCGCGCCGTGGCCGAGGCGCTCGAGCGCGCGGGCGAAGGCGAGGCGCGCCTCGCCGAGCACTACGAGCGGGGGCATGTCTGGGCAAAGGCGCTGGACTACATGGTGCTGGCGGGCGAGCGCTCGCAGAAGCTGTTCGCCATGCGCGACGCGCTCCACTGGCTGGCGCGGGCCGTGGAGCTCGCCGAAGCGCACCCCGAGGCGCTGCACGGGCGCGCTTTGGCCGACCTCTACGAGCAGCGCGGCGCCGCTCGCGCCCAGGCGGGGCAGATCGAAGGGGCAGTGACCGATATCCGCCGGGTGATCGAGGCGGCGCGCGCGCGCGGCGAGCGCGCCAAGGTGCGCGACGGCCTGATCCAGCTCGGCATGACCTACCGGCGGGCGGACGACTACGAGCGCGCCACGGCCTGCCTCAACCAGGCGCTGGCCGAATGCCGCGCCATGCACGACGAGCGCCGCGCCGCCGACACGCTCTACCACCTGGGCACGGTGATGTGGAGCGACTGCCGCAACCGGGAGGCCATCGCGCACCACGAGGAGGCGGTCGCGATCTGCGAGCGCCTCGGCCTGACCGACCTGGTCGCGGTGCAGGCTTACCATGGCCGTGGCGAGGCGCACTTCAGCGACCTCGAGCCGGCCGGGGCGATCGTCTGCTACAAGCGCTCCATCGAGCTCGCGCGCGGCATCGGCGACAAGAGCTACGAGTCCGAGAACCTCATGATGGAGGCCTACGCCTATACCGGCTACATGGGCCTGGGCGACTACGGCAAGGCCGCGACGATGTTCCAGTCGGCGCTCGACATAGCGCAGCGCGCCGACCTGCAGTGGCACATGGGCCCCACCTTGCTCGGCATGGACCACGTGCGCGCCTGCACCGGCCGCTACGGCGAGGCGTGGACCGGAATGAACCGTACGCTGCGCTGGCTCGAGAACACGCGGCAGACGCGCTACCAGCTCATCGCCTGCGACCTCATGGGCCACCTGCTGATCGACCTCGGCCTGAACCGCGAAACGGTCGAGCTTTCCGAGCGCGCGCTCGCGCTCGCGCGCACGTCGAGGATCACCTTCTGGCGGCCGCGCATCGAAGCGAACCTTGCCATTGCTTCCATCCGCCTGGGGCGGCGCGACGTCGGCCCGCTGCTCGAGAACGCGCTGCACCACGCCCGCGACAATCGCGAGGGCACTCAGCTCGTGCGCTGCCTGGAGGGCCTCGCCGAGCTGGCTCTCGCGCGCGGCGACGCCGCCGCCTGCCTGCGCCACGCCGACGAGCTGCTCTTGGCGGCGCAGCGCGGCGGCCTCAAGGAGCTCGCGGCGCATGCGCGACGCTGGCGCGGCGAAGCGCTGGCGGCAGCCGGCGCGCATCCGGCGGCGGCGACGGAGCTGGCACTGGCGGCGGCGGCCGCCGGCGAGGTCGGCCGCGTGCGCCTGGCCCTCGACGCTGCGCGCGCGCTCGAGCGGCTGGAACCGGGGGGCGGCCACGGCGCCCGGGCGCAGGCGCTCGAGGCGCGCATCCGCGAGGCCGTCGCCGGGACGGACCTCAAGGCCTGCGTTTGAAGAACCTGCAGTAGCCCGGGTCGCCGCTCCAGCTCTGCTCCACCACGGCGTTGTCCTTGAAGGTCAGAGTGCGCTCGCAGCTCGTGCGGTTCACGCTGCTGCCGAACGGAAAGCCGATGCCCACGCCCACGCCGCTGCCCCCGCTGCCGCCGAACACGCCTACCCCGACCTGCGGCCCGCCGCCGCTGATGGGCGCTTCCTGGGAAACCCAGGTATGGGTCTGGCGGCCGTCCGACAGCGTCGCGCTGCGCGCCGGCGGGCCCCAGCGCGTCACTACTTCGTCGTACGGCGCGCCCTGCCAGGCGCTCTTCACCTCGTCGAGCTCCTGCTCGAGCGTCGCGCAACCCGCCAGCAGCAAAGCTGCGAGGAAGAGCCTCACTCGCCGCCGGGAGCGCCGAGAAACAGGTAGGCCGCTGCTATGCAGCACGAGACGGTGAAGGCAATGCAGAAGCCGACGGCAAGCGCGGCCACCGGCACCACGGAAGCCTGGGCGGCGAGCGCCTCCGCCGGCGCGATGCCGGCGAGGGAAGCGGCCGCGATCGTGATCCAGCGCCTCATGTACGGCACGAGCATCCAGCGCATGGCCCGGTTATAGGCCAGCGCGCGCTTGCGCGCCCCCGCGCTGCCGCGCGAAGCATCCATGAAAAGGGCAAAGGGATCCAGGTACAGCAGCAGCTGCCTGCGCAGGGGCAGCGCTGCCCGCGCATTGCGGTCGAGGAAAGGCTTCGGCGCGGTCTCCACCTTCGTTCGACAGAATTCTGTGGCGCAGATTCACGGCCGTCAAACGCACGCAAGAAAGGCGGAGAGTACCCTCCCCGCCTTCTTGCATCCGCCGGGCTTTAGTACTTCTTCCCGCTCGACCCGCCGGACGAACCAGAGGACGAAGCCCCGCCGGAGGCGCCTTGCGAAGCGCTGCCCGACGAGCCGCCCTGCGACGCGCTGCCGGCGCTCGACTTCTCGGACGAGCTCGACTTCTCGGCTGAAGCGCCGGTGGACGCGCTCGCACCTTCGCTCACGCCGAGCGCGGCCATGGTCTGCTGGTCAAGCTCGCCGCTCGCGTCCAAGCCCTTGGACTGCTGGTACTTCTTCAGCGCCGCCTGGGTCTTCGGCCCCATGATGCCGTCGGCCTCGAGCTCGTGGCCCGCGGCGCTCAGCTTTTCCTGCACCTGCTTGACCGTTTCCTGGCTGTGGCCGGCCTGCTGTCCCTGGGACTGCGTCGACCCGCCCGAGGCCGATTGCGACTGGCTGCTCTGCGCCTGGGGTTGCTGCTGGCTCTTCTGCTCGTCGGCCGCGATCGCGCTGAACGAAACCGCGGTGGCGCCTGCGATGAGGAGATGGGAAAGCTTCATGTAAAAGCTCCTTTCCTGGGTGGAACGTTTGAAAAAATGACCCGCTTCCGGTCGCCGCCGGAATCCCAGGGAAAGTGCAAGCGCCGTGCCACCCGGCGCGGGCTCAGAGCGTGGCGTTGTCGCTCGGCAGGCCCAGCGCCACGCGGCCATAGGTGGTCGCGGCAATGTCGGTATTGAAGGAGAAGTGCTGCTTCACCGCGTGCGCGTCGCGAAAGGCGCGCGCCGCGTGCCCGGCCTCGTACAGCCCGGCGGCGCCGGACAGCCCGAACATCAGGTCGACCGCGCGTACCGCCCAGTCCACCGCGTAGGCGCCCTCGAGGCGGTAGCGCGCCTTTGCGCGCAGGTCGGGCACCTGACCCGCGGCGATCGCCTGCTCCGCTTCCCGGCAGTTCGCCTCCTGCACGCGGCGGGAGGCGCGCGCGTAGGCTGTGGCCTCGCCCAGGCGCATCTGCGTGCTCTGGATCTCGGCGATGCGGGCGCCGGTCATTTTCCCGGTCTTGTTGCGTACGGCGGAGAATTCCTCGATCAGGCCTTCGGCGATGCCGAGCGCCACGCCCGAGAGCATGTAGGGGAACAGCGCGAACACCGGCAGCTGGAACAGCGCGCCGGGGTTGACCGCGCTGCCCGGCGTAGGGCCGCCCTTGGTGTCGGCCACCGCGAGCGTCATGTGCTCGGGGACGAACTGCTCCACGGCCTCGACGTCGTTGCTGCCCGTGCCGCGCAGGCCGCCCGCGAACCAGGTGTCGATCACCTTGTACTGCGAGCGGTGCAACAGGAACACGCGCTGCTCGGGCGGCGCGTTGTCGTCGAGGTACGCGAGCCCGGCCAGCATGTTCCAGTCGCTCGGGTCGACGCCGCTGGAGAACGGCCAGCGGCCGGAGAGGACGTAGCCGTCCTTCACCTTGCGCGCCCTGGCGGCCGGGAATACGAAAGACGAGGCGATCAGCGCATCGGCCGACTTGCCCCAGATCTCGTCCTGCGCCTGCGGCGGGAACATGCCGAGCATCAGGTGGTGCGACGCGAAGTTGATGAAGTTCCAGGCGCTCGAGGCGCAGGCGCCGGCGAGGAGCGCGCCGAACGTGACGATGGCGGCGAACTCCAGCTCCGCGCCGCCCACGCGCCGCGGCTGGTGGATGCGCAGCAGGCGCGCGTCGTGCAGGTCGCGCAGCGTCTCGTCGGGGATGCGCCGCAGCTCCTCGGCGCGCGCGGCGCGCTCCTTCAGCTTCGGCAGGAGCGCCTGCGCCCTGCCCCACAGCTCATCGTAGGCCTTGGTACCAGTCAAGAATCTGCTCTCCAGTCCACATTTTCACGCCGGGGCGCTGCAGGATGTACTCGTAAAGCTTCTCGAGATAGCCGATGCGGTGCGGCGCGCCAGAGATGTAGGGATGCACGCTGATCGCCATCACGCGCGCGGTCTTCTCGCCCTCCAGGTACAGGCGGTCGAAGTGGTCGATGCCGCGCCGCAGCCATTCCTCGGACGGATGGTGCTGCAGCGCCATCATCGAGATGTCGTTCATCTCGACCGTGTAGGGCACCGAGACGAGCGGGCCGGAGGCGGTCTGGATGCGCACCGGCTGGTCGTCGAGCACCCAGTCGGCCACGTACTCGATCCCCGCCTCGGCCAGCCAGTCGATGGTGTCGTAGGTCTCCGTCAGCCCCGGGCTTTCCCAGCCGCGCGGCGGGCGGCCGGTGAATGCCCTTATTTCATCAATCGTCTGCTTGATCGCCGCGCGCTGGTCTTCCACATGATGCATCGGCCGCTGGATGTAGCCGTGCCCCATGAACTCCCAGCCGGCCTCGAGCGCCGCCCGCGCCACCCGCGGATAGCTCCTGCAGACCGAGCCGTTGATGGCCAGGGTGGCCTTGAGGCCGAATTTCTCCAGCGCCTCCAGAAAGCGCCAGAACCCGACCCGCATGCCGTACTCGTGCCAGGCCCAGTTCGGCAGGTCGGGCAGCAGGGGTTGGCCGAAGGGCGGCGGCAGCACGGTGCGCGGCATCGGCCGCTCGATCGACCATTCCTCGACGTTGACGATGGTCCACACCGCCACGCGCGCGCCGTCGGGCAGCCTGAGCGGCGGACGGTCGACGATCGCGGAATAGGCAACGCGGTCCTTGGGCAGCGTCATGGGGGCGGCTTCATTGCGTTGCCCAATGATAGACTGGCCGCATCCTTGGAGGAGGACGCCATGCTCAGGCCGTTTCACTGTTTCGGACTTGCGGCGGCGCTGCTCGCCGCCCAGGCGCAGGCGCAGACCGTGGGCTTCGCCACGCTGCCGCCCGGGTCGATCCTGCACGCGCAGGCCTCGGTGATCGCGAAGGTGGTGCAGGACAACTCGAAGCTGCAGGTGCGCGTCATCGGCTACGGCGGCGACACCGGCATCCTCGAGTCGGTGAACTCGAAGAAGTCGGATTTCTGGATCCTCGACGTGGGCGAGAGCGCCGACGCCTACCACGGCCGCGGCACCTGGAAGGGCAACCCGAAGAAGAACCTGCGCACGGGTATCACGATGTACGGTTTCCAGATGGCGTTCTGGGTGCGCAAGGATTCCGGCATCAACACCATCGCCGACCTCAAGGGCAAGCGCGTGCCCTCGGCGTGGGTGCAGCAGACCGGCGTGATTCCCCACACTACCGCGGTGCTGGCCGCCGGCGGCATCACCTACGACCAGGTGGTGAAGGTGCCCGAGGTGAACGTGGTGCGCGCCGCCGACGACTTCAAGTCGGGCAAGCTCGACCTGCTGTTCTTCGCCGTGGGCGCGCCGAAGGTGGCCGAGGTGGCCGCCGCGGTCGGCGGCCTGAAGCTGCTGCCGATGGACGTGTTCCCGGATTCCGAGGCGCGCATGAAGAAAGTGCGCCCCGAGTACTACTTCTCCACGGTCAAACCGGCGCCGCACATCGCCGGCGTCGACCAGCCCTCCAAGGTGCAGACCATAGACGTGGTGATCGGCGTCGGCGCCCACGTGGCGGATGACGTGGTCTACCAGTTCGTGAAGGCCATGCGCGAGAACAAGGCGGGGCTGGTGGCGGGCCATCCGAACTTCCGCCAGTTCGACGAGACCGCGGCGGGCAAGGTGCAGCCGAGCCTGCCGCACCACCCGGCGGCGATCAAGTACTTCAAGGAAGCCGGTATCTGGAAAGGCTAGCCCAGGGAGCGCTGGCGGCGCTCCTGATCGCGGGCTCCATCGCCTGGTCGCTGGATCTTTTCCGGCCGGTCGGCCTGGTCCTGTTCTCCGAGCAGTTCGCCGCCGCCGCCTTCGGCATCGGCCTGTCGCTGACCTTTCTGCGCAAGGCCCGGGTGCCGTGGTACGACTGGCTGCTGGCGGCCGCCTCGCTCGCGCTGCTCGGATACGTAGCAGCGAACTTTCCGCATCTGACGGCCATCTCCGGGACGGTCAACGCGGAAACCATGCTCCTGTCCGGCGGCATCACGCTGCTCACGCTCGAAGGCACGCGCCGCACCATCGGCTGGTCGCTGGTGATCATCCTGCTGCTGCTCGGCGGCTACGTGCTCCTCGGGCACCTGGTGCCGGGCGACCTGCAGACCCGCAGGGTGGACTTCGGCGAGCTGCTCGCCTACCTCAACCTCGACAACAACGGCCTGCTCGGCCTCATCCTGCAGATCACCGTGATCGTCATCATCCCGTTCGTGCTGATGGGCCAGCTGCTGATGCGCTCGGGCGGCTCGGGCTTCTTCAACGACATCGCCATCGCGCTCATGGGCCGCTACCGCGGCGGCGCCGCCAAGATGGCCGTCACCGGCTCGAGCCTGTTCGGCATGATCTCCGGCATCGCCGCCGCGAACACGGTGGTGATCGGCGTGGTGACCATCCCGCTCATGAAGCGCTCGGGCATGTCGCCGAAGCTCGCGGCGGCGGTCGAGGCCTGCGCCTCCAACGGCGGCCAGCTGATGCCCCCGGTGATGGGCGCGGTCGCGTTCGTCATGGCGGACTTCCTCCAGCTGCCCTACCAGACGGTGGCGATCTCGGCGATCCTGCCGTCGATGATGTACTACGCGGCGCTGTTCATCCAGGCGGACCTGGAAGCCGCGCGCCACGGCTTCGGCAAGATCGAGGACGACAAGATCCCGCGCGCGCTCGGCGTGCTGAAGAACGGCTGGATGTTCCTCGCGCCGTTCGCAGTGATCGTCTACACGATGTTCTTCCGCAACTGGGAGCCCGAGTACGCCGCCATGACCGCCGCCGCGGTGATTCTCGTGCTCGGCTTCGCGGCGGGCTATGCCGGCCGGCGCATGAAGCCGTCCGACGTATGGGCTGCCGTGGTGGAAACGAGCGGCGGCCTGTGCGAGATCCTGGTGATCTCGGCGGCCGCCGGGTTCATCATGGGCCTGTTCCAGGTGAGCGGCCTCGCCTTCGCCTTCGCCGCCTACCTGGTGGAAATCGGCGCCGACAGCCTGCTGCTACTCCTGATGCTGGCCGCGGTGGTGAGCATCATCCTGGGGATGGGCCTGCCGACCATCGGCGTCTACGTCATGCTGGCGATCCTGGTCGCGCCCGCGCTGGTGAAGGTGGGCGTGGAGCCGCTCGCCGCGCACATGTTCATCCTCTACTTCGGCATGATGTCGCTCATCACGCCGCCCGTGGCCCCCGCCGCGTACGTCGCCGCGGCGATCGCGCAGGCGCCCTCCATGGCCACCGGCTGGACCGCGATGCGCTTCGGCTGGGCGGCGTACATCGTGCCGTTCCTGTTCGTGTTCTCGCCCGCCATCCTGATGAAGGGCAGCCTTGCCGACATCGCCATGGTGACCTTCACTTCGCTGTTCGGCATCTGGCTCATCTGCGCCGCCATGACGGGCTACCTGACCCGCGTGCTGCCCGGCGCGATGCGGCTCGGCTTCGTCGCGGCCGGGGTCAT
>DASUUN010000224.1:0-3909 GCA_036374055.1 Burkholderiales bacterium
ACGCGGCCGTGCAGCTCGCGGCCCAGCGCCTGCTCGCACAGCTCGGCCGTGGCGAGCAGGCCGTCGAGGTCGATGCCGGTGTCGATGCCCATCGACTCGAACAGGTTGACGAGGTCCTCGGTGCACACGTTGCCGGTGTGGCCGCCGCCGTACTTCACGCGGGCCGGATGGCCGCCGACGCCGCCGAAGGAAGAATCGAAGTGGCGCACCCCCGCCTCGTAGGCGGCCACGTAGTTCACCAGCCCGGTGCCGCGCGTGTCGTGGAAGTGGGCGATGGGAACCAGCTTTTCGACTTTGATGGCTTCGAGCATGGCTTTTACGGTCTTCGGCGTGGCGACTCCGGTCGTATCGCCCAACGCTACGTGCTGCACTCCAAGCGCGAGGAAGCGCTCCACGTCCGACACGACGACGGCGGGATCGACTCTGCCTTCGAACGGGCAGCCGAAAGCCACTGAGACGGTGCCGACCAGGCGGAAGCGGCCTTTGGCGGCGGCCACCATGTCGGCGATGCTCCGCCACTGCTCGGCCCGCGTGCGGTTGAGGTTCTTGCGCGTGTGCGACTCGGTAGCCGACACGAGCAGGCTGATCTCGCTGGCGCCGAAGCCGGCGTCCAGGTCGGCCAGGGCGCGCTCGACGGCCTTCACGTTGGCGCAGGTCGCCTTGTAATGGGTATGGGGTTTTCTCGACAGGCCTTTCAGAAGCTCAGACGCGTCGGCGAACTGCGGCACCACCTTCGGGTTGGAGTACGAGGTGGCCTCGACGCGCGGGAAGCCGAGGTCGGCGAAGCGCTCCACCAGCGCGCGCTTGGTGGCGGTGGGCACGAAGGCGGGCTCGTGCTGCAGCCCGTCGCGCGCGAAGCACTCGCACAGCGTCACGTCGGCCATGGTTGACAGTATCAACTAATCTGTTTTACGGTGTCAACGCATGAGCTATACGATCGAGCCGAGGGACCCGCGCACGCAGTCCGAAGGCGTGGTCGCGGGCTACGAGCAGACCGGCTGGCGCTGGCCGGCGCAGCCGCTCGCGCGGCGCGCGCACGGCGCGGCCGAGCTGAGCGGTCCGAAGGACCTTTCCCGCAGGCTGCCGCTGGTGCGCGGCGATCTCGCCGGCTACGGCGACAAGCGCGCCATCGGCCAGCTCATCCGGATCCACGCGCGCGTGGTGGACGAGGACGGCGCGCCGGTGCCCGGCGCCATGGTCGAGATCTGGCACTGCAACGCCGCGGGCAAGTACATCCACCCGAACGACGAGCACGACGCGCCGGCGGACCCGAACTTCTACGGCGCGGCGCGCCTGCTCGCGGACGAAGGCGGGCTGATCGAGCTGCGCACCATCAAGCCGGCGGCCTACCCGGTGCCGGGCACCGGCGGCTGGTGGCGCCCGCCGCACGTGCACTTCTCGGTCTGGGGCCGGGTATGGCTGTCGCGCCTGGTGACGCAGATGTTCTTCCCCGGCGAGCCGCTGAACGAGCACGACGCGATCCTGAACGCGGTGCGCGACCCCGAGGCGCGCGGCCGCTGCATCGCGCGCCTGGTGCCGAAAGAGAACATCCTGGTGTACGAGTACCAGCTCGTGGTGCGCGGCCGCAAGGCGAGCCCGGGAATGCCGTGAAGCGCCTCATCCCCACCGCCGAGATGACCCTCGGCCCGTTCTTCCCGCGCGAGTTCGCCGCCGGCGGGAACGACCTCACGCAGCTCGCCGGCAAGCCGGCCGAAGGCGAGGTGATCGAGATCACCGGCCGCGTGACGCAGCTCGACGGCAAGCCGCTCGACAACCTGGTGCTGGAGATCTGGCAGGCCGATTCCGAGGGGCGCTACGACAATCCCGCTTTTCTGGGCTGGGGACGCGCCGCGACGGATGCGGATGGCGTTTATTCTTTTCGAACGATAAGGCCCGGTGGAAGGGCAGCGTCGATCCATTTCCTCCTGCTCTATTCCGGCCTGATGCGCCAGCTGCAGACGGTGATGTATTTCGAGCCGGGCGAGCACTCCGAGAGGCTGGTGGCGAAGAAAGAAGGCGCCAACCGCTACCGCTTCGACATCCGCCTGCGCGGCGAGGGCGAGACGCCGTTCTTCGAGGATTGATGACGGCAATCCGGGACCTGCTGTCCTACCGGCTGCACGTAGTCGCGAACCTGCTGTCGCGCGGCGCGGAGCTGCGCTACCGGCGCGAGTTCGGCGTGAGCTTGTGGGAGTGGCGCACCATCGCGCTGCTCGGCGCGGTCACCGAGCCGCTGTCGCTCAACCACCTCGCGCACGCCGCCGGCATCCACAAGAGCCAGATGAGCCGCGTGGTGTCCGGGCTCACCCGACGCAAGCTGGTGCTGCGCGCTGCGGATGCCGAGGACGCGCGCGGCGTGCGCCTGACGCTGAGCAAGAGCGGGCGCAGGCTGTACGAAGGGCTCATCGGCGCCGCCGCCGAGCGGGACGCCGCTTTTCGGAATTGCCTCTCAAGCAGAGAAAGGCAGATTTTCGACGAAGCCCTGGCCAAGCTCGCCGGGCAGGCGCGCGCTTTCATCCAGCAGGAAAAATGAAGACGCGCATCACCGAGCTGCTGGGCATCGA
Organism: Burkholderiales bacterium; assembly: GCA_036374055.1. Taxonomy (GTDB): domain Bacteria; phylum Pseudomonadota; class Gammaproteobacteria; order Burkholderiales; family SG8-39; genus SCGC-AG-212-J23. The sequence continues at coordinate 2,565 of DASUUN010000224.1, forward strand.
GCACCCAATCTTCCAGGCGGCGATGAGCTGGGCCTCGTCGAACGCGCCGTTGATCGTCGCGGTGTCGAACGCCGGCGGCATGGGGGTGATCGCCGCGGGGCCGATGCGCCCGGGCGATTTCCGGGCGGCCCTGAATGAAATTCGTCAGAAGACGAACAAGCCCTACGGCGTAAACATCCCGCTCAACAACCCGCGCGCGCCGGAGCTGCTCGACATCGCCTGCGAGGCGCGCATCCCGGTCATGGTCGCCTCGCAGGGCGGGCCGCGCGAGCACCTGGCGCGCTTTCGCGCCATCGGCACCAAGTGGCTGCACGTGGTGGCCTCGGTCGAGCACGCGAAGAAGGCCGAAGCCGCGGGGGTAGATGCGCTGGTGGTCGACGGCGCCGAGGCGGGCGGCCACCCGCCGCCCTCCGAAGTCGGCACGCTGGTGCTGGTGCGGCGGGTGGTGAAGGCCGTGAAGCTCCCCGTGGTGGCGAGCGGCGGCGTCGCCGACGGCGCCGGCATCGCTGCGCTGCTCGCGCTCGGCGCCGAGGCGGTGCAGCTCGGCACGCGCTTCATCGCCACGCCCGAGGCGAGCGTGCACGAAAACTACAAGCGCGCCGTGCTCGCCGCCGATGTCCACCAGACCGCCCTGGTCGGCCCCCGTGGCCTGCCGATCCGCCAGCTGCAGAACGCCTTCTCGGAGAAGTACCGGCAGGCAGAACGTGCCGGCGCCTCGGCCGCCGAGCTCGAAGCGATCTTCAAGAGCGCTTCCCTGAAGCAGGCGGCGCTCGAAGGCGACGTGGAGTGGGGCAAGGTCGAAGCCGGCCAGAGCGCCGGCCTGGTCGACGAAATCCTGCCCGCCGCCGAGGTGATGCGGCGGCTGGTCGCCGAACTCGAGGAAGCCCGGAAAAGGCTCGCAGCGCTATGACCCAAAGTCAGGGACAGACCACGTTTTTGCGGGTGGAGGATCACGGCGCCGTGCGCATCCTCACGATGAATCGCCCCGAGAAGCGAAATGCCCTCAATTCCGAGCTGACCGAGGCGTTGCTGGCGTCGCTCCATGAAGCAGACAAGGATGAAAGCATCGGTTGCGTGGTGCTGACCGGCGCCGGACAGGGCTTCTGCGCGGGCGCGGACCTGGCGGAGTTCAGGGGCCTGCAGGATCCGCAGGCCGCCGAGAAGCGCGCGGAGCTCACCATGCAGCTTCATCTCGTCTTCTCGCAGATCTCCAAGCCGATCGTCACTGCGATCAACGGCGCAGCCATGGGCGGCGGGGCGGGACTGGCGATTGCCGCCGACATGGCGGTGATGGCCGAGGGCGCAAAGCTCGGCTATCCGGAAGCGAGGCACGGCATCGTGGCGG
>DASUUN010000225.1:0-2510 GCA_036374055.1 Burkholderiales bacterium
TACCGCCTGCAGGGCGTGAAGATCAACGACAAGCACATCGAGGTGATCGTGCGGCAGATGCTGCGCCGCATCGAGGTCGAGGATCCGGGCGAGTCGCCGTTCATCCAGGGCGAGCAGGTGGAGCGCGCCGAGCTGCTGGAGGAGAACGAGAAGGCGGTCGCCGCCGGCAAGAAGCCGGCGGTCTACCGCAACATGCTCCTCGGCATCACCAAGGCCTCCCTGTCGACCGACTCGTTCATCTCGGCGGCCTCCTTCCAGGAGACCACCCGGGTGCTCACCGAGGCGGCGATCATGGGCAAGCGCGACGAGCTGCGCGGCCTGAAGGAGAACGTGATCGTCGGGCGCCTCATCCCCGCCGGCACCGGCCTTGCGTACCACAACATCCGCAAGGCGCAGGCCGCCGAGCCGGTGCTCGCCGAGATCCCGGCCGCCGCGCCCGAGCCCGCACCGGCCACGGAGCAGGCCGCCACGGCGCCCGGGTCCTGAGACTCGTTGTGACCGGAAAGGGCGCTGCGGCGCCCTTTCTTTTTTTGTGGAGCCGACGATGATCGTCAAGCAGATCTGGACCGGCAACAGCTACCGGAACTTCAACTACCTGATCGCCTGCGGCGAGACCGGCGAGGCGCTCGCCATCGACCCGCTCGACCATGAGAAGTGCTACCGCGCCGCGCAGGAGGCCGGCTGGAGGATCACGCAGATCGTCAACACGCACGAGCACGGCGACCACATCGGCGGCAACGGTCCGTTGATGGCGAAAACGCACGCGGTGGTGTTGGCTCATGAGAACGCGAAAAGCCGGATCCCCGACATGACCCGCGGCCTGCGCGCCGGCGACGTGATCAAGGTCGGCAAGACGGTCGAGCTCGAGGCGATGGACACCCCCGGCCACACCATGAGCCACGTGTGCCTGCGCTCGCACACCGACCAGCCGGCGCTCTTCAGCGGCGACACGTTGTTCAACGCCGGCGCGGGCAACTGCCACAACGGCGGCCACCCGGCGGAGCTCTACAAGACCTTCTCCGGGCAGCTCGCGAAGCTGCCGGGCAGCACGCTCATCTACCCGGGGCACGACTACATCGAGAACAACCTGCGCTTCACCCTGAACCGCGAGCCGGACAACCGGCGCGCGCAGCAGATGCTCGACAAGCTGGCCGGGCAGGACCCCAGCCGCGCCTACGTCTCGACGCTCGACGTGGAGCGCGAGGTGAACACCTTCTTCCGCCTGACCAGCCCCACGGTGATCGCGAAGCTGCGCGAAGCCTTTCCTGAGCTGCCGGAAAATCCCGATCCCAAGACCGTTTTCCTGAAGCTGCGGGAGCTCCGCAACAAGTGGTAACGCCGGTTAGCGCCGGCCCACGAGCGACAGGAATTCTTCGCGCGTGGCGAGGTGGTCGCGGAACACGCCGAGGACCGACGAGGTCACCATGGTGGAGTTCTGCTTCTCCACGCCGCGCATCATCATGCACAGGTGCCGGGCCTCGATCATCACGCCGACGCCGCGTGCGCCCACCGACTCCATCACCTGCTGCGAGATCTGCTCGGTGAGGCGCTCCTGGAGCTGCAGGCGGCGCGCGAACATGTCCACCAGCCGCGCCAGCTTGCTCACGCCGAACACCTTGCCGTCGGGGATGTAGCCGATGTGGCAGCGCCCGAAGAACGGCAGCATGTGGTGCTCGCACAGGCTGTAGAGCTCGATGTCCTTGACGATCACCATGCTGCTGGTGGTCTGGGTGAAGAGCGCCTGGTTGATCACCTGTTCCAGGCTGACCCGTGTGCCGTGGGTGAGGAAGGTGAGCGCCTTCGCCACCCGTTCCGGCGTCTTGAGCAGGCCCTCGCGTCCCGGGTCCTCGCCCAGCTCGGTCAGCAGCTGGCGCACCAGCGCCTCGATCTTCGTAAGGTTGGGTTCCATGAGGGCTATTCTGCCTTCCCTTCGTTAGGCATGCCGATTGCTCCCCTCCAGGGTGGTCCGTAAATGGCTTTGGAGGCGGTATGGAGAAGTTGCAGCAGTGGCGCCGGAAGCAGGAAGGCAAGCTCGGCTACATCCTCCTGTGGGCACTCGGCGTGCCGATCCCGGTGCTGTTCGTGATCTTCCTGCTGCGCGGCTGCACCTGAGCCGGCATGCAGGGATTTTCCTTACAAACGGAGGCAGCATGAGCAAGTTCTTTGTCGCAATAGGCATCGCGCTGGCGTCTGTGCTCGGCATCGCCGGCTGCGGCAGTACCGGTGAGACCGTGGGCACGATCGGCGGCGCGGCCGTCGGCGGGGCGGTCGGCTCGGAAGTGACCGGCGGCAGCACCATCGGCACGGTCGGCGGCGCGGCGGCCGGAGGCTACATCGGCCACCAGATCGGCGAGCGCTACGAGGAGCGCAACCGGCGCTAGCCGGTCCGGCTCGAAAAAGGGCGCCCGCGGGCGCCCTTTTTTATCGGCCCTCTATAATCCGCGCATGGGGACTATGGACGAGCTGCAAGTCGCGGCCGCGCGCGTCGACCTGGCCGCCGCGTTCCGCCT
>DASUUN010000226.1:0-4612 GCA_036374055.1 Burkholderiales bacterium
ACGATGATCTCCAGGTGCAGCTCGCCCATGCCCGAGATGATGGTCTGGCCGGACTCCTCGTCGGTGCGCACGCGGAACGACGGGTCTTCCTGCGCGAGGCGCCCGAGCGCCACGCCCATCTTCTCCTGGTCGACCTTGGTCTTGGGCTCTACCGCCTGCGAGATCACCGGCTCGGGGAACTCCATGCGCTCCAGCGTGATGACGTTCTTCACGTCGCAGATCGTCTCGCCGGTGATGACGTCCTTCAGGCCGACCACAGCGGCGATGTCGCCGGCGCGCACTTCCTTGATCTCCTGGCGCTCGTTGGCGTGCATCTGCAGCAGGCGCCCGATGCGCTCCTTCCGCGCCTTCATGGAGGTGAGCACCGTGTCTCCCGAGGTGAGCACGCCGGAATAGACGCGGATGAAGGTCAGCTGGCCGACGAACGGGTCGGTCATGATCTTGAACGCGAGCGCCGCGAACGGCTGCTCGTCTTCAGGCTTGCGGAACTCCGGCTGGCCCTTGTCGTTCTCGCCCTTGACCGGCGGGATGTCCACCGGCGAAGGCAGGTAGTCGATCACCGCGTCCAGCATCGCCTGCACGCCCTTGTTCTTGAACGCGGTGCCGCACAGCATCGGCACGATCTCGTTGGCGATGGTGCGCAGGCGCAGGCCCTTCTTGATCTCGTCGACCGAGAGCTCGCCGGTCTCGAGATACTTGTTCATCAGCTCTTCGTTCGCCTCGGCGGCCGCCTCGACCATCTTGCCGTGCCACTCCTTCGCCTCGGCCTGCAGCTCGGCGGGGATTTCCTTGCGCTCGAACTTCATGCCCTGCGAGGCTTCGTCCCAGTAGATCGCCTGCATGGCGACCAGGTCGATCACGCCGGCGAACTTGTCCTCGGCGCCGATCGGGATCTGGATGGGAATCGGGTTGCCCTTCAGGCGGTCGCGGATGTGCCCGTAGGACTTGAAGAAGGTGGCGCCCACGCGGTCCATCTTGTTGATGAACGCAAGACGCGGCACGCGGTACTTGTTCGCCTGGCGCCACACCGTCTCGGACTGCGGCTGCACGCCGGCCACCGCGTCATACACCATGCAGGCGCCGTCGAGCACTCGCATCGAGCGCTCCACCTCGATGGTGAAGTCGACGTGGCCCGGGGTGTCGATGATGTTGATGCGGTGCTCGGGGTAGGAAAGGTCCATGCCCTTCCAGAAGCAGGTGGTGGCGGCGGAGGTGATGGTAATGCCGCGCTCCTGCTCCTGCTCCATCCAGTCCATGGTCGCAGCGCCGTCGTGCACCTCGCCGATCTTGTGGTTCACCCCGGTGTAGAACAGGATGCGCTCGGTGGTCGTGGTCTTGCCGGCGTCGATGTGCGCCGAGATCCCGATGTTTCGATACCGCTCGATTGGAGTCTTGCGTGCCACGGCCATTCCTAGAACCTGTAGTGGGAGAAGGCTTTGTTCGCTTCCGCCATGCGATGCACCTCTTCCCGCTTCTTCATCGCACCGCCGCGGCCCTCGGCCGCTTCCTGCAGCTCGCCTGCCAGCCGCACCGTCATCGACTTCTCGCCGCGCTTTTGCGCCGCCTCGCGGATCCAGCGCATGGCGAGCGCCACGCGCCGCACCGGGCGCACCTCGACCGGCACCTGGTAGTTCGCGCCGCCCACGCGGCGGCTCTTCACTTCCACGATCGGCTTCACGTTCTGCACCGCCTGGGTGAAGACCTCGATCGGATCCTTGCCCGACTTGGTCTTGATGGTGTCGAGCGCGCCGTAGATGATGCGCTCGGCCACCGACTTCTTGCCGCGCGTCATGAGCACGTTGACGAACTTGGCGACGTCGACGTTGCCGAATTTCGGATCCGGCAGGATCTCGCGTTTGGGAACTTCTCTGCGTCGGGGCATATGGGTCTAGGCGGATTTCGGAGCTTTGGCTCCGTATTTGGAGCGGCCCTGCTTGCGGTCCTTCACGCCCTGCGTGTCGAGCGAGCCGCGCACGATGTGGTAGCGCACGCCGGGCAGGTCCTTGACGCGGCCGCCGCGGATCAGAACCACCGAGTGCTCCTGGAGGTTGTGGCCCTCGCCGCCGATGTAGCCGATCACCTCGAAGCCGTTCGTCAGGCGCACCTTCGCCACCTTGCGCAGGGCCGAATTGGGCTTCTTGGGCGTGGTGGTGTAGACGCGCGTGCAGACGCCGCGCTTTTGCGGCGAGCCGGCGAGCGCCGGAACCTTCGACTTGGGCCGCTTGGCGGCGCGCCCCTGGCGCACTAACTGATTGACGGTAGGCATCTTTTTACGTTTCCAGAAACGAATGGGCGGCCACGTTGTGCTCCCCGAGGCCGCCCCGGCAATCCAAAAAAGAGGCCGGATTATAAAGAGGAACTAGGACCGGTGCAAGGAAGCGGCCGGATCGGGAACGAAGCCGAAGCGCCGGGGGACATCGGCTCGCGCGATGCGCGGCAGCTTGTCCGCCCGCTCGGCGTAGCGCTCGAGGTCGCGGTCATCGAGCAGGGCGACGCGCCCGCCGCCCGCCACCAGCACCGAGCCCTCGTCATCCTGCAGGCTTTCCTCTGCCGGGAAGGGCCTGCCCCGGTGGTCCAGAAGCGCATCCCCCTCGAAATGCACCACGAGCGGGGTGTAGGCGAGCCTCACGAAAACGCGCTGCGGCCCGTTCTGGAAGTACCAGCAGCCGCGCTCGTCGGGCTCGTAGTTGCGGCCGATGAAATCCCGCAGCGCGGCATTGCCGATCCGCTCGCCCTTGATCAGCCAGTTGCCGCGCCGGTCGAGCGACAGCCAGCCGTAGACCGCGGGCACGTTGGGCCACTTGGCGAGGCCGCGGGCGATCATTTCGTCCATGCGGCTACAATCTTCCGGCGGAGGAGAAATGAGCGCAATCGACACGTACCTGGCGAAGCCCTGGCTCGCCCATTACGCGCCCGGTGTGCCGAAGGGCATCGAGGTCGCGGAAGGATCCGTGCACCAGGCGTTCGACGAGGCGACCGAGCGCGCGCCTGGCCGTCCCGCGGTGGTCTTCTACGGCCGCACCATCACCTACCGCGAACTGCGCGACGCCAGCGACCGGCTGGCCAACGCGCTCGCCTCGCTCGGGGTGAGGAAGGGCGATCGCGTCGCGCTCTACCTGCTGAACAGCCCGCAATTCATCATCGCCTACTTCGCCGCGCTCAAGTGCGGCGCGACCGTCACGCCGATCAGCCCCGTCTACACCAGCCACGAGGTGCGCTACCAGCTCGAGGACAGCGGGGCGCGCGCCATCGTGTGCCAGGACATCCTCTACGAGAAGGTGCAGAAATCGGGCGCGGCCGTCGATCTGGCCATCGTGACCAACGTCAACGAGTACCTGCCTGCCCTCAAGCGGATGTTCGCCAAGAAAGCCGACGTCGGCGGCAAGGTGCATTGGCTTCAGGACCTGCTCAAGAAATATGCCGCGCAGCCCCCCCGGGTGACGATCGAGCCCGGCAAGGACCTCGCTGCGCTCCCGTACACCGGCGGCACTACCGGCAACCCGAAGGGCGTGATGCTCACGCACTACAACCTGGTGGCGGCGCAGGCCATGGGCCAGGCGGCCTTCTCGGTTTTCGAGCCCGGCAAGGAGGTGATCCTGGCCTTCCTGCCGTTCTTCCATATCTACGGCCAGGTCGTGATCATGCTGAACGGCCTGTGCCAGGGGAACCTGCTGGTGCTGTTCACCAGCCCGGACACCGAAGCGATCCTCGAGGCCATGGAGCGCTACCGCGCCACGGTGTTCTACGGGGTGCCGACGCTGTACGAGTACCTGAAGGACCACAAGGACACCAACAAGGTGGACTGGCGGCGGCTGAAGCTGGTGCTGTCGGGCGCCGACACGCTGCACGACTCCACCATGAAGGGCTGGGCCAGGCGCACGAGGTCGAACATCATCGAGGGCTATGGGCTCTCGGAAACCTGCGCCACGAGCCACGTCAACCCGCTGCACCGGCCGAAGAGCGGCTCGTTCGGCTGCCCGATCCCCGGCATGCAGGCCGCGGTGATGAATGGCGAGACCCTCGAATTCGTGCCGCCGGAGCAGACCGGCGAGCTGGTGCTTTCGGGCCCGAACGTCATGCAGGGCTACTGGAAGCGCCCGGAGGAGACGGCGCGCTCGTTCGTCGAAAAATCGGGCGTGCGCTGGATGCGCACGGGCGACATCGTGCGCATGGACGAGGAAGGGTATTTCCATTTCTTCGACCGCTCCAAGGACCTGATCAAGTTCAAGGGCTACTCGATCTTCGCCAAGGACGTCGAGGACGTGCTCTACGGCCATCCGCAGGTCAAGGCAGCGGGCGTGATCGGGGTGGCGGACCCGGCCGTCGGCCAGCGCATCAAGGCCATTGTGGTGCTGCAGGGTGACGCGCGCGGCAAGGTGAGCGAGGACGAGATCAAGAGCTACTGCCGCCAGCAGCTCGCCGAGTACAAGGTGCCGCACATCGTCGAGTTCCGCGGCGAGCTGCCGAAAACCGACGTGGGAAAGGTATCGCGCCGCGAACTGCGCGAGGAAACCTCTCCCTAAGACCGCATGGCGCAGCCCTTCTTCGTCGTCGAGCGCCTCACCAAGCGCTTCGGCGGACTGACCGCGGTCAACAACGTGAGCTTCGAGCT
>DASUUN010000227.1:0-2374 GCA_036374055.1 Burkholderiales bacterium
AAGCGCAGCCGCTCGCACAGGTAGCCGACCACGCCGAACACCACGACCAGCCAGACGTCGGTGATGTTGTTGCGCGCCGCGAAGGCGCCGAGGATGCAGCACATGATCACGTACGCCGAGACGATGACCTCGGGCAGCTCGAGCACGCGCACCAGGTAGCGCGCCGCGAAGTAGCCGATCAGGCACATGCCGATCACACCGACGAAGATGGAGGCGAACACAGCGTAGACGATCTCGCGCGAGGTCTCGAAGACCTGCGGACCGGGCTGCAGGCCGTGCAGCAGGAACGCCCCCATGATGATCGCGGTGGCGCCGCTTCCCGGGATGCCCATGGTCATGAGCGGGATCATCGCCCCGCCCACCGACGAGGTGGCCGCGGTCTGCGGCGCGACGATGCCCTCGGGAATGCCGCTGCCCATCTTGTCCTTGCGCCGCCCGTATTGCGCCTCGATGCCGTAGGAGAGGAAGGACGCCACCGTGGCGCCGGCGCCGGGCACCAGGCCGATGGCGATGCCGAGCAGCGTGCCGCGCGCGTAGGTGCCTTTGACGGCCGCGGCCTCGCTGAAGCTCGGCAGGCGCGTGCTCACCTTGTCCACCGCCTGCAGCGGCATGGATTTGAAGCGCTGCTCCATGCGCACGAACACCTCGCCCAGGCCGAACGCGCCGACCATCACCACCAGGTAGTCGATGCCGTCGGAGAGGATCGGCACGCCGAAGGTGAAGCGGTGCGCGCCGTAGGTGTCGTCGACGCCCACCGTGGCGATGAGCAGCCCCGCGAACAGGCTGATGAGAGCGTTGGCGAGCGACGCGCCGCCGAGGGACGCCACGCTTGCCAGGCCGAAGAAGATGATGGCGAAGTACTCGGGGCTGGAGAAGGTGAGGGCGATGCGCGCTACCGGCTGCGCGAGCGCGACCAGCGCGATGGCGGCCGCGAGGCCGCCCACCAGCGCCGCGGTGAGCGTCCAGCCGAGCGCCTTGGCCGCCTCGCCCTTGCGCGCCATCGCGTAGCCGTCCCAGAGCATCGGCACGTCGATCGGCTCGCCCGGAACATGGAACAGGATCGAGGTCCAGGCACCGGCGTAGGTGCCGGCGACGTACATCGCGGTGAGCAGGATGATCGCCGGGGTCACCTGCATGGTGTAGGTGAAGGGCAGCGCAAGCACCACCCCCATCACCAGCGTGAGCCCGGGCAGCACCGCCACCATCAGCCCGAGCAGCAGGCCCACGACGAGCGCGACGAGGTTCCCCGGCTCGAACACGTGCACGAACCCGACGCCGAGCGCCTGCAGCACCTCCATCATCTAGCGGATCCCCATGAGGCGCATCAGCGTGAGCGTCACCTGCGCGAAGGGCTCGGTGCCGATCGGCAGCGACACGTACACCACCTTCATGAAGAAAAACATCATGAGCAGCGTACCGATCCCGCTCACCGCGGCGTTGACCAGCCAGCGGCGATAGCCGCCCAGCGCGATGAACGCGAAGAGGTAGGGCACCGTGGCGAGCACGAACCCCAGGGGCTGGATCAGCCAGACGTAGAGGGCGGTAAGGGCAATGCCGCCGACGAGGAGCGGCACGCTTCCCGGCCCGGCGGGTTCGGTGTCCGCGTCGTGCGCCGCGCCGGAGCGCTCGACCATCTCCTGCAGCATTCCGCTCGCGCCGCCGCGCCATCGCGGCGAGGCGAGCAGGCGCACGATCTCGTAAACGCAGATCGCGAGCATCAGGCCGAGGATCAGCTTCGGCCAGACGTCGGGCCCGAGGGTGCCCTCGCGGCGGTGGAAGTCGATCCGGGTGGCGGCGTGGAAGAGCCAGGCGGCGATGCCGCCGACGATTGCGTAGGGCAGGACGCGGGCGAGCGCTCGTCGCACCGGCGAGATCTAGTCCAGCCGGTCGGGGACCAGCTTGGCCACCGGCTCCGAGATCTCGTAGACGCTCGACACCGCGAGGTCGGGCCCGTAGGGCACGCGCTCGCGCTCGGCGCGCTTGCGCAGCCGCTCCTCGTGCACCTCGAGGACGTCGCGCGGGAAGGGCATCGCGCCGGGATCAAGGATGCGGAAGCAGCCGTCGACGTCGCGTGCCGGCAGCACGCGGCTCTTCACGTGGCGGTTGGGTGACCAGGGGATGTCGAGCACGCCCGCCTCGAAGGCGCGCACCGTGCCCACCGCCACGTCGCCGTCGCCCATCTCGAGCACCTTGTCGACGATGGCGCGCACCTCGCGGCGGATGAGGTCCTTTTCCTGCTCGAACGCGGCGAGGCCGTCGAGGCGGATGCCGCGCGCAAGGTAGATCGCCATGCGCGTGGTGCGCAATCCCTCGGCGTTCGCCTTCGGCGTCGGGATGCCGTAGGCCTCGTGCGTCGACTTCGTGGTGACGCTCG
>DASUUN010000228.1:0-7514 GCA_036374055.1 Burkholderiales bacterium
CGCCGAGCTGCAGGCGCAGCAGGAGGAGCTGAAGAAGACCAACGACCGCCTGGAGCAGCAGGCGCTCAACCTGCAGAAGTCCGAGTCGCTGCTGAAATCCAAGCAGGACGAGCTGCGCTCGGCGAACGAGCAGCTGCAGGAAAAGGCGCGCCAGCTTTCCGAGCAGATGCACCAGGTGGAGTTCAAGAACCGCGAGATCGAGCAGGCGCGCGCGGCGCTGGAGGAGAAGGCCGAGCAGCTGTCGCTGTCCTCGCGCTACAAGTCCGAGTTCCTGGCCAACATGTCGCACGAGCTGCGCACGCCGCTCAACAGCCTGCTGATCCTGGCGCGCCTGCTGGCGGACAACGCCAGCGGCAACCTCACCGCCAAGCAGGTGGAGTTCGCCAAGACCATCCACTCCTCGGGCGCCGAGCTGCTCGCGCTGATCAACGACATCCTGGACCTGGCGAAGATCGAGTCGGGCACCGTGACCCTCAACATCGAGGAGGAGCGCTTCGCCGACCTCACCGACTACGTCGAGCGCACCTTCCGCCAGGTGGCGTCCGACAAGGGCCTCGAGTTCTCGGTGAGCGTGAGCCCGGCGCTGCCGGCGGCGCTCACCACCGACGCCAAGCGCCTGCAGCAGATCGTCACCAACCTGCTATCCAACGCCTTCAAGTTCACCAGCAAGGGCGCGGTGTCGCTGCAGGTCGAGCGCGCCGCCTCGGGCTGGAGCCTCGGCCACCCGGGGCTGGACCGCGCCGCCACGGTGGTCGCCTTCTCCGTGATCGACACCGGCATCGGCATCCCGGCGAGCAAGCAGCGCCTGATCTTCGAGGCCTTCCAGCAGGCCGACGGCACCACCAGCCGCGAGTACGGCGGCACCGGCCTCGGGCTGTCGATCAGCCGCGAGCTCGCGCGCCTGCTCGGCGGCGAGATCCGCGTGGCGAGCACCCCGGGGCAGGGCAGCACCTTCACGCTGTACCTGCCGCTCGAGCACACGACCGCGGGCGGCGAGAGCCGCAGGTTCGAGACCGAGGAGCTGCACATGCCCGAGCTGCCCGTGACGGCGGTGGAGGCGGAGGAAGTGGCGCCGCGCGCCTCCAACGAGCTCGCCGACAAGCGCGTGCTGGTGGTCGACGACGACATCCGCAACGTGTTCGCCCTCACCAGCGCGCTCGAGCAGCACGGCATGCAGGTGCTGCACGCCGAGAGCGGCAAGGAGGCGATCGAGCTGCTGCAGGAGGCCGGCGGCGTCGACCTCGTGCTGATGGACGTGATGATGCCCGGGCTGGACGGCTTCGACACGATGCGCATCATCCGCCAGCTCGACGGCTACAAGACGCTGCCGATCGTCGCGGTGACCGCCAAGGCCATGGCCGGCGACCGCGAGCGCTGCCTCGAGGCCGGCGCCAACGACTACATCGCCAAGCCGGTGAACGTCGACCTGCTGCTCGCCACGCTGTGGCGCACCCTGCAAGGACAACCCGCGTGACCGCCGGTTTTTCTTCTGCCCCCCTGACAAGGGGGGAAGCGAGCGGATTCTGCGAGCGGGGGGTTGGTTTTGCGGCACTAAACCCAACCCCCCGCTCGCCAGCCGCTGCGCGGCAGGCTTACGGCCCCCTTCTCAGGGGGCCAAAGCCGTGAGCGACAAGATCCACCTCAGCGTCGAGCCGGTGCTGAAGGAGCTGGTGCCCGGGTTCCTCGAGAACCGCCGGCGCGACCTGGAGCGCATGCGCGAGGCGCTGCGCGACGGCGACCTCGCGGCGATCCGCGACGTCGGGCAGAACATCCGCTGTTTCTCGCGCGTCTACGGCTTCGACGAGCTCACCGCGCTGGGCGAGGAGATCCGCTGCGCCGCGGACGAGTGCAGCACGCTGCGCATCGTGCACCTGCAGGGGCAGCTGGCCGACTACCTGTCGCGCGTGGAGGTCGCCGATTAGGGAATTCGACTCGCTCCTGGAAACCGTGGCGGGGCTCGCCGCCGCGAACATCGTCATGGTCGAGACGCTGCACGAGCACGGCATTCTCGACAAGACGCACTTCGCGCACGCCTTCGGCCGCGCGCTCGACACGCTCGCCCCGGAGCATCGCGGCGGAATGATCGAGCAGGTGCTGCGCAACCTGCGCGACCGCTGCATGAACCTTCCGGCGCGCGGCCCTTCGGACGCGCAGGCCTGGCTCGACGGCCTGCTGAAGACGACGCATGCAGCTCGCGATCGCCATCGAGACCGGCTACCTTAGGGTGGAGCTCGTGGGGCGCCGCAGCGCGGAGGACACGGGCCGGGCCTTCCAGGAGGTGATCGCCGCCTGCCGCCGGCAGCGCCTGTTCTCGGTGCTCGCCGTGGTGCGCGCCTCGACCCCGATCTTCAGGGTGGAGCAGTACGGCCTGTCGAAGTACCTGCGCAGCGCGGTGGAGAGCGGCGCGCCGTGGAAGGTCGCGCTGGTGTCCGACACGGTGGAGCTGCGCGCGGCGCACGAGTACGTGGCCACGCTGGCGCGCCAGCGTGGCGTCGAAGTGCGCGCGTTCGCGCACGAGCCGCCGGCCGTGCACTGGCTGCGCGGCGCTGCGGAGCGCCGCTACCGGTTCAGCCGCGTGGTCGTCGCCGGCGCGCCCGCCGAGCCGGGCGTGTACACCCTGTGGCAGAACGACGAGGTGATCTACTACGGCCGCGCGCAGGGCGAAGCCACCATCCGCTCGCGTCTGCTCGAGCAGCTGGCGGCCGGGGTCCCGGCGACGCACTACGGCTGGGAGATCTCGCGCGAGCCTGCCGCGCGCGAGCTCGAGCTGCTGCAGCAGTTCAGGCAGGCCTTCGGCCGCCTGCCAAGGCTGAACGAGGCGGCGTAGCTACTTCACCTTGCTCAGCCAGGAGGGGCGCCGGAACGAGCCCACCAGCGTGCCCGCCGCGGCTTCGCAGCCTTCGTCGTCGAAGATGATCTCGCGGTTGCCGAAGGGCAGCGACTCGCCGGCGATCACCAGTCGCGTGCGCCCGTTGGCGCACTCGAACTGCAGGACCAGCCCGCTCGCGTCGTCCTCGACGATCTGCTCACGCACCTTGCACAAGCCGCCGTTCGGTTTGATCGGCATGGCCTACCTCGCATTCTTCCCGATTCATCATGCCGGGGAATGGAGCAAACCGCATGCCGCGCATTTGTAGTGAATTCCTGACAGATGTGGCCATTCGCCTGTTCTAAACTCGCGCAGCGCGATGCCGATCGCCAGTCCTCGCTATGCCTTCAACGCCACCATGGTCTCCGGGGCGCCTCCGGATCCGGGCGTGTTCGCGCTGTGGGAGGGCGAGGAGCTCATCTACTACGGCCGCGCGCACAGCATCCAGCACCAGCTGCAGGAGCACCTCGCGGGCGCCAAGCAGTGCACCTTGCGCGCCACGCACTACGGCTGGGAAATCAGCGGCAATCCGCGCGGCCGCGAGGCCGAGCTGCTGCAGGAGTACCGCAGCGCGCACGGCCGCGTGCCACGCTGCAATACCGCGGCCTGATAAAATTTCTGTTTGAGATATCCGTTCATCCCCAGGATGGTCGAGGGTGCGCCGGACGACAGCGGCGTCTATATCCTCTACCGCGGCAGCCGGGTGATCTACATCGGCCGCGCCGACAGCATCCAGGCGCGCCTGCGCGAGCACCTGGAGGGCTTCGTCTGCGAGTGCAGCCGCGCCGCCACGCACTACAGCTGGGAGATCGTGCTGCAGCCGCGGCAGCGCGAGCTCGAGCTGCTGCAGGAGCAGCGCGCCGCGGGCGGCCTGCCGCCCTGCAACGCCCACCTCGGCCAGGCCTAGGGCACGATCCCTGCTTGCGGGACCGGCATGGACCGCGAACTGCGCGAGGAGCTCTACCTTTCCTTCCTGCTGCTGGGCGCTGACGCCATGCTGCTCGGCACGCTGGACAACGCCGACGCGACGGACCTGCTCGCGGACCTTCGCAACTGGAACGAAGCCAAGCTGCTCGAGATGAAGGAATGGCTGCCCACCATGACCGGCAGCCGCCTGGACGCGGCCGAGGAGCGCATCCGGCAGTACGAGGCGCTCAAGAAGGCAGCCTAACTCAGACCTTAGACAAAGTAGTCCGGAAGGCGCATGCCGCCGGTAGGTCCGGCGGGTGGGAGAGCGCCGCCTCCAGGTCCACTATCCCGGGGTGGTCCTGAAACCGCTCGTGCTCGCGTTCGCCCTCGCGTTTTGCACAGAGGTGCGCGCGCAGCAGCCCTTCGCGCCCCTCGGATTCTCGCCGTCGGCGCAGCAGCCCTCGGCCACACCGGCGCCACCGCCGTTGCCTTTCCGCTACATCGGCTCGCTGCGCCAGAACGGAAAGCTCGAGGTGCTGCTCATGCGCGGCAGCGCGGTATACAGCCTCGCCGCGGGCGACGAGATCGACGGCGAGTACCGCGTCGAGCGCATCACCGAGTCGACCATCAGCTTCACCTACCTCCCGCTCAAGACGAAACAAGACATGCACCTCCAGGGCTCATGAAAAAGCGCACCGTTGTCATTCTGCTGGCCGCCGCCGTGGCGGGCTGCGCCGCCAATGAAACCTTCATCGACGGCCGCGACATGGTCGAGGCGGGCCGGGTGGAGGAAGGCCTCACCCGCATCGAGGAGGCGATGCAGGCGGATCCCTACGACAAGGAAATCCGCAACTTCTACCTGCGCAATCGCGCGCTCGCGGTGCAGCGCTACCTCTCGATGGGGGACAAGGCGCGCAACGCCGGCGCCTGGGGCCAGGCCGAGGCGGCCTATCAGCGCGCGCTGCGCTTCGATCCGGACAACGCGCACGCCAAGGCGGGCCTGGAAGCGACGGCAAAACACCGCCTCTCGGCGGCAGCGGTGGCGCAGGCCGAAAGCCTCATGAAGAGCGGCGACACCGAGGCCGCCTATGCCAGGGCGAAGGAGATCCTGTCGCAGAATCCCCGGCAGCGCACGGCGCGCGCCATCGTGCGCAAGGTCGAGATGATGAAGGCGCGCGCCGAAGCCTTCGGCCCGAAGCTCAAGGCCGCCCTCGACACGACCATCACCATCGAGCTGCGCGAGGCGCCAGTGCGCGCCGTGTTCGAGCTGATCGCGAAACGCACCGGGCTCAACTTCGTCTACGACCGCGACCTGCCGCGCGACCTGAGAACGACGGTATTCGTGCGCGACACGCCGATCGGGGAAGTGCTGCGCTTCGTACTCGTGATGAATCAGCTTGAGCGCCGCGTGCTGAACGAGAACACCCTGCTCATCTACCCGAACACCGAGCAAAAGACGCAGGTGTACAAGGAGCTCGTGGTGAGGAGCTTCTACCTCGACAACGCCGACGCGAAGCAGACCGCCAGCATGGTGCGCTCGCTGGTGAAGACGCGCGACCTGTACGTCGACGAGAAGCTCAACCTGCTGGTCATTCGCGATACCCCGGAGGCGGTGCGCATGGCCGAGAAGCTCATCGCGAGCCAGGACCTGCCGGAGCCCGAGGTGATGCTGGAAGTCGAGGTGATCGAGGTCGGCCAGACGCTGCTCTCGCAGATCGGCATCACCTGGCCCTCGTCGGCGAGCCTGAGCCTGATCGGCGCCGCCGGCGTGCCCGGACAGCTCAGCGGCCGCGAGGCGAGCAGCCTCAACCGGGACGACTGGCGGCTGCAGGTGAGCGACCCGTTGATCGCCCTGCAGCTGCGCGAGCTCGCCGGGCGCACCAACGTGCTTGCCAACCCGCGCATCCGCGTGCGCAACAAGGAGAAGGCACGCATCCACATCGGCGACCGGGTGCCGGTGATCACCACCACCGCCGGCGCGACCGGCTTCGTCTCCGAGTCCGTGAACTACCTCGACGTCGGCCTGAAGCTGGAAGTCGAGCCCACCGTGCACCTGGACGACGACGTCGCCATCCGCGTGGGGCTGGAGGTCAGCAACATCTCCAACGAGATCACGAGCGGCAGCGGCACCGTGGCCTACCAGGTGGGCACGCGCAACGCCGCCACCGTCCTGCGCCTGCACGACGGCGAGACGCAGATGCTCGCGGGCCTGATCAGCGACGAGGACCGCCGCAGCGCGACCCGGGTGCCGGGGCTGGCGCAGCTGCCGCTGCTGGGGCGCCTGTTCCGGGCGAGCAACGACACGGTGAACAAGACCGAGATCGTTCTTCTCATCACGCCGCGCGTCGTACGCAATGTCGACCGTCCAGGCGCGGACATCGAGCACTTCAACTCGGGCAGCGAGCTCGACGTGGGCAGCGCCGCCGGCGCCGCCTTCGCGCCGGTACCGCCAGACGGCGCGCCGCCGCCGCAGGCGCCGCCTGCGCCGCAGCCGCAGGCGCCGCCTCCGCCGCCCGCGGGCGCCACGCCGCCGCCGTCCTCGCCCTCCTCGATCCTGCCGCCCCCTCGGCGGCAAGGACAGCAGTAGTCGCGCGCGGTTCGATCGGCTCATGCTTCAACCGAACGGCGTTGCCTGCGCGGCAGTCATGATTCAAACGGGTCAAGCGTGCGCACAATTCAGCGATTACGGCGTGCGTCGCCGGCGTATAGATTCGAGGTGTATGTCGGTTTCTTCGGAGGGTGGCGCGAAGCTTTGCTTTGCGAGCGGGTCCATCGAGGTCCTGGTGACCCGGCTCGATGCGCAGCCCGAAGCGCTGCATGTTCTGGCGGCCACGCTCTCCGACGCGGAGCGGCAAAGAGCGGCTCGCTTTCGTTTCGTACGCGACCGCCGGCGCTTCATCGTGGCGCGCGCACGCCTGCGCGAGCTGCTCGCGGCGCGCCTGGGGGTGCGCCCCGAATCCATCGAGCTCGCTTACGGCAGGAACGGCAAGCCCGAGCTCGCGGGAAGGTTCGCCGGTGCCGGATGGCGCTTCAACATCTCGCACTGCGAAGACGTGGCCCTGCATGCCCTTTGCGCCGGGGGCGAGGTCGGGACCGACATCGAAGCCATCCGGCCGGTGCGCGAGGCCGACCGCATCGCGGCGGGCTATTTCTCCTGCCGCGAGTACGCCGCCTACCGCGCCCTTGCCGCGCACGACAAGCCGCTGGGATTCCTCCGCTGCTGGACGCGCAAGGAAGCCTTCGTCAAAGCGCTGGGCGGCGGGCTTTCCTCGCGCCTCGCGCAGCTGGACGTGCCGGAGAGCAGCCTGGTCGAGAGCTTCGCTCCGCTTCCCGGCTTCATAGCCGCCGTCGCCACTCCAGGCGCATGAAGATGATGCCTTCCTCGGCCTACCAGTCTCCGTGGATGAACGACGAGGTGCGGATGTTCCGCAGAACCGTGCGTCAGTTCATCGAGAAGGAGTTTGCTCCACACCAGGCGCGCTGGCGCGAGCAGCGTCGTCCCGACGCCGATGCCTGGACCCGTGCCGGCCGCGCCGGCATCCTGCTCCCCGACGTGCCGGAAGAATACGGCGGCGGCGGCGGAACGTTCGCCCACGAAGCGGTCGTGCTGGAGGAGCTCGCCCAGGCAGGCGTGCACTTCGGCTCCGCCATCCAGAGCACGGTGGCGCACTACCTGCTCGCCTACGGCAGCGAGGAGCAGAAGCGCAAGTGGCTGCCGCGCATGGCGCGCGGCGAG
>DASUUN010000229.1:0-6853 GCA_036374055.1 Burkholderiales bacterium
TACGCCATGAACCGCTACAAGAACGAAGCGAATCGCCTTTATGGGGTTCTGGAAAGACAATTATCAGAAAGCAAGTACGTCGCCTGCGATGAATACACGATTGCCGACATGGCGACCGTGCCGTGGCTGCGCTTTCCCGAGCGCCAGGGCGTGAACATCGACGACTACCCGACCCTCAAGCGCTGGCGCGACGCGATCCTCGAGCGCCCGGCGGTGAAGCGCGCGCTGGAGGTGCTGAAGGACGCGCGCCGCGCGGGCGAGATGACCAAGGAGCAGAAAGAAGTCCTGTTCGGTGCGACCCAGTACGCCCGGCGCTAGGCCCGTGGTCACGGTCAACGGCGTCGGCTACCGCTGGCCGCGCCGGCCGGCGGCCGTGGTGTGCATCGACGGCGGCGACCCCGCCTACCTGCGCCAGTACCTGGCCGAGGGCGCGATCCCGAACATCGCGCGCTTCATGCGGGAAGGCTTCAGCGTGATCGCCGAGGGCACGGTGCCGAGCTTCACCTGCCCGAACAACATGTCGATCATCACGGGCACGCCGGCATCGCGGCATGGCATCTCCGGCAACTATTACCTGGACGTGAAGACCGGGGAAGCCGTAGTGATGACCGGGCCTGAGCTGCTGCGCGGCGACACGATCCTCGCGCGCTTCGCCGACGCCGGCGCGAAGGTGGTGTCCATCACCGCCAAGGACAAGCTGAGAAAGCAGCTCGGCAAGGGCCTCGAAGTTTCCCGGGGCAACGTGTCGTTTTCGTCAGAGCATGCCAGCCGCTGTACTTTTGCGGAGAACGGCGTCGATAAGGTCATCGATCTGGTCGGCATGCCGCAGCCGGACATGTACTCGATGGAGCTGTCGCTGTTCGTGCTCGAGGCCGGCATCCGGCTGCTGGAGCAAAGGCGCCCGGACCTGCTCTACCTGTCGCTCACCGACTGGGTGCAGCACAAGTACGCGCCGCACGAGCCCGAGGCGAGGCGCTTCTACCAGGAGATCGACCGGCGCTTCGGCCGGCTCGCCGAGCTCGGCGCGCTGGTGGCGCTGACCGCCGACCACGGCATGAACGACAAGTCCGACGCCGCCGGCCGGCCGAACGTCATCTGGCTGCAGGACATCCTCGACGCGCGCTTCGGCAAGGGGGACACCCGGGTCATCTGCCCGATCACCGACGCCTTCGTCGCCCACCACGGCGCGCTCGGCGGCTTCGTGCGCGTGTGGTGCCAGGGCAAGGCCACGCCGCAAGACGTGATGGCGGCGATTCACGGTCTCCCCGGAATAGAAAGCGTGCTGGACAAAGCCACGGCCTGCCGCGTGCACGACTTGCCGGCCGACCGCGAGGCGGACGTCGTGGTGATCGCCACCGCCGACACGTGCGTCGGCGGCTCGCAGGCGCAGCACGACCTCTCGGGCCTGGAGGGCCACCGCCTGCGCACCCACGGCGGGGTGTCGGAGGCCAGGGTGCCGTTCATCCTGAGCGCGCCGCTGAACGACGAGTACAAGCTCAGGGCGGGCGCGGCGACGCTGAAGAGCTACCAGATCTTCGATTACGCCTTGAACGGCACAGGAGAGTCGTGATGTCGCACCTGAAGGGAAAGGTGGCCTGGATCACCGGTGGCGGCTCGGGCATCGGCCTGGCCGGGGGAATAGAGCTCGCCCGTGCCGGGGCCCATGTCGTCATCTCCGGCCGAAGCCCCGAGACATTGAAGAAGGCCGAAAAGGAAATTCGAGCGGCCGGGAGCTGCGAGGCCATCCCCCTCGACGTCTCGAGCAAGGAGGACGTGGCCAGGGTGGCGGCGAAGATCGGACGCGTCGACATCCTGGTCAACAGCGCCGGCATCAACAGCCCGCGGCGCAACTTCCACAACGTGTCGCTCGAGTCCTGGGACCAGATCGTCGCGATCAACCTGTCGGGCATGTTCTACTGCGTGCACGCGGTGCTGCCCGGCATGCGCAGCCGCAAGGACGGCCTGATCATCAACGTCTCCTCCTGGGCCGGGCGCTACGCCAGCACGCTCACCGGGCCGGGCTACAACGCCACCAAGCACGCCGTGGTGGCGCTCACCGAGTCGATCAACATGGAGGAGTGCGCCAACGGCATCCGCGCCACCTCGGTGCTGCCCGGCGAGGTGGCCACGCCGATCCTGGAGAAGCGCCCGGTGCCCCCAACCCCGGAAGTGCGCGCGCGCATGCTGCAGGCCGACGACCTGGGCAGGACCATCGCCTTCGTCGCCTCGCTCCCGCCGCGTGCCTGCGTCAACGAGATCATCATCAGCCCGACCTGGAACCGCTTCTACCTCGGCGGCCTGGAATCGCCCCCCAAGGCTTGATCGCCTTCCGGGTGGTCCTGCCGTTCCTGGCAGGGTATTTCCTGTCGTATGTCTACCGCGCGGTCAACGCGGTGCTCGCGCCTTCGCTGGTGGGCGAGTTCGGCATCTCGGCCGAGCAGCTCGGCTTTCTCACCGGGGTGTACTTCTTCTCCTTCGGGCTGTTCCAGATTCCGCTCGGGGTGCTGCTCGACCGTTTCGGTCCACGGCGCGTGAATGGCTCGCTGCTCCTGTTGGCGGCAGCGGGCGCGTTGCTTTTCGCAAGGGCGGATTCCTTCGGAAGCCTCGTTGCGGCGCGAGCGTTGATCGGAGTGGGCGTGTCGGCGTGCCTGATGGCCTCGATCCAGGCCTTCATCCTGTGGTTTCCGCCGGAGCGCATGGGCACCATGATCGCGCTCGCCTACTCGATGGGCGGCCTGGGCGCGATCGCCGCCTCGGCGCCGCTCGAGCTCGCGCTGCGCGCCTACTCGTGGCGGGAGATCTTCGCGTTCCTGGCGGCATCGACGGTCCTGCTGATCGCGGTGTTCGTGCTGCTCGTGCCCGAGCACCCCGGGCCGCACAAGCCGGGAAAGCTGCGCGAGCAGCTCGCCGGCCTCGCCGCCATCGCGCGCGACGGCGCGTTCTGGCGCGTGGCGCTGGCGATCGGCAGCACCCAGTGCGCCGTGGTGTCGCTCTTTACGCTGTGGGTCACGGCGTGGCTGCGCGACGTCGCGGGCTATGACCCGGCCGCCGCGGCGCAGGGGCTGGCCGTGGTCGCGCTTGCGCTCATCGCGGGCTACTTCTCCTTCGGCCGCATGGCCGACCTGCTGGCGCGGCGCGGGCGCTCGCAGCTGCCGCTGTTCGTGGGCGGGGTGGCGGGCGCGCTGGTTTTTCTGGGATTGCTCATTCTGGGTACCACTGCCGGGGCGGTCCTGATCTGGGCCGCCTTCGTGTTCTGCGGCACCGGGGCGACCCTCGCGCATTCCATCCTGACCCGGCGCTACCCGCGCGAGATGGCGGGGCGCATCAACACGGCGCTCAATACCTTCACCTTCTTCGGCATCTTCATCGGCCAGTGGGCCACCGGCGCGATCCTCAACCTGTGGCCCGCCACCGCCACGGGCTACGACCCGCGCGGCTACGGCTGGGCGCTGGGCGCGCTATGGGCGGTGCAGGCGGCCGGTCTCGCCTGGCTGTGGGCCGGCCGCAGGCGCTTCGCTACGCCGTGAAGTAGATGTCGCGGTACGCGGTGTACACGGAAGCCACCGCCACGGGGCCGAGCACCAGGAAGCCCAGGCCGAACGGGATCATGGCGACGAAGCTCAAGATCGTCAGGACCACGCCGTAGAGCAGGAACGGCACGATGTTGCGCAGGCAGCCGCTGAAGCTCTCCTTCATCGCGTCGAGCGCGCCGCGGTCGTGGAATACCACCAGCGGGGCGGCGAACCACACCGCCATGAATACCGGGATCATCAGCGCCAGCATGACCAGCACGGCGAGCAGCACGCCGGCGAGCGCGCCGGCCGCGGCGGCCGGATCGCCGTCGCCGCCGCCGCTCATCATGGCGAACATGCTCGCGCCGGTGACCAGGCCGACCACCAGCGCGATCACCATCGTCGCCACGAGGTAGATGGCGCCCACCGCGGCCAGCGTGCCGAAGCGGTCGCGGAACCCGGCGAACAGGTGGCCGAACTCCAGCTCGCCGCCCTGCTCGAGCGCCCGGCAGCCGAGCATCAGGCCGGCGGTGAACACCGGGAACAGCACCATGAGGGCGATCGAGCCGATGAACGGGATGAACGCGGCGACGATGGAAATCACCGCCAGCACCACGATGATGCCGATCCACAGGCCCGGCCGGCGCTTGAAGTAGTCCCAGCCCTGGGCAATCCACGCCCAGCCGTTGCCGGCCGGCACGCTGCGGCCCCCGGGGACGAAGTTGCCCTGCTGCGGACTGGCGGCGTCCGCGACCGTCGCTTTCGGTGCTGCGTAGGGGTTGGGGGTGCTCATGTTTTCTCCTTTTGTCTCACCCGCACAGTGGCGATGGCCTTGGCCACCAGGGAGCCGTCCTCGTTCCTCGCCTCGGCTTCCACGAAGCTCATGGTACGCGCATCTTTCAGGACGCGCGCTTCGGCCAGCAGCCGGGCGCCGCTGCCCGCGCCGATGAACGAGGTGCTGAGGTCGATGGTCACCACGCCGACCGAGTCGGGATGCAGCGTGCGCGCCGCGGTACACAAGGCCACGTCGAGCAGCGACATGATGACCCCGCCGTGCACGGAGCCCAGGCTGTTGGTGAACTGCGGCTCGATCGGCAGCGACAGTTGCGCCGTCCCCTGCCCGAGGGTCTCGGTCCGGATCTTGAGCAGCGTGACGAACGGGATCTTCTTCTGGTAGTCCCGCGTGAACTCCAGCGGGTTCTTCATATGACCGTGGCGCCCCCGTCCACGGCGATCGCCTGCCCGGTGATGTGGCGCGAGGCCTCCGAGGCGAGCAGCACCACCAGCCCCTTCAGGTCCTCGTCGTTGCCCAGGCGCTTGGTGGGGGTCCAGTCGCGGATCAGCTCGCCGGTGGTGCCCAGGGTGGCCTGGGTCATCTTCGAGGGAAAGAACCCGGGGCAGATGGCGTTCACCGTGATGCCGTGCTCGCCCCACTCCGCCGCGAGCGCGCGCGTGAAGTTCACCAGCCCGCCCTTGGTGGCGTTGTAGGCGATGGTCTGCACGATGCGCTTGTCCTGGCCCATCAGGCCGGCGATCGAGGCGATGTTGACGATGCGGCCCCATTTCGCCGGGATCATGGAGCGCTTGCCGATGAGCTGCGTGAGCACGAACGCGCCGGTGAGGTTGACGTTCACCAGCTTGTCCCAGGCCTCCAGCGGATGGTCCTCCGCCGGCGCGCCCCAGGTGGTGCCGGCGTTGTTCACCAGGATGTCGACTTTCCCGAACCTCTTGAGGACCGCCTCGACGAGCGGCGCAATCGCATCCCGCTTGCCGATGTCGCACACGTACGATACGGCAGGAATCCCGATTTTTGTCAGATGGGAAACCGCTTCCTCGAGCTCGTCCTTCTTCCGGGCCGTGATCGCGATCTTCGCGCCCATCTCGCCCAGCGCCTCGGCCATCTGCAGCCCGAGGCCGCGCGAGCCGCCGGTGACCAGGGCGGTCTTGCCGGTAAGGTCGAGCAGCTGCTTGACGCTCATAGGGTCGACCCCCTGACAAGGGGGTCGTGAGCCGAAGGCGAGCGGGGGGTTGGTTTTGGCGAACACCAAACCCCCCGCTCGCAAAAGCCGCTCGCCTCCCCCCTTGTCAGGGGGGCAGCAAGAAGACCGGTCGACGGGCGCACGATCAGCCCTTCAACTGAAGGCTCTTGTACTCGAGAAACTCTTCCAGGCCGTACACGCCCGCCTCGCGGCCGTGGCCCGACTGCTTGAAGCCGCCGAAGGGCGCGTTCATGTTGAAGGCGCCGCCGTTGATGTCGATCTGGCCGGCGCGGATGCGGCGCGCGACGCGCTGGGCGCGGCCCTCGTCCTTCGACCAGACCGCGCCGGCGAGGCCGTAGACGCTGTCGTTTGCGATGCGCACCGCGTCCTCCTCGTCCTTGTACGGGATGATGGCGAGCACCGGGCCGAAGATCTCCTCCTGCGCGATGGTCATGCTGTTTTTCACCTTGCCGAACACCGTCGGGCGCACGTAGTAGCCGCCGGGCGGCACGCCCTCGGGCGGCTCGGCGCCGCCGGCGACCAGCTCCGCGCCTTCGTCCATGCCCTTCCTGATGTACCCGCGCACGCGCTCGAGCTGCGCCTTCGACGTGAGCGGCCCGAGCTTGGTGGTCTCGGCGAGCGGGTCGCCGATGGTGAAGCTCTTCGCCACCTCGGCCGCGAGATTCGCCGCCTCCTGGTACTTCGACTCCGGCACCAGCATGCGGGTGAGGGCAGTGCAGGTCTGGCCGGAGTTGAGGTAGCAGCCGTTCACCGTGCTCTTCACCGCGAGCGCCAGGTCGGCGTCCTCCAGGATCACCGAGGCGCTCTTGCCGCCCAGTTCCAGCGCCACGCGCTTCACGCTCTGCGCGGCGAGCTCGGAGATGCGCTTGCCGGCGCGGGTGGAGCCGGTGAAGGAGATCATGTCGACGCCGGGATGCTTCACCAGCGCCTCGCCGGCCTGCGCGCCCACGCCGGTCACCAGGTTGAGCACGCCGGCGGGCAGCCCGGCGGCTTCGGCGCACTCGGCGAGGATGAAAGCGTTGAACGGCGCGACCTCCGAGGGCTTGAGCACCACCGTGCAGCCGGCGGCGAGCGCCGGCGCCACCTTGAGCGTGATCTGGTGCAGCGGGTAGTTCCACGGCGTGATGGCGCCGACGACCCCCACCGGCTCGCGCACTACGAGCGAATTTCCGACCCGGTTTTCGAACTGGAACTCCCTCACCAGCTTTGCATAGTTCGCGAAGTTGGCTATCGGCAATCCCGCCTGGATGCGGCTCGCCATCTTCAGCGGCATGCCGACTTCCTGCGCGATCGTTTTCGCCAGCTCGTCGCTGCGCGCCTTGAGGCCGGCGGAGATTTTTT
>DASUUN010000230.1:0-20204 GCA_036374055.1 Burkholderiales bacterium
AGCAGCCTGCCGGCGCGCACCGCCGGGCTGTAGGTGAGCTTCTGGTAGCGCGTCCAGCCCGGGTTCACCGCCACCGGCGCCTCGCGGCTCGCGATGAAGTCGTACTGGATGAGGGCCTGCGGGTGCAACAGGCGCGGCATGAGGATGCCGGCCGCGGCGGGGTACACCGGGCCGAGATACTGCTTCCTCACCCGCCCGGTGCCCTTGTAGGCGGCAAGCGCCGCGGGCGTGAGGTAGTCGAGCGTTTTCACGACGCGGTCGAAGCCCAGCCCGAGCGCGGCCAGCATGCGGCCCGCGCGCTCGAAGATGGCGTGGGTCTGCGCCACGACGTCGCCGGCGCCGATGAGGTTGCCCTGCTCGTCGAGCGGCTGGATCGTGGGCAGGTAGACGACCTCCGCGGGGCTGCCGGCCGTCGCTTCGATCTCGATGAGGGCCTCGGGCCGCAGCAGGCTCTTCACCGGCACCGTGTTTACCGTCAATCGATTCCCGGCAAAGAGCTGCGCGCGCACGGCCGCTGCCTCGGCATGGCGCTCGATGCCCTCGGGCCGCACGTACTCCACGATGCGCGTCACGTCGCGGTAGCCGAGGCCGCCGGCTTCCAGGATGGCGCCGATCTTGGCGTAGGCGGTGCGCACCTGCTCGGTCATCGTGCCGCGCACCACGATGCGCCGCGCGGCCGGGTCGTACTCGGACGCGGTGTGGCCCGAGAGGTAGGTGCCGGCGGGGCTGCTCAACCCGAGCGAGAACGAATAGCGCGAATAATCGAACCACGGGAAACGCGCGGGCTTGATGGCGGTAAAGATCATGCGGGCGTGAACATCGGTACGGTGTCGTCCCCTTTGGGCCTGAACACGACGCGCACCGGGTCGCCGATGCGCAGGCGGTCGAAATCGCAATCGACCAGGCTGGTGAGCATTGTGACGCCTTCTTCGAGCGTCACGTAGGCGATGGCGTAGGGCTTGTCGACCCGGCGCATCACGCTGTAGGAGTAGATGATGCCGCGGCCCTGCGCGGCGACCCACTCGGTGCGATCGCTTGCGCAGAACGGGCAGAGGGCGCGCGGGTAGTAGTGCAGCGCCTTGCACGCGAGGCAGCGCTTGAGGAGCAGCTTGCCCTCGCGCGCGGCGTCGAAGAACGGTTTCGCCTCGGGGTTGCTCATGCGCGCTCCAGGATGAGGGTGGCGCTGCCGTGGCGCGAGGCGAGCTGGCCCCCGGTGCCGTTGGCCAGCGCGAGCCCGCAGTTCTTTACCTGCACCGCCGGGTGCGCTTCGCCGCGCAGCTGCCGCACGGCTTCGATGATCTTGGTCATGCCGCCGCGGTTGGCCGGATGGTTGTTGCAAAGGCCGCCGCCGTCGGTGTTGAAGGGCAGCTTGCCCGTGCCGGAGATGAGGTTGCCGTCGGCGACGAAGCGCCCGCCGCCGCCCTTGGCGCAGAACCCGAGGTCCTCGAGCTGGATGAGCACGGTGATGGTGAAGCTGTCGTAGATCGAGGCGTACTGGATGTCGGCGGGCTTGATCCCGGCCTGGGCGAAAGCCGCGGCGCCGGACCAGGCCGAGGCCGACCAGGTGAGGTCGACCCTGCCGCCCGCCTGTCCCTTGACCGCTTCCCCCGCGCCGATCACGCGTACGATGGGTTTCCTCAAATCCCTCCCAATCTCTGGGCGCGTCACGAGGAGCGCGCCGCCACCGTCGCTTACCACGCAGCAATCCAGGCGGTGCAAGGGATCGGCGATGACCGGCGAGTCGAGCACATCCTGCACCGTGACCACGTCGCGCAGCATCGCGTGCGGGTTGTGCTGCGCGTGGTGCGACGCCGCCACCTTGATCCAGGCGAGCTGCTCGCTGGTGGTGCCGAACTCGTGCATGTGGCGCATGGCAACCATGCCGTACATGTTCACCGTGGCCGGGCCGTAAGGGTTCTCGAAGGGCGCGTCCGGCGCGGCCGCGCCGTAGCTGCGCGGCTGCATGCCGCTCGAGCCCTCGGAGCGCGGCCGCCCGGCGAGCGTGACGAGCGCCACGTTGCAGCGCCCCGCCGCGATCGCCTCGGCGGCGTGCGCCACGTGCACCAGGTAGGAGGAGCCGCCGGTCTCGGTAGAGTCGACATGGCGCACCTTGAGACCCAGATAGTCGACCATCGACAGCGGCCCCAGGCCCGGCGCGTCGCCGGCGCAGAAGTAGCCGTCGATATCCTGCCGGGAGAGCCCGGCGTCGGCCAGCGCGCCGCTCATCACCTCGGCGTGCAGCTGCGCCACCGACTTGTCGGGGGCTTTGCGCGTCGGATGCTCGTACGCGCCCATGATGCAGGCAAGGCCCCTCATCAGTACGAGCGCTCCAATCCCAGCCGCTCGCTCAGGAAATTGCGCACCATCTCGTTGGAGATCGGGCTGAACGGCCCCAGGCGCGTGTCGCGGAACAGGCGCTCCATCGGGCTCGCCTCGACCAGGCCGTAGCCGCCCAGCACGCGCATGCCGCGGTCGGTGGCGCGCACCGCGGTTTCGCTCGCCGCCAGCTTGGCCATCGCCGCTTCGGTGGCGCAATCGCGCCCCTCGCTCTGCAGCCAGGCGGCCTTGGCGGTGAGCAGGCGGATCTGCTCCAGCTCCGCGGCGGTGTCGGCGAGCGGGTGCTGCACCGCCTGGTAGGCGCCGATCGGCCGGCCGAACGCGGTGCGCTCGCGCGCGTACTGCAGCGACTGCTCGAGCGCCGCGGCGGTGATGCCGACGTACATCGCCGCGCACAGGATGCGCTCTTCGTCGAGCGTGCGCAGCAGCGTGTACCAGCCGCGCCCCTGCTCGCCGACCACCGCGTCGGCCGGCGCGCGCGCATCGTCGAGGAATACCTCGCAGGTGCAGGCGGCGCGCTGGCCCATGAGCTCCAGGCGCCGCACCTGCACGCCGCCCTGGTTTCTCGGCGTCAGCACGAGCGACAGGCCTCGCGCGCGCTTCGCGCCCTCGGCAGGATCGGTGCGGCACAGCACCAGGATCGCGTCGGCGTCGTCGGCGAGCGAGGTATAGAGCTTCTGGCCCTGCAGCACCCATTCCGCGCCTTCCAGGCGGGCGCGCGTCCTGAGGGCGAGCACGTCGGTGCCGCCGCCGGGCTCGCTCATGCCGAAGGCCATCAGGAACTCCCCCGCGGCGAGCCGCGGCAGCAGCTCGGCCTTCTGCGCCGCGGTGCCCGACTCGCGCAGCACCCGGGCGGTCATCGAGATCAGCAGCCAGTCGGTGGCGAGCGACGGGAAGCGGCGCGCCAGCTCCTCGCAGAACACCGCGGCGGTCGACACGTCGGCGCCGCTGCCGCCGTACTCGGCCGGCACCGACAGCCCGGTCCAGCCCAGGGCGGCGAAGCGCTTCCAGAGCTCGCGCGGGATGCGCCGCGCGCGGTCCATCTCGCGGATGCGCTCCTCGGGCAGCTCGCGCGCGAAGAACTCGCGCACGCTGTCGCGCAGCATCTCGTGCTCGGGGATCGGATCAAAATTCATGGCACGCCTTTACTGACCCCCTGAGAAGGGGGTCGTGAGCCGAAGGCGAGCGGGGGGGTGGTTTCCGCGAAACAAAGCACCTCATGCGGTCTCTCCCAGGTAGACCTGCTGCACCTCGCGGCGCGCGCGCACCTCGGCGGGCGTGCCTTCGGCGAGCACGCGGCCCTGGTGCATCACGGTGATGCGCGTGGCGACGGCGAATACCACGGCCATGTCGTGCTCGGTGAAGACGCACGACAAGCCGAGCTCCTGCGCCACGCGGTGCACGAGCCTGATCGATTCGAGGCGCTCCTGCGCGGCCATGCCCGCGGTCGGCTCGTCGAGCAGCAGCAGCCGCGGCTCGCCGGCGAGCGCGATGGCGAGCTCCAGGCGCTTCTGGTCGCCGTGCGACAGGGTGCCGGCAGCTCGCTTCTCCGCTCCACCCAATCCCACCAGCACCAGCAGCTCCTTCGCACGTTCGGTCTGCAGCGTGCGCGCCCGGGGCCATACGCTCCAGGCGCGCCGCGCATGCGCGAGCAGCGAGATCTGCACGTTCTCGAGCGCCGTCAGGTCGTGGAACACGCTGGTGATCTGGAAGGTGCGCGCCACGCCGCGGCGCACCAGGCGATGCGGCGGCTCGCCGGTGACCTCGTGTCCTTCGAAGAACACCCGCCCGGCATCCGGGCGCAGCAGCCCGGTCATGGCGTTGAAGAAGGTGCTCTTGCCGGCGCCGTTCGGCCCGATGATGGCGCGGAACTCGCCGCGCGCCACCGACAGGTCCACGCCGCCCAGCGCTTCCAGGCCGCCGAAGCGCTTGGCGAGCGACTCCACGCGCAGAATGGGCTCGCTCACGATGCCTTTCCCTGCCACAAGCCCGCGAGGCCGGTCGGCGCGGCCAGCACCAGGGCGAGGATGATGGCGCCCATCGCGAGCGGCCAGTACTCGGTGCGCCCGCTGATCAGCACCTCGAGCACCACGTACACCGCCGCGCCGAGCGCCGGGCCGAGGAAGGTGTGCATCCCACCCAGCACGGCCATGACGATCGGCGTGGCGCTCGCGGTCCAGTTGAGCCAGCCGGGGAAGACGTTGCCGCTGGACAGCGCGAACACGCCGCCCGCCAGCCCGGCGAAGGCGCCGGTGATGACGAAGGCGGCGAGCTGGTGCGCGCGCACGTCCACGCCGATGTACTGGACCCGCAGGCGATTGGCGCGCAGCGCGCGCAGCGTGTAGCCGAACGGCGAGCTGACCAGGCGGTAGAGGACGTAGAGCGCCGGCGCGATGAGCGCCAGGGCGAAGTAGTAGTAGTAGAGCGGCTGCGCCAGCAGCCCGGGCGCCCTGAGGCCGGTCATCCCGTCGTCGCCGCCGGTGAGCCCGGTCGCCTTGAGCGCGATGGTGTACAGCAGCATCTGGAAGGCGAACGTGAGCATGGCGAAGTAGATGCCGGAGCGCTGCACCGAGAAAAAGCCGATCAGCGCGGCGAACGCCGCCGCCACCGCCATGGCGGCCAGCGGCAGCAGGGCGAAGGCGAGGCCGGCCGGCAGGCCCGCGCTCTTCACGAGGATCGCCGCGGCATAGCCGCCCACGCCGAAGAAGGCGGCATGGCCGAAAGACAGCATGCCGCCGTAGCCGAGCAGCACGTTGAAGCTCACCGCGTAGAGCGCGAAGGCGAGCACCTCGATGGCGATGAAGATCCAGAACTCGGACAGCGCGAGCGGCAGCGCGAGCAGTGCGATCGCGCCGGCTAGCCATGCGATCGTCACTCGGCTCACGAGGCCGGCCCCCTGACAAGGGGGCCGTGAGCCTGCCGCATCGCGGCAGGCAAGCGGGGGGTTGGTTTTCGCGAACAGAAAACCCCCCGCTCGCCA
Source organism: Burkholderiales bacterium (assembly GCA_036374055.1). Classification (GTDB taxonomy): domain Bacteria; phylum Pseudomonadota; class Gammaproteobacteria; order Burkholderiales; family SG8-39; genus SCGC-AG-212-J23. The sequence goes on from DASUUN010000230.1 coordinate 5,318, forward strand.
ACTTCGCTCGCTCCCCCCTTCTCAGGGGGGCGGCAAAAGCGGGGGATCATTCAGGCGCTCCGAAAAGTCCTCTGGGCCGCACGATGAGCACGATGGCCATCACCGCGAAGGTGAGCACCACGGCGGCGCCGGGCATGGCGAGGATGCCGAAGGCGTTCACGATGCCCACCAGCAGCGAGGCCACCAGCGCGCCCATGACGCTGCCCATGCCGCCGATCACCACCACGACGAAGGCGTCGATGATGACCTGCGCGTGCAGCCCGGGGCCGACCGCCACCACCGGCGCGGCGAGCGCGCCGCCCAGGCCGGCGAGCGCCGCGCCGAGCGCGAACACCGAGGTGAAAAGCACGCGCGTGTTGACGCCGAGCGCGCTCAGCATGCCGCGGTCCATGGTGGCGGCGCGCACGAAGATGCCCCAGCGGGTGCGGTGCAGCACCAGCCACAGCGCGATCGCGACCACGACGCCCACGGCGATCAGGAACAGGCGATAGGTGGGGAAGGTGAGGCCGAGCGCGCGCGAGGCGCCGGAGAGCAGCTCCGGCGTCGCGACGCTCAGGTCCTCGCGGCCCCAGATGAGCTTCACCGCGTCGCCGAGGATGAACACCAGCGCGAAGGTGGCGAGGAGCTGGAACTCGTGCGGCGCGCGGTAGATGCGCCGCAGGACGCCGGTCTCGATGGCCGCGCCGAGCAGCGCGAGCGCTGCCGAGGCGCCGAGGAGCGCCGCGGCGAACGCGCCGCCGTGCTGCGGCGCGAGCCCGATGATGCTCGCCGCCACGAAAGCGCCGAGCATGAAGAGCGTGCCGTGCGCGAAGTTGAGCACCCGCAGCACGCCGAAGATCAGCGTCAGGCCGACGGAGATGAGGAACAGGAGCATGCCGTTCGACACGCCGGCGAGCAGCTGGCGCGCCACCACGACCGGGTTCTGCACCCAGGCGAGCTGCTGGACGACGGAGTCGATCACGCCGGGCCAGTATGCCGCAAGCGCCTTGACAACGGGAAGTCCTTGTCCGGACAATTCCGCCATCCCTTCCGAGGAGGCCGCGATGACACGCACTGCATTCATTCTTGCGCTGGCGCTTTTCTCCGCCGGCGCCGCCGCGCAGCCGCGCGGCGAGCCGGTGAAGCTCGGCCTGATCGACATCTACAGCGGCGGCTTCGCGTTCATCGCGGACAGCATCCGCACCGGCTTCCAGATCGCGGTCGACGAGGCCAATGCCGCCGGCGGGGTGAACGGCCGGCCGTTCGAGCTGGTCACCGCCGACATGGGCGGCTCGGTGGAGAAGGCGGTCACCGAGGGCCGCCGCATGATCCTCGAGGAGAAGATCAAGTACGTCACCGTCGGCATCCACAGCGGCGCGGCGGTGGCGGTGGGCAACCTCGGCAAGGAGCACAAGGTCCTGATCACCGGCGGCTTCGCCACCACCAAGCGCCTCACCGGCGAGTCGGGCCACGACTACGTGGCGCGCGCCAACCTCTCCACGGTCGAGATCGGCCGCGTCATGGCCCAGCACCTGAAGTCGCGCCCGGACATCAAGCGCGTGTCGGTGATCGCGCCGGACTACGAGTACGGCCAGCACTTCGCGGCGGACTTCATCGCCGGCCTCAAGGTGGCTCGCCCGGACATCACCGTGGTGCGCCAGGAGTGGCCCAAGCTCGGCGCCACCGACTACGGCCCGCACGTCACCGCGCTGCAGGCGCAGCCGGTCGACCTCATCGTCGGCGGCATGTTCGGCGCCGACCTGGTGAACTTCCTGCGCTCGGCGCGCGACTTCGGCCTGTTCAGCGGCAAGACGCGGTTCTTCACCCACGGCCTGGACCTCGCCAAGATGGGCGCGCTCAAGGATTCGCTGCCGCCCGACACCATGGGCACGGTGTGGTACCCGTTCTACGCCATCGACAGCGCCAAATCCAAGGCCTTCGCCGCCGAGATCCAGAAGCGCATGGGCACCTACGCCACCGGCTCCACCACGGTCGGCTACGTCGCCGGCAAGATGCTCACCGAGGCGATCCGCAAGGCCGGCACCGCCGACGACGTCGAGAAGGTGATCAAGGCGCTCGGCACCGTGCAGTTCGAAGGCCCGACCGGGATGACCAAGGTGCGCGCGTGCGACAACATGGCGCTGTACAACTTCTACGTCGGTAACGTGAAGCGCGACGCCAGCCTGCCCGACGGCATCGGCATGGGCGACGTCAAGGCGATCAACACCGAGACTGTGGCGCGCAGCTGCGAAGAGGTGAAGAAAGTCCGCCCCCGCTAGGGCGCGTGGCGCTGCTCGAAGTCCGCGGCCTCGAAACCGCCTATGGCGACAGCCAGGTCCTGTTCGGCCTGTCGCTCGAGGTCAAGCGCGGCGAAGTCGTCGCGCTCCTCGGGCGCAACGGCGCCGGCAAGACCACCACCCTGAGCAGCATCATGGGCCTGGTGCGCCCGCGCGCCGGCACCATCCGCTTCGACGGCGCCGCGATCCACGGCCGCGAGCCCTTCGAAGCCTGCCGCGCCGGCCTGGGCTTCGTCCCGGAGAACTGCCGCCTGTTCGGCGGCCTGACCGTCGCCGAGAACTTCGAAGCCGCCCGCCGCGCCACGCGCGACGGCATCACCCGCTGGGACGTGCCGCAAGTCCTCGAGCTCTTTCCCGACGTCGCCGGTTTCCTCGGCCGCCGCGCTTCCACCCTCTCCGGCGGCCAGCAGCGCATGGTCGCCATCGCCCGCACGCTCCTCGGCAACCCCAGCCTTCTCCTTCTCGACGAACCCTCCGAAGGCCTCGCCCCCATGGTGGTCGACGCCATCCTGCAGCGCCTCAAGCGCCTCAAGGCCGCCGGCACCACCGTCCTCATCTCCGAGCAGAACCTGCGCTTCGCCACCGAGCTCGCCGACCGCGTCCTCATCATCGAGCGCGGCGCAATCCCCTACGAAGGCACGCCTGCCGAGCTGTCCGCGCATCCCGAGGTGCGGGAGCAGTACCTTATGGTCTAGCTTCCGATAGGCTGGCAGGTTCTGCCAAGGAACGACGACCATGATGACAAGGGAAGAAGGCCTTGAGCTTTACGCCAGGGTTCTTTCAGTGAAGGCTGCCGTGGTTACCTTGCTTCGTACGGCAAGACGCGACGACCTTCCCGCCACTCTTGAGGAAGAGTTCGAGAAGGTGCGGGTTTTTCTCCTGGGCAATGCCAATGCGCCCGACAGTTGCATAGCGGCTTTCGAAGAGGAGGTCGAGGCGCTGCGCGAGGCAGCCGAGCGGAAAAAGACGCCGCGTGGAGGCAGCGCGGACGACGCCTGAAGGCCCGGCCTACGCCGCCCGGCGGTTGGCGAGCACGAGTCCCAGCCCCGAGCCCGCCACCAGCGCCATTCCTCCGAGCGCGAGCGCGTTCGGCAGCTGCCGGAACACCACGAAGCCGAGGATCGTCACCACCACGAGCTGCGAGTAGCCGAAGGGCGCGAGCAGCGTCGCCGGCGCGTGGTGGTGGGCGCGGATGAGCAGGAAGTGCCCGACCGCGCCGAGCACGCCGATCGCGGCAAGCATGGCGAGGTGCAGCGGCTGCTGCGGCACGTCGAACGCGGAGCCCGGGAATACGGCCGGGACGGCCAGGCACGCGATGAGTCCCGGGTAGAACAGCGTGGTGATCGGGTCGTCGTGGCCGGCGAGCTTTCGGGTGAGGAGCTGGTACCCGGCCATGGAGAACGCGCAGCCCAGCGGCAACACGTAATACCAGGTGAAGCCGGCGCCGCCGGGCTGGATGATGAGCAGCACCCCGGTGAAGCCGCCGGCCACGGCCAGCCAGGTCCGCACATGCACGTGCTCGCCCAGAAGCCAGCCGCCCGTCAGCGCCACGATGACCGGCGCGAGGAACGTAATGGCCGCCGCCTCCGCGATCTGCATGTGGCCGAGCGAAAGGACGAACAGCACGCTCGCGCCGATCAGGAACAGCCCGCGCACGAGCTGCAAGCCGAGCGACGTGGTGCGCACCAGGCCGCGCCCCATGCGCGGCAGGAAGATCGCCGCCATCACCAGCGTCTGCAGCACGAAGCGCAGCCACACCAGCGCGGGCGCGGGGTAGTAGGCCACGAGGATCTTCGAGAACGTGTCCAGGCAGGCGAAAGAAGTGGTCCCGAGCACCATGAGCCCGATGCCCCGGACGGCGTGCGGATAGCGGTCCGCGTCGATCAACGGGCGGGGCGGAGGCGGCGCATGGAGAGCGCCGCTATTCTACGGGCAGAGATGACCTGCGCGCCTTTGGGCTGCTTGGGGCTCGGCATGTCCGCTCTCGGCCAGAAGCGGTCGCTGACAATTCTTCTAACTCTGGTGCGGGCCGCGCATCTCTCGCAATACCGCCTCGACCCGCTGTCAGGTCTTCGCTTTCTCACCATCCTTGCGCTCGAGGGCACTCTTCAGCCGTGTCAAGGGGCCGTGAAGCGCAGGGACGGCCTCATCTCGACCAGACCCGCGCCGAGTGCCGGAATCGGGCTTCAGGCCTGCTTCATCGTCGCCGGATACTCGGGGCGGATATCGAAGCGCAGCCGGCCATGGGCGCTGCGCAGCGCCGTTTCCGCAGCCGTGGGACTCGCGGCCCGGGAAAAGATGAACCCGAGATAGCTCGCTCCGTCGGGAGGCGGCGCAATGATCTGGCCGAGCTCCACCGTAATAGCGACGCCGGTGACGCCAGGTACCGAGTGCGCGGCGGCGAGGCCTTCGAGCCCACGGTAAATGCCGCGCCGTGGAATCGGGATCATCATCACGCCCGCGGCGTCGCGCTCGCCGGCCGCCTCAGTGCTGACCGGGACCGACGGCAGCGATTCGTCCACCGCCTGGCGCAAGATCAGTTCCTCCAGGCTCATGCCCAGCAGGTGGACGAGCACGCGGCCGCACAGGCCGCCGATCGAGCGGGGCGCGACCTCGAGAAGCCAGATGCCCTGGTCGTTGACGCGCACTTCCGCGTGCACCGGCCCGGTCACCAGCCCAGCGGCGCGGCAGGCGCGCGCCACCTCCTGGTGGATGCCCTCCTGCAGCGCCTGCGGCAGCCGCGACGGCGTGACGTAGAGCGTTTCCTCGAAGTAGGGCCCGTCCAGCGGATCGGGCTTGTCGAACAGGGCGACGGTGGTCAGCTTGCCTCGCCGCAGGCTGCCTTCCAGCGCGTACTCGCGTCCCGGAATGAAGTCCTCGATGACGAGGCCCAGCGCCTCGGCGTCACGGTCGGCACGCGCCTGGATGGCGCGCACCCAGTTCACCGCGCGCAGCAGCGTTTGCGGGTCGTCGGCGCGGATGACGCCGCGGCTTGCCGACAGGCGCCGGGCCTTCACCACCGCGGGAAACTTCAACTCGGCAAGGAGTTTCCGGGGATCTTCGCCGCTGGGCAGGTGGCGGAATCCGGGACAACGGAATTGTTCTTCGTGGAGCAGCCGGCGGAAGGCGAGCTTGTCGCGCACCCGGCGCACCGCCTGGGCGGGATTGCCCGGTAGACCCAGACGCTCTGCCAGCACGGCCGCGAGCTCGACGCCCGAGTCGTCCACGGCCAGCACCGCGTCCGGGATGCCATTCATCTCGCGCAAGGCGATGTCCGCCGCCTGCGCCGGCTGATCGAAGTGCAGCGCCATGATCGGGGACAGCCCCCACGACGGCGCGAGCTGGTGACAGTAGTTGGCCGCGGCCACGATCTGCACACCCAGCTTTTCGGCGGCCGCAAGAAAGTCGTTGTTGCGGTAGCCGGTGGTGGGCAGTAGCAGCAGCACACGCTTCATGGCGAAAACTGCGTCTTTCGACCGCGGTAAAACCTCTCCATCGCCGCGTTGGCTTCGCTCGCTTCGGCAAGCTTCTCGAGGACCGCTTCCCACTTGTCGCCGGCAATGGCCACGTACATTTCTTCGTCCGCCAAGCCGGTAAAGGTCCGGTTGCCTTTGCAGCCGAGCGAGAGGGAAGCCTGGCGGCTTGCCATTGTCAGCGGAAGGACAGCGCAGGCCGGACGACCCAGGGCGTTCGCAATGGCGCCCCCCGCCCCCGCCTTGAGTGCGGCTTCGTAAATCAGCATGGCTTGCGCCGGCTTCGCCGCGATCAGCACCACATCGGCCTTGAACTCCGCCCCCTCCATCGGGCCGTACGCCACGGCGCCCGGAGATCGGGCGAGTGTCGGGATACCCGGCACTTCCTCGGTCGCGACGTAATTGTTTCGCGCCATGAACACGATCGTTTCGTTCAGCTCGTGCGCACGCTCGGCCGGCAGCGGGATGCTGTGGGTATGGCTTCCGACGGCGCAGTTGTAGTGATCGGCCGGCAGCGTATAGAACGTCTGCCCGCTCATGGCTTTTTCCCAGAATACGCAGCCGGCAGGCACGGCGCCCCCTTGCCAGCGCGGTACGCCGGGCGGCGGCGAGTCGAAAAAACCTATGGCGATGGCTTTCATGGGCACTCAGAAAGACTGGAGCTGCTGCTCGGTCGGCTCAGCGCAGCAGTACCACGGCTCGGACAGACGCGGGCTCGGCGCGCCGACATCGCCCGCGAGCGGCGGCGCGGCGCGCCCGGCCGCTTCGTGGGCCATGCGCCAGATCGATGCGAACACTTCGCGGCGCGGAAGCCCTTCCTGCTCGCATCGAGCCACTTGCGCTTGCAGGTCCTGCTGCAGGCGATCCACGCGGGGATCGCGATGGATCCAGGGATAGCCGAGGAGCGCGGGGTCGAAGGCGAGGAGCCCTTCCCTGAAGCCGGGCAGCTTCAGAAGCCAGGAGCCTTCGGGAACGAGCAGCCGGATGGTGAGCTGCACCGGCGGCACGCTTTCCACGAGCTGCAATTCCACGAGCCGCTCGAGCAGCGCGATGTAGCCGTCCAGCGTCGTCCAAGGCGTGAAGGCGACGAAGGTCGGCGCGAGCGCAATGCCGGCTTCGCGCGTGAGCGCCACGGCGCGGTCGAAGTCGCGGCTGGTGTGGTTCTTGTCGAGATGGCGCAGGATCTCGTCGTCCACCGCTTCCACGGCCGAGGTGATGAACAGGCATCCGCTCGCGCGCAGCTCCGGCAAGAGGTCCTTATGGTCGATTAGGTGCTGAACCTTGATGGTCGCGTCGAACGTGACATGGGGGAACGCTTCGTGCAAGGCGCGCGCGAGCCGCAGGCCATGGGTGGGCCCGTTGAAGAAGTCCGGATCGCCGAATGAAATATGTGCGGCGCCTTCTTCCACCTGCTGGCGGATGTCCTCGAGCACCGCGTCGACCGGGACGACGCGGAACTTTCCCTGGTAGACCGGCACCACCGGGCAGTGCCGGCACAGGTGCTTGCAGCCCCGGCTGCCCTCGGCGAACCCCGCGACGCGGGTCGATCCGTCGGGCAGCACCAGGTGGGCGTAGCGCGAGAGCTTCGGCAGGCCACTGCGGTCCGGCACCTGGAACGCGATCCTGTCGAGACGGATGACCGGCTCGCTTTGGGCCTTTGGATTTCCGTTGATCCGGAGTCCCTGGCATAGCGAAACGAGCGCCGGCTCCACCTCTCCACCCAGTACGGTCTGCACACCCAGCCCGCGCAGCAGCGCCTCGTTCATCGGGGCGTAGAGGCCATAGACGCACAGGTGCGCATTCGGGGCCAGCGCTCGGATGCGCGGCAATGCCTGCACCGCGATGCGCGTGGCGGTGTGCATGCCCACATAGATCGCCACCAGGCCCGCGTCCTCGAGGACTCCAGCATCCAGCTTCTGCAGTGAAAGATCGAGGCACTTCACTTCGAAGCCCTCGCGCTTCAGCCAGGCGGCAGGCTGCGCCAGGGCGAACGGCTGCCGCCCCAGCTCATAGGGGTTGATCAGTACGACCTTGAAGGCGCCGGCTACTTTGATTTCGGCCGCGCCTCGAAGGGCGCGGGACCCGGCTCGCGGCTCGCCCCTGCCCGCTCCAGGCGCTCGAGGTATTCCTGCCATAGCTTTTCGCGGTTCTGGCCTAGCCCGTACAAGTAATCCCAGGAATAGATGCCGGTGTTGTGCCCGTCGGAGAACGTCGGCTGGACCGCGTAGCTGCCGCTCGGCTCGAGCGACAGGATCTCGACGTTTCGCTTGCCAACCTGCAGCACCTCCTGCCCCGGCCCGTGGCCGCGGACCTCGGCCGAAGGCGAGTACACGCGCAGCAGCTCGTAGCTCAAGTCGAACTGGCTGCCGTCCGAGAACGCAATCTCCATCCGTCGCGACTTCTGGTGCAGCTTGATCTCGACCGGCCGCGGCGAATCGTTCTCCATCCAGGCCCGCCTACTTCTGCTGTGTCGGCGGCACGTAGCCCGCGGCAACGTCGGCGCCACTGCCGAAAAAATGGCCCTCCATCTGCTGCGCGAGATAGTCGCGCGCCTTCTTGTCGGCAAGGTTGAGCCGGTTCTCGTTCACCAGCATCTTCTGGTGCTCGAGCCACTGCCGCCACGCCTCTTTCGACACGTTCTCGAAGATGCGCTTGCCGAGCGCGCCGGGATACGGCGGGAAATCGAGCCCCTCGGCCTCGCGCCCGAGCTTGATGCATTTGACCGTGCGCGCCATCTGCCCAGTATGCACGCCGGCGGGGCGTCTTCAACCACTCGCCAAGTAGGGCGATAGCGCGGCACGGGGGGCACGTCCAGCGCTACAACCCAAGGTCTACGTAGGTCTCGCCGTGGTTCGAGACCCTCTTCAAATACCGCTCCGCCCGCCTGGAGATCGCCGACGAAAGTTCGCACCAATAAACCGAGTTATCGAACCTCGACTTCCGCCTGCCGGGCGGCCGGTCCTGGCCAGAAGCAGACATCTAAAGCAGACGCTCAGCGGCGCTGGAATTCCGTTGGAGTTCGTTTCCTAGCTGAGTTCAACAATCCCAGTTGGCTCAGCGCCGTTTCAACCGCTTCCGTGGCTTCGGATGCCGAGCAACAAAAGACTTCTCCAAACGGCGCTAGCCTATCGAGATGCTCCGCTAGGATTTCATGTGAGAGCGATTCAACCTGCGCAACGCCTTCCGTGTAAATGTAAAAAGCGACGCTGAATGCCCACTCTCCCACTGGTCGACTGCCGTGCCGATACTTCTCTATTCGCTTTTCCAAAGTATTGATTATTCGGGTGGCTGATGCTTTTTCGCTGCCTGAAAGCTCGCTGAGGCGATTTTTCATGTGCTCTAGGTATGACTCAGCAAGTGCTATGTCCTCCTCTAGAGGTAGCGCGCCTCCCCCCGGACAGCGTCCACCAGTTTTCACATGATGAGGTACACGTCCCCCGACGTTGACCAAACGTCCTGCGCAAATCTGGCAACTGACCTTTCGTCATTGACATCTCTCAGGCGGTCCGCAACGTCGTTGACGCCAATGGCGGTCATACCAACTTTCACGCGCTGCGCTTGGTAAGGGAATTCGACCATTCAATGTTTGCGTAACGTGAAGTAGATGAATGTCCGCTATGGGTCGAGAGCAGCCGGAGGAACCTTGCCGCTAAGTGTGCTGCAGTAGGCCTTGCGCGAGCTCACGGACGATCTCGCGCGCGGGCCGGCGCTGGCGCAGCATCCCGGCGCCCTGGCCGGCGGGATTATTAACGAGCTCCTGGCGGTCGGCGGACTCGGCGGCGTTGACGAAGTCGTCCATCAGGACCCATTGGTAGGGAGTCGGTAGGGGCTCGAGGCCGGAGTCGGACCAGGCGGCCATGACGGCGTTTTTGTAGGTGCGGGCGGTCTTGCCGGTGTAGGAGCGGGAGACCACGAGGTCTTCGGAGCGGGCGGACTCGAGCTGCTGGCGGTGGGTTTCCGGGAGGTCGGCTTCCTCGGCGAAGAGGAAGGCGGTGCCGACCCAGACGCCCTGGGCGCCGAGGGCGAGGGCGGCGGCGACGCCGCGGCGGTCGGAGATGGCGCCGGCGCCGATGACGGGGAGGGGGGCGAGGGCGTCGACGACCTGGGGGATGAGGGCGAAGTTGGCGACGGTGCCGGTGTGGCCGCCGGCTTCGTAGCCCTGGGCGATGACGGCGTGCACGCCGGCTTCCTTCTGGCGCACGGCATTGCGCACGCTGCCGGCGAGGCCGATGACTTTCATGTCGCGCGCGCGCTTGTCCTTGATGACCCACGAAGGGTCGCCGAGGCCCGCGACGAACACGGGGACGCGCTCGTCGAGCACCACGTCCACCTGGGCGCGGATGGCGTCGTTGGAGAGCAGGCCGGCCTTGTGCATCGGCGCGGGTTGCAGGTCGAATTTGATGTACAGCGACTGCACGAAGGCCCAGTGCTCGGGGTACTTGTCGCGCAGGGCGCGGCGGATTTCGTCGCGCGTGGGCGGGGACTCGGCGAGGCTGGCGGGGAGGAGGAGGTCGACCGAGAAGGGCTTTGGGGTCCTGGCGCGGATCTCGCGGATCGCGGCGCGCAGCTCGTCGGGCTCGAGGCCCACGCCGCCGAGGCATCCCATGCCGCCCGCTTCGGACACGGCCACGACCAGCGCGGGGGGCGTGGGCGTGCCGTGGGTGCGGCCCATGCCGGCCTGCAGGATCGGCAGCTCGATGCCGAGCAGGTCGCAAAGCGGTGTTTTCTTCATGAGAGCGTCGGGTAGTCGTTGTAGCCGTCGGCGCCGCCGCCGTAGAAGCGCCGGGTGATGGCCTTGGTATAGGGGCCGCCGGCGCGGATGCGCGCGGGGAGATCGGGGTTGGCGATCCACAGGCGGCCGAAGGACACGGCGTCCACGGTGCCGCTCGCGACGATCTGGTTCGCGGTGTCCGGGTCGATACCGCCGTTGGCGATGATCTTGCCGCGGAACACGGGCTTCACCATCTCGAGCATGCGCGTGCGCTCGAACCTGCCCCACCAGAAGCTGGTGTCGGCGAGCTCGATCCAGCCCATGCCGCGCGCGTCGCATTCGCGCACGAGATGGCGGAAGGCGGGCGCCGGGTCGGGGTCGAGCGCGCCGTTGAAGTCGGTGAACGGCGAGATGCGCATGCCGACGAGCGGGCCGGGGAAATGCCGCAGCATCTGCTCGACCACTTCGAGCGCGAAGCGCGCGCGCTTCTCGGGCGTGCCGCCGTACTCGTCGTCGCGGCGGTTGAGGTAGGGCGACATGAACTGGTGCGGCAGGTAGCCGTTGGCGCCGTGCAGCTGGATGGCGTCGAAGCCGATATCGCGCGCGGCGCGCGCCGCCTCGCCGAAGGCGGCCACGGTGGCGCGGATCTCGGCGAGCGTCATGGCGCGCGAGGGCGTGGCCTCGAGCTTCATGAACTTGCCGTCTTCGCCGCGGCCCCAGACGGTGACCGCGTCGAGGTTGTCGTTCACCCCCGAAGGGGAGAGCGGCGCCTCGGGATGCGCCGAGCGGTCGGCGGCCACGCGCCCGCCGTGCCAGAGCTGCAGCGCGATGCGGCCGCCCGCCGCGTGCACCGCGCTCACGATGCCGCGCCAGGCGTCGATCTGGGCCGGGGTGAAGATGCCGGGCGCGCATTCCCAGGCGTTCGATTGCGGCACGACGTTGGTCGCCTCGGCGATGATCAGCCCCGCGGAGGCGCGCTGCACGTAGTGCTCTGCCATCATCGGCGTCGGCACCCGCTCGGGCGTGGCGCGCGAGCGCGTGAGCGGCGCCATGATGATCCGGTTCGGCAGCTCGAGCGGACCGAGAGACAGGGGTGTGAAAAGATTCAATCGAGCTCGGCGCGGCCGGCGCGCTTCAGGAGCACCTCCTTCAGCTTGCCGCGCTCCACCTTGCCGGTGGGGTTGGCCGGAATCTCGTCGACGAAGAAGTAGTGCCGCGGGCGCTTGAAGTCGGCGAGATCCGGGCTCGCGAGGCAGAAGGCGTCCAGCGTCTCGGCGGTGAGGTCCGGGTCTTTGCGGATGATGGCGGCGCACACCACCTGGCCCCACTTGCGGCTGGGCAGGCCCACGGCGGCGGCGTTGGCGATGCCCGGGTGCTTGAACAGCACGTTCTCGACCTCGGACGGATGGATGTTCTCGGCGCCGCTCTTGATGGTGTGGTCCATGCGCCCCATCACCGTGATGAAGCCTTCGTCGTCGGCGAAGGCGGCGTCGCCCGACAGGAACCAGCCCTGCGAGAAGGCCGCCCTGGTGCGGTCGGGCAGGCCGAAGTATTCGGTGAGCATGCTCGGGCCGCGGGTGATGAGCTGGCCGATCTCGCCGGGCTTGCACAGGTCGTCCGGGTCGCGGCTTTCGGCGCGGATGATCCGCACCTCCATGTTCACGGCCGCCTTGCCGACGCTGCCGAGCTTGCCCGGGTGCTTGCGGTAGTCGCAGGTGGTGACCACCAGCGCCTCGGTGGAGCCGTAGATGTTGGCGAAGTACTCGGGAAAAAGGGCGAGGCACTTGCGCGTGACGTCGTCGGCGAGCGTCTGGCCGCCGAAGAAGCCGCAGCGCAGCGACGACAGGTCGTATTTCGTCAGGTCCTCGGCCACCAGCATCACCATCTGCGTGGGCACGCCGTGCAGGGTGGTGATGCGCTCCTTGCCCACCAGCGACAGCGTCTCTTGCACGTCGAAGCCGCGCGTGAGCACGTTGGTGCCGCCGAGCTGCACGAACGGGATGAGCTGGATCTGCAGCTGCGCGATGTGGTAGAGCGGCTTGTTGTTGAGCAGGACGTCGTCGTGGCGGAAGCCGCACTCCAGCGCCATGATCATGCTGCCCATCATCTCGGCGAGGTGCGAGCGCACCACGCCCTTCGGGCGCCCGGTGGTGCCCGAGGTGTACATGATGAAGGCCGGGTCGTGCCAGCCGACCGCGGCCTCGGGCTCGCCCTCGGCGCCCGGCTCGACGAAGCGCTCGAACGGGATCTCGCGCCCTTCGGGCTTCGCGCCGACGTACAGCAGCTTCTCCAGCGCGAGCGAATCGCGGATCGCCGTCACCGGCGCGCGCAGCGCCTCCTCGAACACCAGGATGCGCGCCTTCGAGTCGTCGACGATGTACTTCACCTCGTTCGCCGCGAGGCGGTAGTTGATGGGCACCGGCACCGCGCCGATCTTCTGCAGGGCGTAGAACCCGGTCACCTGCTCGGGCAGGTTGTAGGTGAGGAAGGCGACGCGGTCGCCTTTGCCGATGCCGGCGGCGCGGAAGGCGTGCGCGGCCTTGTTCACCCAGCGGTTCCACTGCGCGTAGGTCCAGCGCCGGCCTTCGAACACCAGCGCCGTCTTGCCGGGCCACTTCAGGGCCGATTGCGTGAGCGTGGCGGCGAGGTTCATTGCCGGAAAAGCCAACCCCCCGTTCGCCTGCGGCTCACTCCCCCCTTGTCAGGGGGGCATGAAGAGCAACCCGTCATCGCTTCTCCGGGGAGGAAAGAACGTCTTCGAGCTGCACGACGCTCGGCAGCTCGTCGAGCCCGAGCACGAGGTCGCGGATGGTGCGTGATGTTTTCTCGTCCAGCGTCAGGCTGCAATTCTCGAGGAACTTGGCCTGGATCTCGGCGTTGGCGAGCGGGCGCTCGGGGTTGCCGCGGTTCACGGCGACGCGCTCGGAGAGCGTGCGGCCGTCGTCGAGGGCGACGATGACCTCGCCGCCGTAGTACCGGGGAAACTCCAGGGTGGGATCGATGGAATATTCGACCTTGTCCATCAGGCGCTCGATGCGCGGCTCGACCAGCGCCTCCGGCTCGAGCTCGGCGAGGCCGAGGCGGCCGCGCGCGAGGCCGCTCGCCACCGCGTAGGGGAGGCTGAACTTGGCGTCGTAGTCGCTCTTCGGCCGGCGCTTGGCCGCCACGGGCTCGCACACCGCGGAGACGGCGCCTTCGGGCACCCGTGCGCGCACGGAGCGCACGCGCTCCGGGTCGACGCCGGCGCGATGCAGCGCGATGGCGGCGTCGGCGCAGGCGTGCAGGAGATGGCAGGCGGGGAAGGGCTTGACCGCCACGTTTTCGATTTCCCACACGGTACCGAGGCCCGCGGTGGCGAGGGAGAGGTCGCATTGCTCCAGCGCGGCCGGCGGCAGGTGGCTGCGGTACAGGCCGAAGCGCCCTTCGTACGCTTCCAGCGGCGCGGGGATGTCGTCCGCGGCGAGCGAGGCGGCGGTGATGCCGCCTGCGGCCGCCCACCCGGGATGGATGCGCTTGGTCCACGCGCCGTCGTCCAGGAACTGCAGGCTGCCGCTCGCGACGGAAAGCGCGATGCCCTGCGCGCCCGCGAGCTGCGCCGGCGAGAGCCCCATCAGGCGCCCGGCGACCAGCGCGGCGGCGAAGGCGCCGACCAGGCCGGTGGGATGAAAGCCGGCCTGGTGGAAGCCGCCTTTCGCCACGGCGGCAAGGCGCGCGCCGGCTTCCACGCCGACGATGTACGCGAGAAGAAGCTGCATTCCCGAGGCGCCGCGCTGCGCGCCGAGCGCAAGACCGGCGGGAAAGGTGCTTACGGTCAGGTGCACCACTCCCGCGGCGTGCGTGTCGTCGTAGTCCAGGCCGTGCATGAGCATGCCGTTCACCATGGCCGCATCGCGCAGCGGCAGGCGCCAGGGCATGCCGATCAGCGCGCGCGGCCCCGGGCCGGCGAGCTTCGCCACCGCGCCGGCAAGGCGGGCGGCGAACGGCTGGGGGCGCGCGGCGAAGGCGCAGCCGATGGCATCGAGCATCAGGTGCTTCGCGCGCAGCGACACGCGTGTCGGGATGGTTTGCAGGCCGGCGGCGAAATCGCCGAGCTGCTCGGAAATCTTCTGCGAAACCGGGACGGGGACGGCGGCCATTTGTCCGGACAACGTAGCGCGCGCCTTCCGCGCGTGTCAAGGTCCTAGCGGCGCAGTTCCATGCGATAGGCGAAGCGGCTCGCCGGATGCACGTTGTCGGCGTACTCCACCAGGCGCCCGGCGTCGTCGAAATAGCTGCGCCGCACCGCGAGGCCCGGCGTGCCGGCGCTCACGCCGAGGTTGGCGGCGTCCTCCTCGCCGAGCACCACCCCGCTGATCACCTGCTCGACGCGCTCGATGCGCACGCCGAAGTCGCGCTCGATGATGGAATAGACCGGCGCCTTGGCGCCG
>DASUUN010000231.1:0-7736 GCA_036374055.1 Burkholderiales bacterium
TAGCTTCTTCATCCAGGGGGTGCTCTATGCCGCCTCCGCCGCCATGGTGCTGATGGTGGCGTTCCCGCCGCGGCGCCCGGCGGCGCCGGGCCGCTCGGCGTTCGCCGACATGCTCGAAGGGCTGCGCTTCGCCACGGGCGAGCCGAAGATGCGCATGCTCGTGTTCCTCGGCGCGCTGCCGTACTTCCTGATGGTGCCGGTCTGGGGCACGCTGTTCCCGATCTATGCCAAGGACGTGTTCCTCGCCGGACCGCAGGGCCTGGGCATGCTGCTCACGGCGGTGGGCGTCGGCGGCACGCTCGGCGGCCTCGCTGCCAACGCGCTGGCGCGCGCCGAGCGCCAGGCGCTGATCCAGGCGGCGTGGATCGTGGTCATGGCGCTCGCCATCGGGGGCGTGGCTGCCAGTCCGTCGCTGCTCGTCGCGCTCGCCTTCAGCATGCTCGGCGGCGCCGCGGAGATGGCGCACACGGCGAGCAACATGGCGATGCTGCAGATGACCGCGCCCGAGGAAATGCGCGGGCGCATCTCCAGCCTGACCATGCTGTATCCGGCGATGATCTCGGTCGGCGCGTTCGTCGCCGGCCCGCTATCGGACCTGCTCGGGGTGAGGGGGGCATCGGTCGCGCTCGCGGCGACGGCGACCGCTGCCGTGGGTACCCTTTATTTCGCGTCGCCGCGCCTCAGGGAAATGCGATTCAAATGAGAAAAGCCAGCCCGAAAATCGCCGCCAGCCGCGCCCTCATCGAGGACCTGGTCGCCGGCAGCCGCATCCTCGCCATGCACGACGTGCTCGATGCCTACGGGCACATCAGCGCGCGCAGCGACAGGCGGCCCGACCGCTTCATCATGTCGCGCTCGCGCGCGCCCGCGCTGGTGACCGCGGCCGACCTGATGGAGCTCGGACCGGACAGCGAGCCTGCAACCGGCGACCAGCGCAAGGGCTTCATCGAGCGCTACATCCACGGCGAGATCTACCGCACTCGCCCGGACGTGATGGCGGTGGTGCACAGCCATTCTCCGTCGGTCATCCCTTTCGGCGTCACGCGCACCAAGCTGCGGCCGATCTACCACATGGGCGCCTTCCTGTGGTCGGGCACGCCGGTGTTCGATATCAGAAAAGAAAGGCAAGACAATGACCTGCTGGTGCGCGACCGACCGCTCGGTGAGGCGCTCGCGAAGGTCCTGGGCGATTGCACCTGCGTGCTGATGCGCGGCCACGGCATGACGGTGGTGGCCGACAGCATCCCGGCGGTGGTGTTCCGCGCGATCTACACCGAGATGAACGCCCGGCTGCAGATCCAGGCCACCCAGCTCGAAGGGCCGATCGAGTTCCTGAGCGACGAGGAGGGACGGCGCTCGTGGGCGGCGAACAGCGGCACGCTCGAGCGGCCTTGGGAGCTGTGGAAGGCGAAAGCGCTAGGCCGGAAGTAGCTCGTGCCGGCGCATCGCGCGCCGCAGCAGCCACAGCGCGATGGTCAGGTTGAGCAGGTTGAAGGCGATGCCGTTGACGAAGGCGGCGCGGTAGGAGCCGGTGAAGTCGAAGATCGCGCCCGACACCCAGCCGCCGAACGCCATGCCGAAGAGCGTCGCCATGAGCACGATGCCCGTGCGCGTGCCGGCTTCGAGCGGGCTGAAGTACTCGCGCACGATGAGCGCGTACGCGGGCACGATGCCGCCCTGGAACAGGCCGAACATCGCCGACACCACGTAGAGCGACACCAGACCGTCGAACGGCAGGAACAGCACCAGCGCCACCCCTTGCAGCGCCGAGCCGAGCAGCAGCGTGCGCAGGCCGCCGATGCGGTCGGAGATCCAGCCCGACAGCAGCCGGCTGACGATGCCGAAGCCGAGCATGAGCGACAGCATCTCGGCGCCGCGCGCCGCGCCGTAGCCGAGGTCGCTGCAGTAGGCCACGATGTGCACCTGCGGCATCGACATCGCCACGCAGCAGGCCACGCCGGCGACCGACAGCAGCACCATCAGGGCATTGGGGGACAGCCCCAGGGGCAGTTCGCTTCTCCTCGCCGCCATGCTTCCCGCCGAGGATGCCTCGATGGCAGGTGGCCGCTGCCGCAGGACAAACGACAACGCGAGGATCGAGAGGGTGCAGAAGATGCCCACGCCTACGTAGGTGGCGCGCCAGCCGGCGGTGTCGAAGAAATGCTGCAGGATCGGTGGCCATACCGTGCCAGCGAGGTAGTTGCCGCTGGCGCAGATCGCCACCGCGATTCCCCGGTGGCGGTTGAACCAGAGCGCGGTATCGGCCACGAGCGGTGCGAACGTCGCCGAGCAGCCCAGCAGGCCGATGAGCAGGCCGTGCACCAGCGTGAACTGCAGCAGGCTGGGGGACAGGCCGGCGAGCACGAAGCCCAGGCCGAGGCTCACGCCGCCGATGACCACCGGCACGAACACCCCGAAGCGGTCCGACAGGCGCCCCATGAGGATGCCGCCGAAGCCAAAGCCGATCATCGTCAGCGTGTAGGGGAGGGAGGCTCCGCCGCGGTCCGCCGAGAACTCGGCCTGAACCTGCGCGAGGGCTACGGCCATGCTGTACATGCCCACCCCGCCGATGGTCATCAGGAGCAGCGAGGCGCCGAGGCGCAGGCGTGCGTAGGGCGACTCCGGCAAACCTCTAGTCAATTCTGTGATCCTTTTAACAGCATTTTGATAACACTGGGATTATTGTCTCTCGAACGGGAGGGAAGCCAATGCTCAGCAAGACAGGAAAGATAGTAGCGGCTGTAACCCTCGCGCTGGCCGTTTCGCCCGCATGGGCCGATAGCGCGGCCAAGACCGCGATAGGCGGCGGCCTGGGCGGGGCGGGGGGCGCGGCAATCGGGCAGGCCCTCGGCGGCAAGACCGGCGCGGTGGTCGGCGGCGCGGCCGGGGGCGCGGTGGGGGCCGCGGCGACGACGACCGGCCAGGGGCGCACAGGCGCCATCGTTGGCGGCGCAGTCGGCGGCGGCGCGGGCGCCGCCATCGGGCAGGAAGTCGGCGGCAAGAACGGCGCGATCGTCGGTGCCGGCGTGGGCGGCGCAGCCGGGTCGGCGATCGGCAGGGATCTGGATGGGGGTGGGAAGCAGGGCAAGCCCACCACGGTGGTGAGGACGCAGGCGGTGCAGCGCGTGGTTGTCGAAGAAAACTGTGGCAGCAAGAAGAAGCACAAGAACCATCCCGGCAAGGGCTGGGCCAAGGGACACAACAAGAACTGCTGAACTCAGGGGATAGGGAAGGTTGAGGCCTCCATCGTTAAGATGGAGGCCTTTTTATTTGGAGAGATCGATGCCCGCACCTTCCACCATCGGCCAGGTCCGCGACGTCTTCCCCAAGCTCGGCGAGCTGACCGACCAGGTCCTGTTCGGCGATGTCTGGGAGCGGAAAGGGCTTTCCAAGCGCGACCGCAGCCTGATCACCGTGGCCGCCCTCACTGCGCTGAACGCGCCGGACCAGCTCAAGGGCCACCTCTGGCGCGCGCTCGACAACGGCGTGACGCGCGAGGAGATCGTCGAGGTCATTACCCACCTCGCGTTCTACTGCGGGTGGCCGAGCGGGGGCAGCGCCGCCGTGGTGGCGAAGCAGGTATTGCAGGAGCGCAAGGCATGAGAGTCGGCTTCATCGGACTGGGCGCGATGGGCCGCCACATGGCCGCCCGCCTGCAGCGGGGCGGGCACGACGTCCAGGCGCATGACCTGCGGCGCGTGGAGGGATTCCCGAACTGGAAACCGAGCGTCGCCGAGGCGTCGCAGGGCTGCGAAGTGCTGTTTACCTCGCTGCCCGGGCCAAGGGAGGTCGAGGCGCTGGCCGAGGAGGTGGCCGGCGCGCTTCCTTCGGGCGCGGCCTGGTTCGACCTCAGCACCAACTCGCCGGACACCGTGCGGCGCCTTCACAAGGAGCTCCCCCGCCACGGCTTTCTCGATGCCCCGGTGAGCGGCGGACCGCGCGGCGCGGAAGCCGGAAAGCTGGCCATCTGGGTAGGCGGCGACGAAGGCGTCTTCCAGAAGTACCAATCCCTCCTGCAGCTCATTGGCGACCAGGTGCTCTATGTCGGCCCGATCGGCGCCGGAACGGTGGCCAAGCTCGCCCACAACTGCGCGAGCTTCGCCGTGCAGGCCGCGCTCGCCGAGATCTTCACCCTCGGCGTCAAAGCGGGCGTCGAGCCCGGGGCGTTGTTCCGGGCGTTGCGCCAGGGCGCCTCGGGGCGCAAGCGCACCTTCGACCGGCTGGCCGAGCACTTCCTGCCGGGGACGTACGATCCGGCGGCTTTCAGCCTGCGGCTCGCCCACAAGGACGTTTCGCTCGCCCTGGAGCTCGCGCGCAAGTCGGGCGTGCCAATGAAAATCGGCGAGATCGCGCTAGCCGAGCTGACCGAGGCGATGCAGCGCGGCTGGGAAGAGCGCGACTGCCGCGTCGCGATGACGCTGCAGGAGGAGCGCGCCGGCGTCAGCGCGCGGGTGCCGCCCGAGCGCCTGCGCCAGCTGCTCCAGGAATAGCGGTTCGCTCCTTCAGCATGAGGTAGAAGCACAGCACGCCAGCAGCGGCGAGCAGATGCTTCAGGCTATGGCCGCCCAGCAGCCCGCCGCTCCAGTCCATCACCTGCCGGTCGGCGAGCTCGAAGGCCTTGGCCAGCACGTAGCAGGCCAGGGCATAGAGCAGGTAGCGCCGGTGGGTGTACTGGCCGGGAAGGAACAGCACCAGCACGATGGCGAGCATGGGCGCGAGCTGGACCCAGACCCAGAGCGACAGGTCGCCGGTATGCCGCCACCAGTACACGGCCCCGATCGCGAAGGCGATGAGCGGGAGCAACAAGCGGCTGCCATTCACGCGGCTGTGCTCCCCGATCAGGGCGGCAAAGAATCCCATGAAGGCCAGGCCGATCGGCAGGCGATCCCAGACGAGCGTCGCATCGTTCGGCTCGAGGTGGTAGTAAGCGGACCCGAAGAACACCAGGGCGGTCCCGGCGAACATCGCGGCCCACGCGTGCGAGGCGCCGGCGGGCCGGTGGCGCAGCAGGACGAGGCCCATCACGCCGACGATCAGGAACGGAAGGTTGGAGGCCACGTTCCAGAAATGCGGGATGCCCAGAAGCACCCGCCGGTCCGCCAGGTCGTGGTAATCCGCGAACTGCGCTATCGGCGCCTGGCTGAGGAGGCCCGCGAGCAGCAAGCCGAGCGCGATGGCGATTGCGGTCAGAAGGAGAACTTGAGCCGGATATCCCAGGCGTCGACGTCGATTTCGTCCAGCACCCGGAACCGGGTCCACGACAGGCCGAAGAACGCGTTGTCGGTCATGGCGTAGGAAACGCCCAGGCCGGCGTAGGGATCGAGGCCGTCGTCCTTGTCCTTGACGGATCCGGCGCTCGTGGACAGGGTGATGTCCGACTTCCAGGCGAACATGCCGACGCGCGCGTTCAGCCGGAAGCGCTCGATGTAGGTCTCGAACAGCGGGCCGACGTACACCCCCTTTGCATCGGTCTTTGTGACGGCGGCGGGGCTGCTGACCTCGCTTTCGCCGATCGCCCGGTAGCCCGCCTCGATGCCGAGGTGCCGGTTGAACAGGTATCCGGCGCCGAGCGACCAGGTGCCGCTCGCCTCGTCGGTCGCGAAGCCGAGATCCTGGAACTCGCCCAGGTCGGCCTTGGCGCCGCCGAATGCGCCCTCGATGAAGAACTGCGCCTGGGCCGTAACGGGCAGCAGGATGAGCGCGAGCAGCGCGGTGGTCTTTTTCATGCGAGGCCCCCTGTTGTTCTGTGGGGGCATATTACAGCGCGCCGCGAGTGTGAACGAAAGTGAAAAACGGCGCGCGCCAGCGGCGCGTTACGCACTAAGGCATTGAAGCAGAGTGGCTCCCCGAGTAGGGCTCGAACCTACGACCTGCGGATTAACAGTCCGTCGCTCTACCGACTGAGCTATCGGGGATCTGAAGCGGAAGAAGCGGCATTTTACCCTAATCGCCGCGCGCGCTTTCCCGCTATCGTAGCGGCCATGAGGGGGGCGCTGAGCAGGACGCTGCTGGGGGCCGTGGTCGTGCTGGCGGCGGCAATCGCTGTGCCGTTTCTGCTGCCGCTGTCGCATTTCATCCCCGGGCTGGAGCGCATCGCCTCGGCGAAGCTGGACCAGCCGGTGTTCATCGACAACCTGCAGCTGCACCTGATACCGGCGCCCAGGCTGGTGGCCTCCGGCATCCGCATCGGACGCCGCGCGGATGTCACGATCGGCGAGCTGGAGATTGTTCCCGATCTTTCCTCCTTCGTTTCCGGGCCGCACCGCGTGCGCCTCATCCGTGCGACGCGCGTGGAGCTGCAGGCGTCGGTGCTGCGCCCGGGACGCAGGCTGCCCGAGGGGCAGCGGGGCGAGCCGATTGCGGTGGAGCGCGTGCTGCTGCAGGACGTGGCGCTGCACCACCCGACGCTCAAGCTGCCGCGCTTCGACGCCGATGTGAAGCTGGACGACGGGCTGCGCCTCGTCCATGCCCTCCTCGAGAGCCGCGACGGCAACATGCGGCTGAACGTGCGCTCCGGCGGCGCGTTCAGCTTCACGGCGAAGCGCTGGACGCTCCCGGTCGGCGCGCCGCTGGCGTTCGAGATGGTGGCCCTGCAGGGCAGCCTGAAGGGCGAGCAGCTCGACCTGCCGAGCGTGGAGGGCCAGATCTACGGCGGCAAGGTCGCCGGCAGCCTGCGCGCAAGCTGGGGCAAGCAATGGGCGCTGAGCGGCAATGCCTCGCTCGCCGGCGTGGATCTCGTCCCGGTGCAGCAGGCGCTCGGCAAGCCGGCAAAGCTGTCCGGCAGGCTCAATGCGCGCGCGGATTTCGCTACGCAGCCCGATGGCCTGCTGCTCGACGGTCCTTTCGAAGTGCAGGGCGGCGCCTACCAGGGCGTCGACCTCGCGAAAGCGGGCGAGCTCACGGGACAGGCGGCCGCCGACGATGCCACGCCGTTCGAGGAGCTCACCGGGAAAGTCGAGATCCGCGGCCGGCAGGTGCGGCTGAGCGACCTGTGCGTGCGCTCGCCCAAGATGGTCGCCGGCGGCAGCGTCGAGATCAGCCCGGAGCAGGCGCTCTACGGCAGGCTCGATGTGTCGGTGGCGCAGACCGGGGGCTTCGTCGGAGTGCCGGTTTCGCTCGGCGGCACGACTTCCGAGCCCTCGGTGACGGCGTCCAAGGGCTACGTCATCGGCGCATTGATCGGCACGGTACTGCTGCCCGGGCTGGGCACGACTTTCGGCGCCGCTGCCGGCAGCCAGATCGGCCGCAGCGCGACGAGCTGCAGGTAGCTAGCGGATCACCTTGGCGATCGCGTCGGCCACGTAGTCCACGTTCTTCGAGTTGAGCGCGGCGACGCAGATCCGTCCGGTGTCGATGGCGTAGATGGCGTATTCGGCGCGCAGCCTGCGCACCTGCTCCCGGGTCAGCCCCGAATAGGAGAACATGCCGCGCTGGCTCAGCACGAAGCCGAAGTCCGCGCCCGGCACGCGCGCCTGGATGTTGTCCACCAGGCGCTTGCGCATCGCCTTGATGCGCTCGCGCATCGCGCCGAGCTCGCGGTCCCACAGGGCGCGCAGCTGCGGGTTCGCGAGCACGGTGGCGACGATCTGGCTGCCATGGGTGGGTGGGTTGGAGTAGGTGGTGCGCACCACGCGCTTGAGATTCGAGAGCACGCGGCCCGCCTCCTCGGCGCTCGCGGTCACCATGCTGAGCGCGCCCACGCGCTCGCCATAGAGCGAGAACGACTTGGAGAACGA
>DASUUN010000232.1:0-7886 GCA_036374055.1 Burkholderiales bacterium
CGCGTGCGCCGTCTCGGGCGCCAGGGCATGGAAGACCTGATGCGCGTCCTGCCGATGCCGGTTGCCGAGCTGCTGGACGACTGGTTCGAGTGCGACGCGCTGAAGGGTGCGCTCGGCGCGATGGGCATCCTGCATCTGCAGCAGGGACCGCGCTCGGCGGGCACCGCGTTCCGGCTGCTGCACCACCATGTCGGCAGCCCGCCGGGCGTGTTTCGCCCCCCGCGTTCCAATCTCGGCGCGGTCCTGCGCGCGCTCCCCGGCCTCGAAACGCGCAGCGCCGCGGTGGCGCGCATCAACGTGCGCGGCGGACGTGTCGCGGGCGTCGTGCTCGCAAGCGGCGAGCAGATCGAGGCTAGCCTCGTGGTCTCCGCCATCGACCCGCGTCGCACGCTGCTCGAGCTCGCCGAGCCCGGCTGGCTCGACCCCGAGCTCGCCCGCGCGGTGTCGCATATTCGCCGGCGCGGCGTTGCCGCGCGGCTTTTCTTCAAGAGGCGGGAAGCTCAAAGCGTTGTCGTGGCGCCCTCCCTCGACTACCTCGAGCGCGCCTACGACGAGGTCAAGCACGGGCGCGTCTCGCGCCAGCCGTACCTCGAGGCGCGTGCCGTCGACCACGGGACCGAGGTGCATTTCCAGTACACCCCCTATGCCGGCGGCAGCGAGATCGCGGAAGCGACGCGCCGCCTGCTTCCGGGGCTCGCCGATGTCGAGGCCTCGGTGCTCGGGCCGCGCGAGCTCGAGGCGCGCGAAGGCTGGCCGCAGGGCCAGGCCTACCACGCCGAGCTTGCGCTCGACCAGGCGCTCTGGATGCGTCCGTTGCCCCAGCTTGCGCACTACCGCACGCCGATCGATGGGCTGTGGCTGGGCGGTCCCGGCACGCATCCCGGCGGCGGCATCGCCGGCGCGGCCGGCTACCACTGCGCGCGCGCCGTGCTTGCTCAGCTCTCCAAGCGGGGCGTGTAGGCTGCAGGCTGAGCCCTACCATCGTGGTAAGGTCGGCGCTTGACCCTCCCATCGAGGTAGGGTTCAGACTGCGCTTCCATGAAAACCGCCCACCTCATCAAGCTGCCCATCGAGGGCATGACCTGCGCCTCCTGCGTCGCCCGGGTCGAAAAGGCCCTGAAGGCCGTGCCCGGCGTCGCTACGGCCGAAGTCAACCTCGCCACCGAAACCGCCACGGTCTCGCTTGCAGAAGGGGCGCCGCCGCAGTCGTTGGTGGCTGCCGTCGAGAAGGCTGGCTATTCCGCGCGGCTCGCCCCAGCCCCTCAGACCACCAATGACCGTTCCTGGTGGCCCGTGGCGTTCGCCGCAGGGCTGACGTTTCCGCTTATCGCTTCCATGCTGGCCGGCTGGTCGCTCCCCGGCTGGCTGCAGCTCGCGCTCGCCACGCCGGTGCAGTTCTGGCTCGGCGCGCGCTTCTACCGCGCGGGCTGGAAGGCGCTCGCGGCGCGCACGGGAAATATGGATCTCCTGGTTGCGCTAGGCACGAGCGCAGCGTACGGCCTTTCGGTCTACATGCTCTTCAAGCACTGGCAGCACGAGCCGCATCTTTACTTCGAGGCGTCGGCCGCGATCATCACGCTGGTGCTGCTCGGCAAATGGCTGGAGGCCCGCGCCAAGCGGCAGACCACGGAAGCGATCAGGGCGCTGCAGGCGCTGCGCCCCGAAACGGCCCGCGTGCGGCGCGGCGGGTCGGAAGTCGACCTGCCAATCAGCGAGCTGAGCGTGGATGACGTTGTAGTGGTGCGGCCGGGCGAGCGCATTCCGGCCGACGGCATCGTGCTCGAAGGCCGCAGCCATGCAGACGAGTCCATGCTGACGGGCGAGTCGCTGCCGGTGGCGAAAGAAGCGGGCAGCGCCGTCACCGGTGGCGCCGTCAACGCGGAGGGCCTGCTCGCCGTGCGCGTCACCGCCGTAGGGGCCCAGTCGACCCTCGCCCGCATCATCGAGCTGGTGGAGAGCGCCCAGGCGAAGAAGGCGCCGATCCAGCGCCTCGTCGACCGGGTGAGTGCCGTGTTCGTCCCCGCGGTCCTGGTTGTTGCTGGTCTCACCCTCGCGGGGTGGGGCGTTTGGAGCGGCAACTGGGAGCAGGCCATTCTCAACGCGGTCGCCGTGCTGGTGATCGCCTGCCCCTGTGCGCTCGGGCTCGCCACGCCGACGGCGATCATGGCCGGTACCGGCGTGGCGGCGCGGCACGGCATCCTGATCAAGGACGCCGAGGCCCTGGAAGTGGCGCACGGCGTCCAGGCGGTGGCGTTCGACAAGACCGGAACATTGACCGCAGGCAAGCCAGTCCTCGCCGCGCTCGAGCCCTACCATGTCGACCGCCACGCCCTTCTCGAGCTCGCCGCGACTCTGCAGGCGGGGAGCGAGCATCCGCTCGCGAAGGCTGTCCTGGATGCGGCGGGTGGCGCCAGCAGGGCCGCACGGGAGGTACGCGCGGAACCCGGGCGCGGTATCGAAGGCTGGGTTGCCGACCGCCATGTCGCGATCGGCTCCAGCCGCTGGATGCGCGAGCTGGGCTTGGACCTCGATCCCTTGAAGGACAAGGCCGAGGACCTGGCGCGCCAAGGGAACAGCGTCTCCTGGGTGGCGGATCTCACCGGCCGGCCAGCGCTGCTCGGCGCCATGGCATTCGGCGACACGCCGCGGCCGGAAGCGGCCGAAGCGATCGCGAATCTGCGGGCGCGGGGCATCCGCACGATCATGCTCACGGGGGACAACCGCGCGGCGGCCGAAGCCGTCGGCCGGCGCCTGGGCATCGACGAGGTGCGCGCCGAAGTGCTGCCCGCGGACAAAGCGGATGCCGTTTCTCGGCTCGGCAGGCAATTCCGGACCGCGATGGTCGGCGACGGCGTGAACGACGCGCCCGCGCTTGCCGCCGCGGATCTCGGCATAGCCATGGGCAGCGGCACCGACGTCGCCATGCACGCCGCCGGCGTCACCCTGATGCGCTCCGATCCGCGCCTGGTTGCGGGCGCGATCGACATCTCGCGCCGGACCTACGCCAAGATCCGGCAGAACCTGTTCTGGGCATTCGTCTACAACGTGGTAGGCATCCCGCTCGCGGCCATGGGCGTCCTGACGCCGGTGATCGCCGGCGCGGCGATGGCGCTGTCGAGCGTAAGCGTGGTCGCCAATGCTCTTCTTCTGAAGCGCTGGACACCGGAGGACTAAGCCGTGGGAAGAATGGAAATGCTGGAGCACGCCGACGCCGTCGACCGCGGGCTCATGGACATCGGCCGCGCGGCGAAGGAAAGCGGCGTGTCGATCAAGATGATCCGGCACTACGAGGCGATCGGCCTGCTGCCGGCGCCGGCGCGCACCCTGGCCAACTACCGCGTCTACGGCCCGAACGACGTACACATGCTGCGCTTCATCAGGCGCGCCCGCACGCTCGGCTTTTCCATGGACGACATCAGGGAGCTGGTGGGGCTGTGGAAGAACAAGTCCCGATCGAGCGCCTCGGTGAAGAAGATCGCCGGCAAGCATGTGGACGGCCTGAAGCGGAAGATCGCCGAGCTGAAGGCCATGGTCGACACGCTCGAGCATCTTTCGCATCACTGCCGCGGCGATCACCGCCCCGAATGCCCCATTCTCGAAGACCTCGCCAAATAAAGGGAGCCAAAACATGGATCACGCAATGCATCAGCATCACGCCACCCCGTCACTTAACCACCTTGCCTGGTCCGCCACGCTGCACTGCCTCACCGGGTGCGCCATCGGCGAAGTCCTCGGCATGGTCATCGGCACCGCGCTTGGCTGGGGCAACGCTGCAACGATCGCCCTGGCCGTGGTGCTGGCCTTCTTCTTCGGCTACCTGCTGACGCTCCTCCCTCTGGTCAAAGCGGTCGGGCTGGCGTCAGGCCTGAAGCTCGCGCTGGCAGCCGACACCGCCTCCATCACCATCATGGAGATCGTCGACAACGCGATCATGCTGGTGATTCCCGGGGCCATGGACGCGGGCCTGGACAGCCTGCTCTTCTGGGCAAGCCTGGCCTTCGCGCTGGCAGTTGCGGCTGTGGCCGCGTTTCCCGTCAACCGCTGGCTGATCAAGCGTGGGCGCGGGCACGCGGTCGTGCATGCCCACCACCATTGAGGCGCGATCAGTGAGCCGAAGGACGCGCGGCCTGCCCCGCTTGCGAGCGTCGCGGCTGGGACGAGGCCATGCGGCGGCACTCCTCGGCGCAGCGCCGGCAGGCCTGGGCGCACTCGCGGCAATGCTCCATGGCGGAGTGCTTCTCGCATTCCTGCGCGCAGGCCTCGCAGACATCAGCGCAGGTTTCGCAGATCATTCCCGCAAGCTCGCTGCCGCGGGCCATGTAGCCGGCGGCGAGCCGGCAGATGGCGGCGCAGTCCATGTCGAGCTGGATGCAGCGGGCCATCGCCTTGACGTCCTTCTCGCCCAGGCAGGAGGCGGCGCAATGGTCGCAGGCGACCGCGCAGCTGTTGCAGGCATCGATGCAGGATTGGAACTGTTGATGTGGCATGGGGCCTCCGAAAACCCGGCCCGTCGCAAGAAATGGTCCTGGATGGGGAACCCCGCTCAGGCAGGCGCGTCGAAGCGTTACGGTACAATCCAAAATTGATGCCCATCAAGTTTCTCCGGCTGCTCATTGCGCTCACACTGGCCTTCGCCATCCCCATGCAGGGGATGGCATCGGTCACGGCCGGGGTATGCATGGCCATCGGGCACCACGATGCCGGCCATGATTCGGATCATTCGGCGCCGCACGAGGACGATTCGTCCTCCCATTGCGCGCCGTGCGTGGCCTGTTGCGCCGCGGCCTCGATCGCGCCCGCCCTGCAGGTCTTCGTGCCGCAGGAGTCTCCGCCCGCCGCATTCTCGGTCTTGCCATTCCTGCCCGCCGGCTTCCTGCCGGAAAAGCTCGACCGCCCACCGCTGGCTCTCTGACGTCTGAAGCTGTCGCGGCGCGCCCCTAAGGCGCCGCCGCGGTCCTGCGCACACGTATGTGCGCGACTTTGGCGTCGAGAGACACATGAAGAGAACAATGCTTGCGCTGCTGGCGCTCTTTGCCGGCGGCACCGCCTTCGCGCAGAGCGAAGGCGCGAAGGACAATGAAGGCCCGGCGAAGACGGACGCACTCGTGCCCCGGGTCACCTATCGCTCGGCCTTCGAGGGCTACCGGTCCTATCGGGAGCAACAGGTCGCCCCCTGGAAAGAGGTCAACGAAGAGGTGGCGCGCGTCGGTGGCCACATGGGCGTGTTGAAGGCCGACAGGCAAGCCGGGCCCGCTGCGTCACCGGCCGGCGGGCCGACCGGAGAACGGCGATGAGGCGCCTCGCCTGGCTCGGACTGCCGTTCATCGCCGCCGGTTGCGCCAGCTTCACGGAGGACGCGCGCTTCACGCCGGTGGAGCAGGCGGTCGAGCAGCGCACCGGTGCCCAGACGAAATGGGTGCGCTCGGAAAACGAGGCCGGCACCGTGCGCGGCCGGGTGAAGGAGTTGCTCGCCGAGCCGCTTACGCCGCAAAGCGCGGTGCAGATCGCGTTGCTCAACAATCCGGGGTTGCAGGCGCAGTACGCGGAGGTGGGCATCGCGGAAGCCGATCTCGTGCAGGCGAGCCGCTGGCGCGGGCCGACGTTCTCGTTCGCGCGGCTGCGCCGCGGCGACGAGACCGAGTACGAGCGCAGCGTGTTTTTCGATGTGCTGGGACTGATCACCATTCCGCTTTCGGTTCGGGTGGAGGAAAAGCGGCTCGCCACGGCGCAGAACCGCGCGGCTGCCGAGGGCCTGCGCGTCGCGCTCGAGGCGCGCAAAGCGTGGTTCTCCGCGGTCGCGGCGCAGGAAAGCGCAAGGTACGCCGCGCAAGTCAGGGAATCGGCCGAGGCGAGTGCGGAGCTGGCGCGGCGCATGGCTGCAGCAGGCAACTTCTCCAAGCTCGACCAGGCGCGCGAGCAGGCGTTTTACGCCGATGCGGCGGCGCAGCTTGCAAGCGCGCAGCATCAGGAGCGCGCCGCGCGCGAGCGGCTGGCGAAGCTGCTGGGCCTGTGGGGCGAGCAGCTCGCGTTCCGCGTGCCCGAGCGCCTGCCGGAGCTGCCGCAGGCGCCGCGCGAGGCGGGCGATGACCTCGAAGCGCAGGCGCTGGCCCAGCGCGTGGACGTGCAGGCCGCGCGGCGCGACGCCGAGGCCATGGCGAGGTCGCTCGGCCTGACCAAGGCGACGCGCTTCGTCAGCATGCTGGACTTCGGCATCCTGCACAACAACGAGACCGGCCTGCCGCGCCAGACCGGCTGGGAGATCGAGCTCGGCATCCCGCTGTTCGACTTCGGCCAGGCGCGCACGGCGCGTGCCGAGCGGCTTTACCTGCAGCAGGTGAACCGCACGCTGGATCTCGCCGTGCAGGCGCGCTCCGAGGTGCGCGAAAGCTACGGCGCCTACCGCACCGCGTTCGACGTCGCGCGCCACTACCGCGACGAGATCGTGCCGCTGCGCAAGCGCATTTCCGAGGAGATGCTGCTGCGCTACAACGGCATGCTCGCCAGCGTGTTCGAGCTGCTCGCCGATTCGCGCCAGCAGGTGGCGGCGGTCAACGCCTACATCGAAAGCCTGCGCGACTTCTGGCTCGCCGAATCCGATTTCCAGATGGCGCTGACTGGTCGCTCGCCGGGCAGCTCGCCTGCCATGAGAACCGCATCGCCGGCCGCCGCCGCGCCGGCAGGAGGACATTGATGACATCGAGAAGAAAGTTCCTGGGCGGCTCGGCCGCGGCGCTGTTCGGCGCGACCGTGGTATCGCGCGCGGGCGCGGCCTCGCTGCCCGAGGCGCCGCTGCGCGACAACGCGGAAATGGCGCCGCCGCTGCACCCGAGCACCGGCCGGCCCTATAACCCCGTGGTCACGCTCAACGGCTGGTCGCTGCCCTGGCGCATGAATAACGGCTGGAAGGAGTTTCACCTGGTGGCCGAGCCGGTGCGCCGGCAGCTCGCCCCCGGCATGACGGCCAACCTCTGGGGCTACAACGGCCAGTCGCCTGGCCCGACGATCGAGTGCGTCGAAGGCGACAAGCTGCGCATCTTCGTCACCAACAAGCTGCCCGAGCACACCACCATCCACTGGCACGGCGTGCTCCTGCCTTCCGGCATGGACGGCGTCGGCGGGCTGACGCAGCCGCAGATTCCGGTGGGCAAGACTTTCGTCTACGAGTTCGAGATGAAGAAGTCCGGCACCTTCATGTACCACCCGCACGCCGACGAGATGGTGCAGATGGCGATGGGGATGATGGGCTTCCTCGTCGTGCATCCGAAGGACGCGAAGCTGATGCGGGTCGACCGCGACTTCGTCTTC
Organism: Burkholderiales bacterium; assembly: GCA_036374055.1. GTDB lineage: Bacteria > Pseudomonadota > Gammaproteobacteria > Burkholderiales > SG8-39 > SCGC-AG-212-J23. The sequence continues at coordinate 7,306 of DASUUN010000232.1, forward strand.
CTGATGAGCGCCTACGACGTCGAGCCGGGCGCGCACACGCCCCGGGTCGCCACCATGACCGACTTCAACCTGTGGACCTGGAATTCGCGCGTGTTTCCCGGCATCGATCACCTCGCCGTGCGCCGCGGCGACCGCGTGCGCATCCGCATCGGCAATCTGACGATGACCAACCACCCGATCCACCTGCACGGCTACGACTTCGAGGTCACGGGCACCGACGGCGGCTGGGTGCCGAAAGCGGCGCGCTGGCCGGAGGTGACGACCGACGTCGCCGTCGGGCAGATGCGCGCCATCGAATTCACCGCCAACGAGCCCGGCGACTGGGCGTTCCACTGCCACAAGTCGCACCACACCATGAACGCCATGGGCCACGGTGTGCCGACCATGATCGGCGTCGACCACCGCGAGGTGGCGCAGCGCATCATCAAGCTCGTGCCCGACTACATGGTGATGGGCGAGCGCGGCATGGCCGACATGGGCGAGATGGAAATGCCCCTGCCGGACAACACGCTGCCGATGATGACCGGCGCCGGCCCGTTCGGCCCGATCGAGATGGGCGGCATGTTCAGCGTCGTCAAGGT
>DASUUN010000233.1:0-14203 GCA_036374055.1 Burkholderiales bacterium
GTCCCCGGGCGCTACAACATCGCGCGCGCCTGCTGCGGGCAGTGGGCCGAGGACCGCGCCCGCTTCGCGCTGTACTGGGAGGACGAGTCCGGCGCCACGGCGGCCTGGTCGTTCTGGGACATCCAGCAGGCGGCCAACCGGCTGTCCAACGCGCTCGCCGGGCTGGGCGTGAAGCGCGGCGAGCGCGTCGCGCTGCTGCTCCCCCAGCGCCCCGAGACCGCGATCGCCTACATCGCCGTGTTCCAGATGGGCGCCATCGCCCTGCCGCTGTCGCACCTCTTCGGGCCCGAAGCGCTCGAGTACCGCATGAACCACGCCGGGGCCTCGGTCGCGCTGGTCGAGCCCGCCACGCTCGCCAACCTCTGGGCGATCAGGGACAGGGTGCCCGGCCTGCGCCACGTCATCGGCGTCGGCGGCGCGAAGGAGTCGGGGGTTCATGCCTGGGACGTCCTGCTGGGAAAAGCGCATTCCTCGTACACCCCGGTCGATACTCTCGCGGACGACCCCGCTTTGATCATCTACACCAGCGGCACCACCGGGCCGCCCAAAGGCGCGCTCAAGGCGCACCGGGTGCTGATCGGCAACGTGCCGGGGTTCGTGCACTCGCACGACTTCTTCCCGCAGAAGGGCGACATGTTCTGGTCGCCGGCCGACTGGGCCTGGACCGGCGGCCTGATGGACGCGCTGCTGCCGGCGTGGCTGTCCGGCATCCCGATCCTCGGCTACCGCGGGCGCTTCGACGCGGAGAAGGCGTACTACCTGCTCGAGAAGTACGGCGTGCGCAATTCCTTCCTGTTCCCGACCGCCCTGAAGCTGATGATGAAGGCAGTACCAGAGCCTCAAAAAAAATTCTCTTTGAACCTCAGGTCGATCATGAGCGCAGGCGAGTCGGTGGGCGTGACCGTGATCGAATGGGCGCGCGAGCAGCTCGGCGTGACCATCAACGAGATGTTCGGCCAGACCGAGATCAACTACGTGGTGGGCAACTGCCAGGCGGCGTGGCCGGTGAAGCCCGGCTCCATCGGCCGGCCGTACCCCGGGCACCGCGTGGCCGTGATCGACGAGCAGGGCAACGAAGTGCCTCGCGGAGAGCTCGGCGAGATTGCCGTGAAGAAAGACCACGACCCGGTATTCTTCCTCGAGTACTGGAAGAACCCGCAGGCGACCAAGGACAAGTTCATCGGCGACTGGGGCTGCACCGGCGACCAGGGGCGCATGGACGAGGACGGCTACCTCTGGTACCAGGGACGCTCCGACGACGTCATCAAGAGCGCCGGCTACCGCATCGGCCCCGCCGAGATCGAGAGCTGCCTGGTGAAGCATCCGGCGGTGGCCAACGCCGCGGTGATCGGCAAGCCCGACGCGACGCGCGGCGCGATCGTGAAAGCGTTCATCGTGCTGCAGCCCGGGCATTCACCATCCGAAGCGCTCGTTGAGCAGATACAAGCGCATGTGCGCGGCCGGCTGGCCCCCTACGAGTACCCGCGCGAAGTCGAGTTCATCGACGCGCTGCCCATGACCACCACCGGCAAGGTGCAGCGCAAGGAGCTGCGCAAACTAGAGGAATCCCGCAAGGGGTGAAGCGCATCCTTCTCGTCGGCGGCGGGCACGCGCACCTGGCGGCGCTGCGCTCCCTGGTGAAGGAGCCGCTGGCCGGCGCGCGCATCGGCCTGGTCTCGCCGTTCGCCCGGCAGGTCTATTCCGGCATGATTCCGGGCGTCATTGCCGGGCATTACCGCAGGCAGGACGCCGACATCGACCTTGCGCGGCTTGCCGCCGCCGCCCAGGCGGAATTCATCGAAGGCGAGGTGACCGCGCTCGATGCGCAGCGCCGCTGCGCCACTCTGAAGGACGGCAGCGAGCTGGTGTTCGACTGCGCGTCGCTCAATGCCGGCTCGCTGGCCGATGCCTCGGTGCCCGGGAGCCGCGAGCACGCACTGCCCGTCAAGCCTTTCGAGCCTTTCCTGCAGCAGCTCGATCCGCCAGCGGGCGGGCACATCGCCGTGATCGGCGGCGGGGCGGCGGGAGTCGAGCTCGCGATGGCGCTGCGCCACCGCGGCGCCCACGCGTCGGTTTATTCCGAGCGCTCGCCGTTTGCTCCGCAGATCGCACCGCGAGTGGCTTCGGCGCTGCGTGCCCAGTCGGTGAACTTCCTGGCGATGCCGGTCACCCGGGTGGAGGCCGGGCCGAGGGTCATCGCCGGCACGACCGAGGCGCGCTACGACAAGGTGGTGCTGGCGTCGGGCGCCGCGCCGCTGCCATGGCTCGCCCGGAGCGGCCTTGCCACCGACGAGCGCGGCTTCGTGCTCGTAGACGAGACGCTGCGCAGCGTGTCCCATCCCGACATATTCGCGGTGGGCGACTGCGCCACCCTGCGCGGCAGCCCGGTTCCGAAGTCCGGGGTCTATGCGCTGCGGCAGGGACAGGCGCTCGTGCGCAGTCTCCGGTGCCTGGCCCAGGGGCAGCCTGCGCCGGCCTACCGGCCGCAGCGCCACGCGCTGATGCTGCTGTCCTGCGGGCGGCGCTACGCCATTGCGCAGCGCGGCGGCTGGAGCGCCGAGGGGCGCTGGGTATGGTGGTGGAAGGACCTCATCGACCGTCGCTGGATCAAGTCCCTGTCGGTTTAGACGCCACCAGCAGCTTGCCGTCGGCTTCGACCACCGTTTCGTTTCTCTGGTTTCTTGAAACTGCTTTCAGCACCAGGATGCCGCCCCGGTGCTTCGGCTTGTCCACCTTCTCGATGACCGCCCATTCCGTGGCCAGCGTGTCGCCCGGACGCACCGGCGCGAGGAAGCGGCAGGCGTGCTCGAGGTAGGCGATGGCGGTGCGCGCGAAGTACATGCCGACGGGCGCCGAGACCAGCGCCGAGGTGAACGGGCCGTGCAGGATGCGCGTGCCGTACCGCGACGCCTTCGCGAATTCCTCGTCGACGTGCAGCGGGTTGAAGTCGCCGAACAGGCCCGCGCCGAGCACCAGGTGCGCCTCGGTCACGGTGACCCGGGTGCCGAAGCGCTCCCCGGGCGCCACTTCGTCGTACCACTTGCCCTGGAACATGACTTATTATGGGGGTCTTCCTTGGAGGAGGAACCATGAAACGAGCATTCACGTTTGCCCTGGGCGCGCTGCTGGCGGCCGCAGGCACCGCGGCCTGGTCGCAGCAGGAGCTGCGCTGGGGGACTTCGGCGGTCGGCTCATCCGGGCACAAGTCACTGGTGGCGCTGGGCGAGATGCTGAACCGCGAGATGCCGAAGTTTCGCGTCACGGTGCAGCCGACCCCGGGCGCCATCGTGTCGGTGAAGGGCTACGCCACCGGGCAGTTCGACGGCTACTACGGCGCCGACATCGCGTTCTACGAGCTGGCCAACGACACCAACCGCTTCAAGGGCTTCAAGGCGAGCATGAAGCGCCAGCCGGTGCAGTCGTTCTGGACTTTCACCGTCGAGGTCGGCACTGCGGTCCACGCGCGCGACCGGAACAAGTTCAAGGGCTGGAAGGACCTGACCGGCAAGCCGGTGTTCACGGGGCCGCTGCCGTGGGACGTGCGCGCGCACCTGGAGCGCGCCTACGCCGTGCTGGGCGTGAAGCACCAGTACCGGCAGGTGGACCTGTCCGCCGCCGGGTCGCTGCTGCAGGGCGGCGGCATCGAGGGCTTCATCATCTACACCAACGCCGAGGCCGGCACGGCGCCCTGGATCACCGAGGCTTCGCTCGCGGCCGACTGGGCCGCGCTCAACCCGAGCGCGGACGAGATCGCCCGCCTGGAAAAGGCCGGCTTTTCCACCACCGAGGTGGCGCCGGCGGCGTTCAAGCGCGACGTGCATGCCGACAAGGTGGTGCTGCTGCCGTTCTACTACGGCTTCCACGTCGGCATGGAGGTGTCCGAGGAGGACGTCTACCAGATGCTGAAGGTGGTGGAGAAGAACGCGGCCGACCTGGCCAGGGCCGACTCGGGCTTCGCGCAGATCGCGAAGGACATGCCGCGCATGCAGCGCCTGGGCGTCACTTCCGCCGCGAACCTCGTGCCGATCCACCCCGGGCTGGCGAAGTACATGCGCGAAAAGGGCGTGTGGGACAAGAAGTGGGACGCCAAGGTCGCGAAGAAGTAGGGTTTGCGCTTGCCGTTTGACAGGACGCGCGCGGTAGAGGGGCTGTACTACCTCACCGCGGCGTTCTTCTTCGTCTACCTGTTTGCCTATTACTGGACCAGCGAAGGCGGGCCGACGCTGCTCGCCATCACGCTGGTGCCGGTGACCTTCGTGCTGTTCACGCTCGACGCGTTGCGCAAGAACGAGCTCTATCCTCGGCTGCCGGCGGCCGCCAACTATGCCCTCGGCGTGCTCTACATCGCCGCGTCGATCGCCGTGGCGGTGTACATGCACACGGAGTACTTCGAGATCGGCACGGTGCGCGCGGGAATCTGGAGCACCACCGACCTTGCGATGGGCGCGCTGATGGCGCTGCTGATCATGGAGTACGCGCGCAAGCGCTACATGGCGCTGTTCATTCTGAACATCGTGCTGATCCTGTACGCGGTGTACGGCTGGGCGGTGCCCGGCATGTTCAACCACCCGGGCCTGAGCTGGGAGCGCATCGCCAGCGCGATGAGCGTCGAGATGTCCACCGGGGTGTTCTCCAACCTGCCGCAGCTCGCCCTCACGCTGATCGGCTCTTTCGTCCTGGTGCTAGCCGCGCTGCGCGCCTTCGGCTGCATCGACTCGATCCTGCGCGGCGCCTCGCAGATCGCCGCACGCTCGCCGCACGCCCTGCCGCAGACCGCGGTGCTGGGCTCGATGGGGGTGGCGGCGGTGAGCGGCAGCGGCGCGGCCAACGCCATCACCACCGGCTCGGCCACCATCCCGGCGATGATCGGCGCCGGCATGCCGCGCGCCACGGCCGCCGCCATCGAGACCGCCTCTTCCGTCGGCGGCCAGCTGATGCCGCCGATCATGGGCATCTCCGCGTTCCTGATGGCGGAGTTCATGGGGCGCAGCTACTTCGACGTGGTGGCGCGCGGCTACGCGCCCGCCCTCATCTACTTCGTCGGCGTCGCGGTGTCGGTGTACCTGCTGTCCACGCGCCACCGCGCGCGGCTCGACTCGGTCGCGGCCGAGCCGATGGCGTGGACCGACTGGATGAACCTCGGCGCATTCGCCGCGGTGGTCGGCGGGCTGATCGGCCTCATGGCGCTCCTGCACCTGCCGCCGATGTTCGCGGCGCTCTACGTGTTCCTGGCGGTGGGCGGCGTGCTGCTGGCCACGCACCTGGTGGCGCTCGGGCGCGGGCAGCGGCTTTCGCTGCGCGCGGCCGGCGCGCCGCTCGGGCGCTTCCTCGACGGCTTCGCCTCCATGACCGCCGACCTCACGCTGCTGCTCGCGACGCTGTCGATCATGACCGGCGCGCTGGTGATCACCGGCGTGCCGACCAAGATCGGCGCCATCCTGATGGGCGCGGCCGGCATCAACCTGCTCGCCATGGTGCTGGTGGCGTTCTTCTTCGGCGCGCTGCTGGGCACCGGCCTGCCACCGGCGCCCACCTACATCATCGTCGCGCTGGTGGTGGTGCCGCCCATGATCCGCGCCGGCGTCGATCCGTGGGTGGTGCACTTCTTCGCCTTCTTCCTCGCGGTCTGGGGCGAGCTCACCCCGCCCACCTCGGTGGTGGCCGCGGTCACGGCGAAGATCGCGGACGCGCCCTTCCTCGAGACGCTGTTTCGCGCCATCGGCGTGTGCTTCTCGCTGTTCGTCCTCATGGCGGGCGTGTTCACGCGGCCGGAGCTGGTGCTCGAGCCGGGTCTGGCGCAGCTCGGCGCGATGGTGTTCGTGGGCAGCGCCACGGTGGGCATCAGCTTCGCGCTGCAGGCGCAGTTCGCCGACCGGCGCGAGGTGGACCTGGCGCTGCGGCTCGCGCTCGCCGCGGCCGCACTGGCGGCACTGCTGCATCCGGACCGCGCGCTCGCCATTGCTGCCTGCGGCGTGGTGGGCCTGTTCGTCGCCTACTGGCTGGCGCGGCGGCGCGGCCTCCCGGTCGGCGCCAGCACCCCGGCGTAGCCTGCTTCAGGCTGACGGGGAGTTGAAAAAGAAAAAGCCCGGTTTCCGAGGAGGAGGAGGAGGAGTCCGGGCCTTTGACTGAGATGCAAACCAGACAGCTTTTTATTATGGCCACAGCGTATCAGGCCACGCGCATTACCGATGTGAAGTAATACACGAAATAGTACATATAAGCGCCTGATTAACCAATTTAAAGCTTGGTTTATCTTTTCCGCCGGTGCGGATACTGGGAGGATCCGGAGCGCCCGGTCGTAGATGTACCAGAGCGGCGGGCCAATACGCCCTGGCGGATGAGCGCCTTCGTTCGGGTGAAGGACAGGTGGGAATCGGTTTGCAGTCCCTTGCCGATCCGCGCCACCGCGTTCGCCCGCCGCGGCTCGATGAAGTCGATGAGCGCGACGAATCCGCTTTCGGCGGGGAGATCGATCGATCCCGCCGGCGGCAACACATAGTGCTTCCCGCCGTTCTCGAGGACCACCAGCTCGCCGGGCTTCAGGCGCTGCATCGGGCTGCCTTCTTCATTTAAGCTGGCACCCCGGAGACGAATCGAACGTCCGACCTGCCCCTTAGGAGGGGGCCGCTCTATCCACTGAGCTACCGGGGCCGAGTTTTACAGACGAGCGATTTTACCCTCGAGGTTCTGCCTTTGATTTCAATAACAAGACTGTTGCTCCTGTTCTGGATCGCGCTGCCGCTGCACGCGCAGGTGCAGCCCTGGGGCTGGGACGACGGCTCGGTGCCATACGTGCAGACGCCCATGGAGATCGTCGAGCGCATGCTGCGCATGGCGGAAGTGGGCAAGGGCGACCACGTCATCGACCTGGGCTCGGGGGACGGGCGCATCGTGATCGAGGCGGCCAAGCGCGGCGCCACCGGCCTGGGCGTGGACCTCGATCCGCAGCTCGTGAAGCTCGCCACCGATAACGCGCGCGCCGCGGGTGTGGACAGGAGCGTGGCGTTCAAGGCGATGGACCTGTTCGACGCCGACCTGTCGCCGGCCACGGTGGTGACGATGTACCTGCTGCCCGACTTCAACGCGAAGCTCCTGCCGCGGCTCCTGAAGCTCAAGCCGGGCACGCGCATCGTGTCGCACGACGGCTCGATCGGCGACTGGCCGTACGACGAGAAGCTCGAGATGCGCGCGCCGGAGAAGCCGGTGGGTGTCGGCGGGGTGTCGACGGTGGAGCTGTGGATCGTGCCGGCCGACGCCGCCGGCGCCTGGACGAGCGACATCCCCGGGCACGGCGGGCGCTGGCGCTTTCGCATCACCCAGAAGTACCAGATGCTCGACATCGGCGCCGCGGCGCAGGGCCGCGAGCTGCTGGTGCGCAACTCGCGCCTGCGCGGCGAGGAAATCAAGATCGTGGTCACCGGCGTGGTCGGCGAGCGTGCCTGGCACCATTACTTCGTCGGGCGGCTCGCCGGCGGGCGTATCGCCGGCCACGTGGAAGTCTCCAACGGCAACGAGAAAAGGACCTTTCCTTGGGCAGCAACCAGAGCACGATAAAGCCGAAGCAGCTCCTTTCGCTGTCCGACGGCATCATTCTGATTTGCGGGATGGTGATCGGCGCCGGCATCTTCAAGGCGCCGTCGATCGTCGCGGGCAATACCGGCAGCAACATGGAGTTCATGCTCGCCTGGGTGGTGGGCGGGGCGGTGTCGCTGTGCGGCGCGCTTGTCTACGCCGAGCTCTCGTCGCGCTATCCCGAGACCGGCGGCGAGTACGCGTTCCTGTCGCGCGGCATGGGCCGCGGCGTGGCCTTCGTGTTCGCGTGGGCGCGCATGACCGTGATCCAGACCGGCGCCATCGCGGCGGTGGCCTTCGTGTTCGGCGACTACGCCTCGGAGATGCTGCGCCTGGGCGAAAAGAGCTCGGCCATCTACGCCGCCATCGCGGTGGCGGTATTCACGGCGATCAACGTGCTCGGCACGCTGGAATCCAAGACGCTGCAGAAAGCGATGCAGTACCTGCTGTTCGCGGGCCTCGCATTCATCGCCGTCGCCGGGCTGCTCTCCGGCGCGCCGGCGAAGGCGGCCGCCGGGCCGGCGGGCGGCACCTTCGGCCTCGCCATGATCTTCGTGCTGCTCACCTACGGCGGCTGGAACGAGGCCGCGTACCTCGGCGGCGAGGTGCGCGACGCGCGGCGCAACATGATGCGCATCCTGGTGGGCGGCATCCTCGCCGTTACGCTGCTGTACCTCGTGGTGAACCTGGGCTACCTCGCCGCCCTCGGCCTGGGCGGCATGCGCGAATCCAAGGCGGTGGCCGCCGACGTGATGCGCGTGGTGGCCGGCGACAGGGGCGCCGTGGTTCTCGCCGTGATCGTGTGCATCGCCGCGCTCACCACGATGAACGCCGCCATCTTCACCGGCGCGCGCACCACCTATGCCATGGGGCAGGACGTGCGCTTCTTCCGCGCGTTCGGCGCCTGGCGCGACTCGGGCAGCACGCCGGCGAACGCGCTGCTGCTGCAGGGGGCGATCGCGCTCGTCCTGGTGGGCGCGAGCTCGGTGACCCCCGACGGCTTCACCGCGATGGTGGCGTATACGTCGCCGGTGTTCTGGACGTTCTTCCTGCTGACGGCGCTCACCCTGTTCGTCTTCAGGAAGAGACAGGATCAGAAGCCTGCGTTCCGCGTGCCGCTGTATCCCGTGATCCCGCTCGCCTTCTGTGCGGCGTGCGTCTACATGCTGTACTCGAGCATCAACTACGTGCGCTTCGCTGTCGAGTTCGGCGTGGCGGTGTTCGCCGGGCTGATCATCATGGCGGCCGGCATCCCGCTGTACTTCCTGGTCAGGAACCGGTGACGCTCACCGAGCTGCGCTACGTAGTGGCGGTGGCGCGCGAGCGCCACTTCGGGCGCGCGGCCGAGGCCTGCTTCGTGTCGCAGCCGACGCTGTCGGTGGCGGTGAAGAAGCTCGAGGAGGAGCTGGGCGTGACGCTGTTCGAGCGCGGCCCCGGCGAGGTGACGCTCACGCCGGCGGGCCAGCCGATCGTGGAGCAGGCGCAGCGCGTGCTGGAGGAGGCGACCCGCATCCGGGAGATCGCCGCGGCGGGGCGCGACCCGCTCGCCGGCCCCTTGCGCCTGGGCGCGATCTACACCATCGGCCCCTACCTCCTGCCCAAGCTCATCCCCATCCTGCGCCGCTCGGCGCCGGCGATGCAGCTGCACATCCAGGAGAACTTCACGCACCGCCTGGCCGAGTTGCTGAAGCGCGGCGAGGTCGACGTCATCCTGGTGGCGCTGCCGTTCGAGGAGCCGGGCGTGGAGACGCGCGCGGTGTACGACGAGCCGTTCTTCGTCGCCGTGCCCAAGGGCCATCCGTGGGAGGCGCGCAAGCGCATCACGTCGGAGGAGCTCACCAGCGAGAGCCTGCTGCTGCTCGGCGAAGGCCACTGCTTCCGCGACCAGGTGCTGGAGATCTGCCACACCGTGCGCAGCAAGGAGCGGAGCGGCCTCGCGCGCACCGTGGAAGGCGGCTCGCTCGAGACCATCCGCCAGATGGTGGCGAGCGGCGTGGGGGTAACGGTCCTGCCCGCGACTTCCGTGGGAGCAAGTAATAATGATCTGATTCGCGTATTGCCCTTCGCGAGGCCTGTCCCGGTGCGCCGCGTGGGCATCGCCTGGCGGAAGAGCTTTCCCCGCCCCGAGGCGATCGAGGTGCTGCGCAAGAGCATCCTCGCCTGCAACCTGCCGCATGTCGAGAAGCTGCCCTAGCTTCGCGTCAGGGCGTAGCGGCCGGGGCCGATCAGCGCCACCGCCAGCGCGGTGAACAGGAACATGCCCTGCAGCTCGAGCGCCCAGCCGCCGCTGCGGGTCAGGGTGAACAGCTCGCCCGAGTGCGCGAGCAGGATGGCCACCACCATGTTGAGCGCCACGATCAGGGCGGCGAGGCGCGTCCATACGCCCAGGATCATGGCAAGCGGCGCGATCACCTCGCCGATGTAAACGGCGTAGCCGAAGCTGCCGGGCAGTCCGGCTTTCTCCACCATGCCGACGATGCCGTCCGCTCCGCCGGTCACCTTGGCGATGCCATGCAGAAGGACCAGGATGCCGACGCTCAGGCGCAGCAGCAGTTTGCCGGCATCTGCGGAGGCGACTGTGACGGGTACGGACATGGCGATTCCTTTAGACTCGGGCCGCATGAATCCTACCGTCATCCTCACGTGCGGCGCCATCATCCTGTGCCTGTCGTTCGGCGCGCGCGCCGGGATGGGCCTTTACCTGCAGCCGCTGTCGCTCGAGTACGGCTGGGGGCGCGAGGTCTTCTCCTTCGCCATGGCGCTGCAGAACCTGATCTGGGGCGTGCTCGGGCCGTTCGCCGGCGGGCTCGCCGACCGCTACGGCGCCGGCCGCGTGGTGGCGCTGGGCGGCCTGGTGTACGTGCTCGGTCTCATCGGCATGGCGGTGGTGGAGACGCCGCTGCTGATGTACGTGAACTCGGGCTTCCTCATCGGACTGGGCCTGTCCGCCACCTCGTTCGCCATCGTGTTCGCGGTGGTGGGGCGCGTCACGCCGCCCGAGAGACGCAGCACGGCGCTCGGCATTGCCACCGCCGCGGGCTCCTTCGGCCAGTTCGCATTGCTGCCGGTGACCCAGTTCCTCATCTCGCGCTACGACTGGCACGTGGCGCTGTTCGCCATGGCCGGCATCACCGGCCTCATCATCCCGCTCGCCGTGGCGCTGGCCGGGCGCCCGGCGGCGCATGCCGGACCGGCGCAGTCGATCGGCGGCTCGCTGCGCGAGGCGATCGGCGAGCGCGGCTTCCACCTGCTGTTCTGGGGCTACTTCGTGTGCGGCTTCCACATCGCCATGCTCACGGTGCACCTGCCCTCGTTCGTCACCGACCAGGGGCTGCGCGTCGAGCACGGCATGACGGCGCTCGCCCTCATCGGCCTGTTCAACATCATGGGCTCGTTCGCCGCCGGCTGGCTCGGCGGGCGCTTCAGCAAGAAGTACCTGCTCTCGGCCATCTACTCGGTCCGCGTGTTCCTCATAGGCCTGCTGGTGTTCCTGCCGCTTTCCCCGCTGACGCTGTATGTGTTCGCCTGCGGCATCGGCCTGCTGTGGCTGGGCACCGTGCCGCTCACCAACGGCCTGGTGGCGCAGATCTTCGGGCTGCGCTACGCGGCGATGCTCGCCTCGATCGTGTTCTTCGGCCACCAGATCGGCAGCTTCGTCGGCGTCTGGCTCGCCGGCTACCTGTACGACACCACCGGCAGCTACAACGGCGTGTTCCTGGTGGCGATGGCGTTGGGCGTGTTCGCGGCGCTCGTCAACCTGCCGGTGAACGAGAAGCCGCTGGCGGAAAGGCGCGTCGCGATTGCGTAGCCTCCTGGTCAAGGCGCTCGTCGTGGGCGTGCTCGCGTTCGCCACGGCGGCCGCTTTTTCCGCCTACCTCCAGCCGGGCATGCTGATCGAGTTCGCCAACCTGGTGCTGTGCATGTAGTGCAAACGACGACATCGCCGCTCAGCGAACGCGGTTACCATTTCCGCCACAGATGGTTCCCGCCAATCGGTACCTGTTCGCCGCCGCCGTCGGGGTGCCGGTGCTGCTGCTCGCCCTGGCCGGCTGGCTGAATTTCCGGCAGGCCGAGTCGCAGGCGCTGCACCGCGTGCAGCAGACCACCGAGGCGCTTAGCGAGCACGCGCTGCGCACCCTGAGCACCCACCAGCTCATCATCGACCTGGTCGACCGCTACGTGCAGGGATGGAGCTGGGAGCAGATCCGCGGCTCACGCGAACTGCACCTGCTGCTGCACGACTTGACCGTTCCCAACAAAGACATCGCCAGCATTTTCCTGGTGGATTCCGGCGGCCGCACTTCGGCGACCAGCCGGCGCTTTCCCGCGCCGCCGGCCAGCGCCGCCGACCGGGACTATTTCCAGGCGTTGCTGCGGGCGAACGTGCTGCATGTCAGCGAGCCGGCGCAGAGCCGCATCGGCGGCGACCGCTTTTTCGCGGTGGCGCGGCGCCGCTCGAGCGCCGACGGCCAGTTCGACGGGCTGATCGCCGTTTCCGTGAACCCTTCGTACTTCGAGTCGTTCTATGCCGACCTGCTCGAGACGCCCCAGGACGCGGCGGGGATCGCGCGCATGGACGGCGTGATCCTGGTGCGCCATCCGCCCCTGCCCATGGCGCAGACGGTGATCCCGCGCGGCGCGGCGTTCATGAGGGAGATGTTCGAGGGGCGCAGCTCGGGCAGCTACATCGCGCGCTCGGCGGGCGACCGCGTCAAGCGCGTCCACGCCTACAAGCGGGTGGGCGAGTATCCGGTGTTCGCGAGCTACCAGCTGTCGATGGGGGCGGTGTGGGAAGCGTGGTGGCTGGCGATGCTGCCCTACGTCATCGCCTGCCTGCTCGCCATGGCGCTGATGATGGCGGCGATCGGCCTCGCCACCCAGTACGCGCGGCGCACCGCGGCCGAGGCGCGCACCGAGGAAGCCGAGCAGGCCAACCGCGCCAAGGACCTGTTCGTCGCCGCGTTGAGCCACGAGCTGCGCAATCCGCTGGCGGCGATCTCCAACGCCGCCCAGGCGCTGCAGCGGGGCGCGGGCGGGGAGGCCGGCGGACGCACGGCGGTCGACATCATCGCGCGGCAGATCGGCCTGCTGCGCCGCATGCTCGACGACCTGCTCGACACGGCGCGCGTGGTCCACGGCAAGCTGCGACTGGAGAAGCGCCGCCTGGACCTGCGGCCGGTCGCGGCGACGGTGGTGGCGGAGCAGCTCGCGCGGCGTCCGGGTGCGCGCATCGACATCCAGGCGCGCGGCGACGACGCCTGGGTCGAGGCCGATGCGGTGCGCCTCAAGCAGATGCTGGACAACCTGGTGGAGAACGCGCTCAAGTACGGCGGGCGCCACATCGACGTCGACATCCGCGCCGACGGCGACTGCATCGCGCTCGCGGTGAGGGACGACGGGCAGGGCATCGCGCCCGAGCTGCTGCCGCGCCTGTTCCAGCCGTTCGTGCAGGGCGAGCAGACGCTCGACCGGGCCGAAGGCGGCCTCGGCCTGGGCCTCGCGCTGGTGCGTCGCCTTGCGCTGCTGCACGGCGGCACGCTCACCGCCGAAAGCGAGGGCTCCGGCCGCGGCAGCTGCTTCACCCTGCGGCTGCCGCGCGCCGAGGCGCCGGCCCGGGCGCTCGAGCGCGCGCCGGAGGGCGGCGCGGCGCGCAAGCGCCGCATGCTCATCGTCGACGACGAGCCCGATGCGCGAGAGAGCCTCGGCGCCCTGCTCCGACTGGAGGGCCACGAGGTGCTCGCCGCAGGCGACGGCGCCGCGGGCCTGCAAATCCTCGCCGAAGCGCGCCCCGAGGTCGCGCTGGTCGACATCGGCCTGCCCGGCATGGACGGCTACGAAGTCGCGCGGCGGGCGCGCGCCCTCGACGCCAGCCTGCGGCTCATCGCCGTCACGGGCTACGGTCAGCGCCAGGACCGGGAAAAGGCGCATGCCGCTGGCTTCGACGCGCATCTCACCAAGCCGTTCTCCTACGAAGAGTTGCTGCGCGCCCTCGAGCGCATCGAACGCCGCGCCGCCGCCTAATTCGGGGTCAGTGTCGTAATTTTCGTGTGCGACGACGTCGCACGCTTTAATTACGACACTGACCCCGAATTAGGCTGTTTGGCGCATGGGCGGCACGGCGCTTGCACCGTAGTGTCTGAGTCTCACATGAACGCCCCCGAGCCGCTGCTCACCCGCGTGCGAGAAGGCCTGCCCTGGCCGCGCGGCGCTACCTGGGACGGCAAGGGCGTCAACTTCGCGCTGTTCTCCGCCAACGCCACCAAGGTGGAAGTCTGCCTCTTCGAGAACCAGACCGAGAAGGAGCGCATCGAGCTGCCCGAGTTCCGCGACGAGACCTGGCACGGCTATGTGCCGGACCTGCGTCCCGGGCAGGTCTATGGCTACCGCGTTTACGGACCGTACGCGCCGGAGGAAGGCCATCGCTTCAACCCGAACAAGCTGGTGCTCGATCCGTACGCGCGCGCGCACATAGGCGAGCTGAAGTGGGACCCCGCGGTGTTCGCCTACAAGGTCGGCGACCCCGCCGCCGACCTGTCCTTCGACGAGCGCGACAGCGCGCCGTTCATGCCCAAGTGCGTGGTGGTCGACCCGGACTTCGACTGGCGGCGCGAGGCGCGCTGGCACCCGGTGC
>DASUUN010000234.1:0-2148 GCA_036374055.1 Burkholderiales bacterium
GGGCCGCGGCCTAGCGGGCTCCTGAACTGGGTCGGCCCCATTTGTCGACCCAGAGGAGCGAGCACACCGACTTGGAGTCGGTGATGCGGCCGTCGCGGACCATCGCGATGGCCTCGTCGAAGGGGACGATCAGGGTCTCGAGGAACTCGCCGGCGTCCAGCTTTGGCTTCCCTTGCAGGGAGAGTCTTCTCGCCAGAAACAGCCCGATGGCCTCATCGGTATAGGCAATCGCCGTGTGCATGGTGCCCAGGCGCGTCCACTCCTCGGCCGCGTAGCCGGTCTCTTCCAGCAGCTCCCGCTTCGCGGTGTCCAGCGGCGGCTCGCCGGGGTCGAGCTTACCCGCCGGCACCTCGATGAAGGCGCGCCGGTGCGGGTAGCGGAACTGCCGCTCGAGGAGCACCGTGCCGTCGTCGAAGAGGGGCACGATGGCCACGGCGCCGGGGTGGCGGATGTACTCGCGCGTCGCCTCGCCGCCATCGGGCAGCCGCACGCGATCGCGGTGCACCTTGAGCAGCGCACCGTCGAAGACAAGGTCGCCGTCGACGAAATGCTCGGTGAAGTCCTTCAACCCGCTTCTCTTGCTACAACGCGAGGATGGCCGCGAAGCACACCGCCATGAGCGGCTGCGGCAGGATGCCGAAGAGGAGAAGCGACAGGCTGTTGGCCGAGAGCAGCGTGCCGAAGCCGATGCGCCGCTCGACCGGGGTGGTATCGACCGGCTCATCGAAATACATCAGCTTTACCACCCTCAGGTAGTAGAACGCGCCGATCAGCGAGAACATGACCGCGGCCACCGCGAGCCACAAATAGCCTGCCGAGACGGCGGCCGAAATCACCGCCAGCTTGGCGTAGAAGCCCGCGGTGGGCGGCACACCGGTGAGCGAGAACATGACCAGCAGCATCAGGAACGCGGTCCAGGGGCTGCGGCGGTTCAGGCCGCGCATGTCGTCGAGGTTCTCGCAGTCGAAGCCGGCGCGAGAGAGATAGAGGAGCACGCCGAACGCGCCCACCGACATGATCGCGTAGACGATGGCGTAGAAGAGCGCCGCAGTGTAGGCGTCGACCGCATTGCGCGTGTTGCCGTCGACCACGCCCGAGAGCAGCCCGAGCAGCATGAAGCCCATGTGGCCGATCGCGGAATACGCGAGCATGCGCTTCAGGTTCGATTGCGCGATGGCGACGATGTTGCCGAGCGCCATGGAGGCCAGTGCGAGGAGCGCCAGCATCTGCTGCCAGTCGGCCGCGAGCGCCGGCAGGCCGTTCACCAGCAGGCGGATCGCCATGGCGAAGGCGGCAAGCTTCGGCCCCGCGCTGATGACGAGCGTCACCGGCGTGGGCGCGCCGTGGTACACGTCCGGGATCCACATGTGGAAGGGCACCACGCCGACCTTGAACGCGAGCCCGGCCACGACGAAGACAAGGCCGAAGACGAGGAACTTGTGCTCTGATTCACTTTGTATGAGTTTGCTTATCGCGCGCGCCGCCTGCGGGATGTCGAGCGTGCCGGTGGCGCCGTAGATCATCGACATGCCGTACAGCAGCAGCCCCGAGGACAGCGCGCCGAGCACGAAGTACTTCATCGCCGCCTCGGTGGACACCGCGGAGTCGCGGTTGAGCGCCACCATCGCATACAGGCACAGCGACATCAGCTCCAAGCCGAGGTACACGGTGAGGAAGCTCGAGGCGCTGATCATCACCATCATGCCGAGCAGCGAGAAGAGCAGCAGCGTGATGAACTCGCCGCGCAGCAGGCCGCGGTCGAGCAGCCACTGCCGCGAATACACCAGCGCCGCCCAGGCCGCGAGGTAGCAGGCGAGCTTGAGCAGGTGTGACAGGAAATCGGAGACGAACAGGCCGTGGAACAGGTAGTACTTCGACGCCCCCGAGAGCAGCAGCACGGCCACGGTCGTCAGCCCGCACAGCGCGAGCACCCCCTGCGCAAGCGCGATGCTGAGCGTGCGCCGCTCGCTCCTCGCGTAGAGGTCGACGATCATCACCGCGCAGGCGCCAACCAGCAGGATCGCCTCCGGCGCGACGGGCAGATGGTCGAGGAGGACGCCGAGGTTCATATCTTCGGCAGCGCCACGTGGCGCAGCAGCTCGTTGACCGAGGCGTGCATCACCTCGGTGAAGGGCAGCGGGTAGACGC
>DASUUN010000235.1:0-4825 GCA_036374055.1 Burkholderiales bacterium
CCCCGCCAACTTCTACTGGGTCGGCCCGTACGCGCCGGGCGGCTCGGGGTTCGGCGGCGGCATGATCGACTACTTCGCCATGCTCAACGAGCGCGACGGCGGCATCAACGGCGTCAAGCTCACCTGGGAGAAGTGCGAGACCGAGTACCGCAACGACCGCGGCGTGGAGTGCTACGAGCGCTCGAAGAACAAGGGCCCGACCGGCGCGACCGTCATCCACCCGCTGTCCACCGGCATCACCTATTCGCTCATCGAGAAGGCCACGGCCGACAAGATTCCGGTGATCTCGATGGGCTACGGGCGCACCGACGCGGCCGACGGCCGGGTATTCCCGTACATCTTTCCGCTGATTACCACGTACTGGTCGCAGAACACCGCCAAGATCAAGTTCATCGGCATGAAGGAAGGCGGGATGGACAAGCTGAAGGGCAAGAAGATCGTGAACATCTATCACGACTCGGCCTACGGCAAGGAAACCATCCCGGTGCTCGACATCCAGGCGAAGAAATACGGCTTCCAGGTGACCCACATCGCCGTGCCGCATCCGGGCAACGAGCAGCAGTCGCAGTGGCTGCAGGTGCGCCAGATCCGGCCCGACTGGGTGATCCTGCGCGGCTGGGGCGTGATGAACCCGACCGCCATCCGGGCGGCGGCGCGCGTCGGCTTTCCGCGCAACAAGATGGTCGGCGTCTGGTGGTCGGGCGCGGAGGAGGACGTGATCCCGGCCGGGGACGCGGCCAAGGGCTATATCGCCGCCGGCTTCAACCTGCCCGGCACCAGCTTTCCGGTGATGCAGGAAGTGCTGAAGCACGTGTACAAGAAGGGCAAGGGCGACCTCGAGGACAACTCGCGCGTCGGCTCGATCTACCACACCCGCGGCATCGTCGCCGGCATCATCACCGCCGAGGCGATCCGTACAGCGCAGGCGCGCTTCGGCAAGGGCAAGCCGATGACCGGCGAGCAGGTGCGCTGGGGCATCGAGCACCTCAACATCGACGAAAAGCGCCTGAAGGAGCTCGGCGCCACCGGCCTGATGCAGCCGCTCAAGGTGTCGTGCATGGACCATGAGGGCGGCGGCGCGGTGAAGTTCCTGCAGTGGGACGGTCGCAAGTGGAACGTCATCACCGACTGGATCGAGTCCGACCAGTCGATCGTGCGTCCCATGATCGAGGCCTCAGCCGCGCAGTACGCGAAGGAAAAGGGCATCACGCCTCGCGACTGCTCCAAAGAGAAATAGGCTCGTAAGGGAACGGGGAAGGGCGGCCGCCCTTCCCTTTTTCATGTCTGCCGTCCCCAAGACCGAGCCGATCCTCTCGGTGGTGAACATCGAGGTGATCTACGACCACGTCATCCTGGTGCTGCGCGGGGTGTCGCTGGAGGTGCTCGACGGCCAGATCGTCGCGCTGCTCGGCGCCAACGGCGCCGGCAAGACCACCACGCTGAAGGCCATTTCCAACCTGCTGCGCGCCGAGCGCGGCGACGTCACCAAGGGCCGCATCCTGTACCGCGGCGAGCGCATCGACCAGCTCAACCCCTCGGCGCTGGTGAAGCGCGGCATCTGCCAGGTGATGGAGGGCCGGCACTGCTTCCAGCACCTGACGGTCGAGGAGAACCTGCTCACCGGCGCCTACACGCGCGGCTACATCGGCTCGGGCGTGGGCGAGGACCTGGAGAAGGTCTACACCTACTTTCCGCGCCTCAAGGATCGGCGCCACTCGCAGTCGGGATACACCTCGGGCGGCGAGCAGCAGATGACCGCCATCGGCCGCGCGCTCATGGCGCGGCCGCGCATGATCCTGCTGGACGAGCCCTCGATGGGCCTCGCGCCGCAGCTCGTGGAGGAAATCTTCCAGATCGTGCAGGAGCTCAACCGCAAGGAGGGCGTGAGTTTCCTGCTCGCCGAGCAGAACACCAACATCGCGCTGCGCTACGCCGACTACGGCTATATCCTGGAGAACGGCCGCGTGGTCATGGACGGCGAAGGCAAGGCGCTCGCCGAGAACGAGGACGTGAAGGAGTTCTACCTCGGCTTCTCCTCCGGCGGCCGCAAGAGCTTCCGCGACGTGAAGTCCTATCGGCGCCGCAAGCGCTGGCTGTGAAGTACTTCGACAAGCTCGAAACACGGCCTGCCAAGACGCGCGAAGCTGCGCTGATGAAGGCACTCCCGGGATTGATAGCCCACGCGAAGCGGCGCGCCCCGGGTTTTGCGGAGATCCTGAAAGAGGTCAACCCGGCAAAGATCAAGTCGCGCGATGCCCTGGCCAGGCTTCCCGTTACCCGCAAGAGCGATCTCGGAAGGCTTCAAAAGGAAGATCCGCCGCTGGGCGGCCTGAACGCGACGCCGGTGGAGAAGCTGGCGAAGCTGTTCATCTCACCCGGGCCGATCTACGACCCGGAAGGACGCGGGAAAGACTGGTGGCGCACGGCGCGCGGCCTGTTCGCCGGCGGCTTCCGCGCGGGCGATCGCGTGCTGAACAGCTTCGCTTATCACTTCACGCCGGCGGGCTCGATGGTGGAGTCGGGCGCGCTCGCCCTGGGATGCACCTTGGTGCCCAGCGGCGTCGGCCAGACTGAAATGCAGGTTGCAGCGATCCAGGGCCTGGGCATCACCGGCTACGTCGGCACGCCGTCCTTCCTCAAGCTCATCGCGGAGAAAGCCGACGAGCTGAAGAGCGACATCTCCTGCCTGAAGAAGGCGCAGGTCGGCGCCGAGTACCTGCCGCCGGCGCTGCGCAAGAGCATGCAGGAGCGCGGCATCGCGGTCACGCAGATGTACGCGAGCGCCGACCTCGGCCTCATCGCCTACGAATCGCTGATGCCCGACGGAGCCCTCAACGAGGGCATGGTCCTGGAGGAAGCGCTGCTGCTCGAGATCGTGCGGCCCGGCACCGGCGACCCGGTGAAGCCGGGCGAAGTCGGCGAGGTGGTGATCACTTCGTTCAACCGCGACTATCCGCTGATCCGCTTCGGCACCGGGGATCTGTCCGCGGTCCTGCCCGGGGCCAGCCCCTGCGGGCGCACCAACGTGCGCATCCGGGGCTGGATGGGCCGCGCCGACCAGAGCACCAAGGTGCGCGCCATGTTCGTCACGCCCGGCCAGGTGGCCGAGGTGCTCAAGCGTCACCGCGAGGTGCTGCGCGCACGCCTGGTGGTCGACGCCGAAGCCGGCAACGACCGCATGACGCTCCTCTGCGAAACACAAGAGCGCCCCGAAGCGCTCGCCGCCGCCCTCGTCGCGTCCATGCGCGAGGTCACCAAGCTGCGCGCGGAAGTCGAGCTCGTCGCGCCAGGCACCCTGCCCAACGACGGCAAGGTCATCGAGGACAAGCGCAAGTACACCTGAGATAGGGGACAGACCCCTGGGGGTCTGTCCCCTATCTCTCCTTGCGTGCGGCCGCTACGGGCAGGCCGTCGACCCGGCGCATTTCTTCGTTACGGACGACCGAGCGGTCGGCGACGAAGGCTTTCACGAAGTCGATCGCGTCGGCGCCCCAGAAGACCTCGCCGTCAATGACGAAGCTCGGCACGCCAAACACGCCGCGCTGCGCCGCTTCCTCCGTGTTCCTGCGCAGCTGCTCCTTGACCTCGGGGGCGGAAAGCCGCTCTTCCGGGACGTCCAGCTCCCGGCATAGCTTGGAGAATCTCCCGGGGTCGGCCGCGTCCTCGCCGCGGGTCCAGATGAACTCGAAGATGCGCTGCACGGCGTCGGGCCGGTTGCCGCAGGCGATCGACAGGCGCAGGTAGTGCAGCGGGTTGAAGGGATGCGCCTTCGGAAAGCGGAACGGGACGCCCAGCTCGCCCGCCCACCAGGTGCACCAGCGGTAGGTCCATTGCCGCTTCGCCGGGATCTCCGCCGGACCTTTCTGGCCCCAGTGGTTGAGCAGGCCGGCGAACAGGACCGGCTTCATCCGGATGGGCCCCGGCACGTCCTTCAGCCGGTGAAGGCAAATGTGCGAGTACGGGGAAACGAAGTCGAAGTACCAGTCGATGCCGCGCTCGGCGAGCTTGTCCATGATGCCATCCCTCTCCGCGTCGCTCATGCTGCTCCAACGCGCGATCTCATCCAGCGTGCGGCCGCATCCCCGGCAGGTGCCGCGCGCGGGGTCCAGCACGCACACGTTCACGCAGGGGCTTCTCAACGCGCTTTCTTCGCCGCCAGCGCGCGCCCGGCGCGCGAGGCCGGCGCCTTGCCGAGGACGCCGCAGATCCACTGGCCGATGTCGACCAGGCGCTCCAGGTCGACGCCGGTATCCATGCCCATGCCCTGCAGCATGTAGACCACGTCCTCGGTAGCGACGTTGCCGGTGGCGCCCTTGGCGTAAGGACATCCGCCCAGCCCCGCGACCGAGGCATCGAAGGTGCGCACGCCGAGCTCGAGCGAGGCATAGATGTTCGCGAGCGCCTGGCCGTACGTGTCGTGGTAGTGCCCGGCGAGGCGCTCCACCGGGACGCGCCGCGCACAGGCTTCGATCATGGCCTTCGCCTTGCCCGGCGTGCCGACGCCGATCGTGTCGCCCAGCGACACCTCGTAGCAGCCCATCTGGTGCAGGGCATCGGCCACGTCCGCCACGCGCGCCGGGTCGACGTCGCCCTCGTACGGACAGCCGAGCACGCAGGAAATGTAGCCGCGCACCTTTATCCCGCTTTCCGACGCGGCCCTCGCCACCGGCCGGAACCGGTCCAGCGATTCGGCGATGGAGCAATTGATGTTCTTGCGCGAGAAAGCTTCGGAGGCCGCCCCGAAGATGGCCACCTCGGTAGCGCCCGCGGCGCGCGCCGCCTCGAACCCCTTGAGGTTCGGCGTGAGCACCGGGTAGGACACGCC
>DASUUN010000236.1:0-5175 GCA_036374055.1 Burkholderiales bacterium
GGCCCGGATGCCGACGTGCTGGTGATCTACGGCAAGACCAGCGACCAGGGCATCACCGCGTTCCTCGTCGAGAAAGGCACGAAGGGCTTCTCCACCGCGCAGAAGCTCGACAAGCTCGGCATGCGCGGCTCGAACACCTGCGAGCTGGTGTTTCGCGACTGCGAGGTTCCTTCTGAAAGCATTCTCGGAAAAGAGGGAGAAGGCGTAAGAGTCCTCATGTCCGGTCTGGACTACGAGCGCGCGGTGCTCGCCGGCGGGCCGCTCGGCATCATGGCCGCCTGCCTCGATGTCGTCATCCCCTACGTGCACGAGCGCAAGCAGTTCGGCCAGCCGATCGGCGAGTTCCAGCTCATGCAGGGCAAGCTCGCCGACATGTACACCACCTTCTCCGCCTGCCGCGCCTACGTGTACGCCGTGGGCCAGGCGCTGGACAGAAACGAAACCACCCGGAAAGACGCCGCGGGCGCCATCCTCTATGCCGCCGAGAAGGCCACCTGGATGGCGGGCGAGGCGATCCAGGCGCTCGGCGGCATGGGCTACATCAACGAGACGCCCACCGGCCGCCTGTGGCGCGACGCCAAGCTCTACGAGATCGGCGCCGGCACCTCCGAAATCCGCCGCTGGCTGATCGGCCGCGAGCTTTTCTCGGAAACCCAATGACCCCATTTGCACACAAGGTGGGCATCCGCCTGCCCATCATCGCCGCGCCGATGGCCGGCGGACCGAGTTCGCAGGAGCTCGTGGCGGCCTGCTCGGCGGCCGGCGTGCTCGGCTCGTTCGGCTGCGCGTACACCCAGCCCGCCGAGATGAAGCGGCAGGCGGAATGGGTGCGCACCCGCACGCGCGAGCCGTTCGGCATCAACCTTTTCGTCGCGCCGCAGCCCGATGCCATCCCGCCGGCGGCGCAGCGCGCCGCGCTCAAGGCGGTAGCCGGGTACTACACCGAGCTCGGCCTGCCCGCGCCCGAGCCGGTCGCGGCGCCTTACGCGCCGGACCTCGAAGAGCAGCTCGCCGCGGTGGAGGAGATCCGGCCCGCGGTATTCACCGTGCACCTGGGATCTCTTTCGAAGGAACAGGTGAATCGCTTTCAAACCAAGAACATCATCGTGGGCGGAAGCGCGAACTGCGTCGCCGAGGCGAAGGGCCTCGAGGCCGCCGGCTTCGACTTCGTCATCGCGCAGGGCGGCGAGGCCGGCGGTCACCGCGGCAGCTACCTGCGCGATCCGTATCAGTCGCTCACCGGAACGCTCGCGCTCACGCGCATGATCGTGCGCGCGGTGAAGCTGCCGGTCGTGGCGGCGGGCGGCATCATGGATGGCGCCGGCATTGCCGCAGTGCTCGCGCTCGGCGCGCAGGCCGCGCAGCTCGGGACCGCCTTCATCCCCTGCCCGGAAAGCGGCGCGGCGCAGGTGCACAAAGACCTGCTGGTCCAGGCGACCGAGGACGACACGCGCCTCACGGAGAAGTTCACGGGCAAGCCGGCGCGCGGGCTGGCGAACCGCTTCATGCGGGAGATGGAAGCGAAACCGCAGCTCGCCTTCCCCGCGCAAAGCTACGTGACGGGCAAGCTGCGCCAGACCTCCGCCACGGCGGGCAAGCCCGACTTCGTCGCCCTGTGGGCGGGCCAGGCTGCCGCGCTTTCGCGCGCCTTGCCCGCGGCCGAGCTGATCAAGACGCTGGAGTACGAACTCAATGCTTCACTGGAAAAGCTGAAAGGTCTCACGCCATGAAAACCGACCCGATCGTCATCGTCTCCGCCGCGCGTACTCCGATGGGCGGCTTCCAGGGCGAGCTCAAGAGCTTTGCCGCGCCGGAGCTCGGCGCGGCCGCCATCCGCGCCGCCGTGGAGCGCGCCAAGCTGCGCCCCGAGGACGTGCAGGAAGCGATCATGGGCTGCGTGCTGCCGGCCGGCCAGGGGCAGGCGCCGGCGCGCCAGGCCGCGCTCGGCGCGGGATTGCCGCTCGCAGTCGGCTGCACGACGGTGAACAAGATGTGCGGCTCGGGCATGAAGGCGGCGATGTTCGCGCACGACCAGCTGATCTCAGGCTCGGTGGACGTGATCGTCGCAGGCGGCATGGAATCGATGACCAACTCGCCCTACCTCCTGCCGAAGGCGCGCGCCGGCCTGCGCATGGGACACGCACAGGTGCTCGACCACATGTTCTACGACGGGCTGGAGGACGCCTACGACAAGGGGCGGCTCATGGGCTCGTTCGCCGAGGATTGCGCCTCGAAGTATTCGTTTACCCGCGAAGCGCAGGACCAGTTCGCGATCACCTCGCTCACCCGGGCTCGGAAAGCCAACACCGAAGGCTGGTTCGCCTGGGAGACGACGCCGATCGCCATCAAGGCCGGCAAGGACGAGAAGTTCATCGAGACCGACGAGCAGCCGTTCAAGGCCAACCTCGAGAAGATCGCCACTCTGAAGCCGGCGTTCCGCAAGGACGGCACGGTGACCGCGGCCAACTCGAGCTCGATCTCCGACGGTGCGGCGGCGCTGGTCCTCATGCGCCGCTCCAGCGCCGAGAAACGCGGCCTCGCGCCGCTCGCCAGGATCGTCGGGCATGCGACGCACGCGCAGGAGCCCGCCTGGTTCACCACCGCGCCGGTCGCCGCCATTCGCAAGCTTTTCGAGAAGACGAGCTGGACGGCAAGCCAGGTCGACCTTTACGAGATCAACGAAGCGTTCGCCGTCGTCACCATGGCGGCGATGAAGGAGCACGGCCTGCCGCACGACAAGGTGAACGTGCACGGCGGCGCGTGCGCCCTCGGCCACCCGATCGGCGCCTCCGGCGCGCGCATCGTGGTGACGCTGCTCGGCGCGCTGCGCAAGTACGGCCTGAAGCGCGGTGTGGCGAGCCTGTGCATCGGCGGCGGCGAGGCTACCGCGATGGCCGTGGAACTGCTTTGAAGAAAGAGCTGCAGGCGCTCCTCGACCGCGCGAGATTCCTGCGTCCCTACGGATTTCGCGTCGTAAGCGCAAACAGGAGCAAGTGCATGCTGGAGCTGCCGCACAAGGCGGCGCTCGAGCGCCCGGGCGGCATCATCAACGGCCCGGCCCTCATGGCGGCCGCCGACTGCGCCATGTGGCTTGCCATCAAGGCGCGGCTCGGCGCCGACGGCGACGCCCTGACCTCGGAGCTGAATACGGCGTTTCTCGCGCCGGCGAAGGGCGAGCACGTGTACTGCACCGCGCGCATCCTCAAGATGGGCCGGCGCCGCATCTACGGCGTGGCGGAGTGCCACGGCAGGAAGGGCAACCTCTTCAGCCACCACACGGTGACGTATGTCCGCCCCGTCTGAAGGAGAAATGCAGGAAATCCGCGAGTCGGTGCGCCGCTACGCCGCCGAGCAGCTCGCGCCGCATGCCGCCCGCTGGGATCGCGACAAGGAATTTCCGCGCGAGGCGTTGAAGGGCCTGGCGCAGATGGGCCTGTATGCGGTCGCGGTGCCCGAGGAGTGGAACGGCGCCGGCCTGGGCTACACCGCGCTCGCCATTGCCTGCGAGGAAATCTCGGCGGGCGACTGCGCCACCGCGACCATCGTCTCGGTGAACAACCTGGTCGCTGGGATTCTCGCGGGATATGGTAACGCTTCTCAAAAGCAGGAATACTTGAAACCGCTCGCCCGAGGCGAGACCCTCGCGGCCTTCGCCCTCACCGAGCCGCACGTCGGCTCGGACGCGAGCGCCATCACCACGCGCGCAGAGCGCCAGGGCGATTACTACGTCCTCAACGGCGTAAAGCAGTTCATCACCTCGGGCCAGAACGCGGACATCGCCGTGGTTTTCGCCGTGACCTCCAAAGACGCCGGTAAGCGCGGCATCAGCGCGTTCGTGGTGCCGACCAAGACCCCCGGCTATGTCGTCGCGCGCATCGAGGAGAAAACCGGCCAGCGCGCTTCCGACACCGCGCAGATCGTTCTCGAGAACTGCAAGGTGCCGGCCGAGAACCTGCTCGCGCAGGAAGGCGTGGGCTACCGCATCGCGCTCGCCAACCTCGAGTCGGGGCGCATCAACGTCGCGGCGCAGGCCACCGGCGTCGCCCGCGCGGCCTTCGACGCCGCCCTCGCGTACGCGCGCGAGCGCAAAAGCATGGGAAAGCGCCTGATCGAGCACCAGGCGGTGAACTTTCGCCTGGCCGACATGGCCACGGGCATCGAAGCCGGGCGGCAGCTCTATCTCCACGCCGCCGCGCTGCGCGACGCCGGCAAGCCGTGCATCAAGGAGGCCTCGATGGCGAAGCTGTTCGCCTCGGAGATGGCTGAGCGCGTGTGCTCGGACGCCATCCAGATCCACGGCGGCTACGGCTACATGGCCGATTTCGCGGTCGAGCGCCTGTGGCGCGACGTGCGCGTGACGCAGATCTACGAAGGCGCGAGCGACATCCAGCGCCTGGTGATCGGCCGAACCCTGGAGGAAGGTTGATTCTAAAAACCTCACTTCAGCCTCGCTCCGCTGAATTTCGCGCGAACGTCGAGCGCATGCAGTCCCTGGTCCAGGACCTGAGGGACAAGGTCGCCACCGTGTCGCTCGGCGGCGATGAGGAGGCGCGTGCCAGGCACCTGAAGCGAGGCAAGCTGCTGCCGCGCGAGCGGGTAAGGACCCTGCTCGACCCGGGCTCGCCGTTTCTCGAGGTCGGCCAGCTCGCCGCCTGGGGCATGTACAGCGGCGACGTCCATTCGGCCTCGATGATCTGCGGCATCGGCCGCGTATCCGGGCGCGAATGCGTCATCGTGGCGAACGACGCGACCATCAAGGGCGGCACGTACTACCCGATGACCGTCAAGAAGCACCTGCGCGCGCAGGAGATTGCGGCGCAGAACCGCCTGCCGTGCATCTACCTCGTCGACTCGGGCGGGGGCTACCTGCCCGAGCAGGACAACGTTTTTCCCGATCGCGAGCACTTCGGTCGCATCTTCTTCAACATCGCCAACCTGTCGGCCGCCGGCATCCCGCAGATCGCCTGCGTGATGGGCTCGTGCACCGCCGGCGGCGCCTACGTGCCCGCGATGTCGGACGAGTCGATCATCGTTAAGGGCCAGGGCACCATCTTCCTCGGCGGACCGCCGCTGGTGAAGGCGGCGATCGGCGAAGTGGTCACGCCCGAGGAGCTGGGCGGCGCGGAGGTGCATACGCGGGTCTCGGGCGTCGCGGACCACTACGCGCTGGACGAC
>DASUUN010000237.1:0-12266 GCA_036374055.1 Burkholderiales bacterium
CCGAGGATCGCCACGCCGACCGCGCCGATGCCGGTCCAGACGGCGTAGCCGGTGCCGATGGGGATGGTGCGCACGGCGAGCGCCAGGAAGTACACGCTGGCGACCATCGCCGCGCCGGTGATGACCGAGGGGACGAGGCGCGTGAAGCCGTCGGTGTACTTCAGGCCGATCGCCCACACCACTTCGAGCAGCCCCGCGAGGGTCAGCCAGATCCACGCCATGGCGGTTCCTAGAGGAAGATGGAGCGCCCGCCGTCCACCGCGACGACCTGCCCGGTGACGTAGGGCGCGCAGGCGAGGAAGTGTACTGCCTGCGCGATGTCCTCCGGCGAGCCGAGCCGCGCGAGCGGGGTGGTGGCGAGGATGCGCTCGCGCTCGGCCTGCGGGAACTGCCCGTCGTCGGGCCAGGCGATGGCCCCGGGCGCGACGCCGTTCACGCGCACCCGGGGCGCGAGCTCCAGGGCGAGCGAGCGGGTGAGCGCGGCGAGGCCGGCCTTGGCGATGCTGTAGACCGCATATCCCTTGAGCGGCCGCTCGGCGTGGATGTCGACGATGTTGACGATGGCGCCCTCGTTCTTCGCCAGCTCGGGCGCGGCTTCCTGGCAGATGAACAGCGGCGCGCGCAGGTTGGAGCCCACCAGCTCCTCCCAGTGCGAGGCTTCGATCGCGCCGACCTCCACCGGGAAGAAGCTCGACGCGTTGTTCACGAGCAGGTCGAGGCGGCCGAAGGCGTCGCGCGCCGCCGCGATCAGCGCCCGCGGCGCGATCGGCGCGAGCAGCTCCGCCTTGACCCGGGCCGCGCTTTTGGCGCGCAGCGCGTTGAGCTCCGCCTCGAGCTTTGCCGCGTCGGCTTCCGAATCGCGGTAGTGCAGCAGCACGTTCGCGCCGGCGGCATGCAGGCGGCGCGCGATCGCCGCGCCGACGCGGCGCGCGCCGCCCGTGATGAGTGCCGCCTTGCCGCTCAGCGATTCGTCCATAGCGGGTCGAGATTCAGGGCCTTGGATTCTAGGGTAAATTCGCGGCGTGCTCTCCCGCCTGCGAGACGAGATCCGGCGCGGCGGCGGATGGATCTCCTTCGCGCGCTACATGGAGCTCGTGCTGTACGAGCCGGGGCTGGGCTACTACGCCGGGCGCGCGCGCAAGTTCGGCGCCGAGGGCGACTTCGTCACCGCGCCCGAGCTAGGCTCCCTGTTCGGTCGCACGCTCGCCCGCCAGGTGAAAAGTCTTTCATTCGGGAAGATTTTCGAGCTGGGTGCCGGAACCGGCGCCCTGGCCGAATCGCTCCTCCCCCGGGCGGACCTCGATTACACGATCCTCGAGACCAGCGCCGACCTGCGCGAGCGGCAGCGCTCGCGGCTGGGCGAGCGGGTGAGCTGGCTGGAGCACCTGCCCGAGCGCATCCGCGGCGTGGTCATCGCCAACGAGGTGGTCGACGCCATTCCGGTGCACGCCGTGGCGTGGCGGCCGCAAGGCATCATGGAGCGCGGCGTCACCTTCTCGAATGGCTTGCAGTGGCAGGAGCGACCCGCAAAGGGGGAGCTGCTCGAGGAGGCAAAGGCGATCGACGTCCCCGTACCCTACGAAAGCGAGATCGGCCTCATCGCCCGCGCGTGGATGCGCTCCCTCGCCGAGCGCCTGGAGCAAGGCGTCATCTTCGTCATCGACTACGGCTTCCCGCGCCATGAGTACTACCATCCGCAGCGCGCGGCGGGCACCCTGATGTGCCACTACCGGCACCAGGCGCACGCCGACCCGTTCGCGCGCCCCGGCGAGGAGGATCTCACCGCGCACGTGGATTTCAGCGCGCTCGCCGAAACCGCGGCGGATGCCGGGCTCGACGTGCTGGGCTACGCGACGCAGGCGCAGTTCCTCGTCAACTGCGGCATTACCGAGGTGCTCGGCGAAGCGAACCTCGACAACGCGCTCCACTACGCGCCGCTCGCCGCGGAGGCGCAGAAGCTGCTTTCGCCCGCCGAGATGGGCGAGCTGTTCAAGGTGCTCGCGGTCGGCCGCGGCGTCGAGCCGCCGCTGCTTGGCTTTGCCCGCGGTGACCGCAGCCACACGCTCTAGGACCGGCTACTCGAAGTTATCATTCCACTATGCGTCTTTGCCTCATCCCGCTGTCGGTCGTGTTGTGCCTGAGCGCGGCCTGGGCGGATGAGGCGGCCGAAGCGCGCAGGCGCTGGGAAACCAGCCCGCACGGGCCCCTGCTCGAGCGCATCCTGCCGCCGACCTTCCACCCCTCGCAGCTGCCCGAGCCGCGCTCCGAGGGCGCGGCGCTGACGCTGCGCTACTGCGTGCAATGCCATAACGTGCCGAACCCCGCCATGCACCATGCCGCGAAATGGCCCGGCATCGTGGAGCGCATGGTGCTGCGCATGCAGGGCCGCGGCAACCTGGGCGAGCTGATGGCCGAGATGATGGGCGGGGTCAAGGCGCCGGGCGAGCAGGAGACCGTCGCCATCGTCCAGTACCTGCGCAAGCACGCCCAGACGCCCCTCGACCCGCAGCGCTATCCCGAGGTCAACCGGCCCTCGGGCGAGGCGTTCCGGCTCGCCTGCAATCAATGCCATGTCCTGCCCGACCCGCAGCGCCACACCGCGCGGGAGTGGCGCGCGGTAGTGGCGCGCATGCAGGAGAACATGGAGTGGATGAACCGCGTGGTCGGCTCCAGACCCGTGCCGGGCGAGCCGCAGCTGCGCGTCGAGGAGATCATCGCGTTTCTCGCGCGCCACGCAAGGAAATAGCCATGGCAAGACGCTTCGTCGACCTGTCGATCTACCTGGAAAACGACGTGGTCTCCGATCCCGCGCCGTTCGGGCCGAAGATCACCTACCTGGACCACCAGTCCTCGGTGCCGCAGATGCTGCAGTTCTTCCCCGGCCTGAAGCAGGAGGACCTGCCCGACGGCGCCGCCTGGGCGGTGGAGAAGGTCGAGCTCATCACGCACAACGGCACGCATCTCGATGCGCCCTACCACTTCCATCCGACCATGAACAAGGGAGAGCGGGCGATCGCCATCGACGAAGTGCCGCTCGAATGGTGCTTCCAGCCCGGCGTGAAGCTGGATTTCCGGCATTTCGGGGATGGCTATGTCGTAACCGCGGCGGACGTGGAGAAGGAGCTCGAGAGGATCAACCATCGACTCCAGCCCCTCGAGATCGTGGTGGTGAACACGCGCGCCGGCTCGCGCTACGGCCATGACGACTACGTGAACGCCGGCTGCGGCATGGGCTACGAAGCGACGATGTACCTGCTCGAGCGCGGCGTGCGCCTCACCGGCACCGACGCCTGGAGCTGGGACGCGCCGTTCGTCTACACCGCGGAGAAATACCGGCAGACGCGCGACGCGAGCCTGATCTGGGAAGGCCACAAGGCGGGGCGCGACCTGGGCTACTGCCACCTCGAGAAGCTGCACAACCTGGAAGCCCTGCCCGGCGACGGCTTCATCATCTCCTGCTTCCCGCACAAGATCCGCGGCGCCTCGGCCGGCTGGACGCGCGCGGTGGCGATTTTCGAGAACTGACCGGCTAGGTCACCGCCGGAACCGCCATGCCCTTCTGCACCGCCGGCCGGGCGCCGACGGCGTCGTACCAGCGCTTCACGCTCGGGAACTGCGCGAGATCCACGCGGTGCCATTCGTGGCGCGCCACCCAGGGGTAGGTGGCAATGTCGGCAATCGTGTACTCGCTTCCCGAAATGAACGCGTTTTTCGCGAGCTGGCGGTCCATCACGCCGTACAGGCGCTTGGCCTCGTTGCCGTAGCGCTCGGTGCCGTAGGGGATCTCGTCCTTCTTCGCGCGCATGAAGTGGTGCGCCTGGCCGAACATCGGGCCGACGCTGCCCATCTGGAACATGAGCCACTGCAGCACGTCGTACCGGGTCCTCTCGGGAAAGAATTTCCCGGTCTTGTCCGCGAGGTAGATGAGGATGGCGCCCGACTCCATCATGGCGTAGGGCTTGCCGCCGGGACCGTCCGGGTCGACGATCGACGGGATCTTGCCGTTGGGGTTGATCTTCAGATACTCGGGGGTGAACTGCTCGGTATTGGTGCCGATGTTGATCTTGTGCACGCGGTAGGCCAGGGCGCACTCCTCCAGCATGATTGAAACCTTGCGGCCGTTGGGCGTGCTCCAGGTATACAGTTCGATCATGGTCAAGTGGCTGATAACCCTGTTGGTTGCGTTGCTCGTATTATCGCTGGTCGCGCCGCGCCTGAGCCGCTACGGGCTGGGCCGCCTGCCCGGGGACCTGCGCATACCGCTGCGCGGGCGGATGTACTACCTGCCCTTCGCCACGACCGTGCTGCTGTCGCTCGCCGTGTGGGGGCTAGGCAGGCTCGTCTAGCCAGCGCGTCGCTACGCCGCCTGCGAGATGGCCCGCTCGCGCGCCTCGTCAAGCAGGTGCGCAATCTCGGCCGGCGAGGCCGCCTTCGCCGCCAGCGCGCCCGCATCCACCGCCGCCGCCGCCGCGAGCGCGCGCTTCAGGCGCGCGACATCGACATCCAGCGCCGCGAGGCGCGCGGCCTCGAGCAGCTCGCCGAAGCGCTCCGGACGGCGCAGTGCGTCGGTGCGCTTGAGCAGCTCCAGAAGGGCCGCGGGCGAGGCGAGCGCGGCACCGCGCAGGGCGATGCGGTGGCGGCAGGCGAGCAGCGCAAGCTCGCGCACCTCGCCCGGCGCCTTGAGCCGGTCGCTGAGCGCCGCAACCTCGGCCTCCTGGTGCGGCCAGGCCATGACCGCGAAGCGCACCGGCAAGGAAGCCCCGGCCCGCGCGGCCCGCGCGAGGATCTCGCGGATCGGCTTGACCCCGCCGAGCAGCTTCGCCGCCAGCCCGCAGCGGCCCAGCACCTCGAACATGAGCTCCGGATGCGGCTCGGCGAGCCCGCGCGAGAACTCCTGCCATACCCTCTCGGGCACCAGGTAATCCGCCTCTCCCGAATCGACCATCTTCTTCATGAGGGCCATGGTTTCGTCGGCCACCCGGAAGCCGAAGCGCGCGGCGAAACGCGCCACGCGCAGGATGCGCACGGGGTCTTCGGCGAAGGCATCGCTCACGTGGCGCAGCACGCCGGCCTCGAGGTCCTTCCTGCCGCCGAAAGGATCGATGAGCGCGCCGTCCGGCGCCCGCGCCATCGCGTTGATGGTGAGGTCGCGCCGGCGCAGGTCGTCCTCGAGGGTGACGTCGGGCGCCGCGTGCACCGTGAAGCCCTTGTAGCCGCGGCCGCTCTTGCGCTCGGTGCGCGCCAGGGCGTACTCCTCCTTCGTCTGCGGATGCAGGAAGACCGGGAAATCCCTGCCGACCGGCTTGAAGCCCTGCGCCACCATCTCCTCGGGCGTGGCGCCCACCACTACGTAGTCCTTGTCCTGCAGCGGCAGGCCGAGCAGCTCGTCGCGCACCGCGCCGCCCACGACGTACGCTTTCACTCGTACATGTCGAACTGCGGGATGGACTCGGTCTCCCGCTCGGCCGCCGCGATCCACTCCCGCATGGCGGGAAGCGCGAGCACCGCCTCGGCGTAGGCGCGGTTCGAGACCTCCACCTCGTAGGTCCGAAAGCGCAGCACCACCGGCGCGTACATGGCGTCCGCGGCGCTGAAAGGCCCGAACAGGAACGGCCCCTTCGCCTGCGACCAGATCTCGTCGATGCGCCTGATTTCGGTCAGGACCTCGGGCGTGCGTCCCCTGTCCGGGTAGCGCCGGCGCACGTTCATGCTCATGTGCGTGCGCAGGTGGGCGAAGCCCGAATGCATCTCGGCCGCGATCGACCGCGCGCGGGCGCGGTCGGGGGCAGCGGCGGGCCAGACTTTCGGGCTCTTCTCGGCGAGGTACTCCAGGATGGCGAGCGAATCCCAGACCACGGTGCCGCCGTCCTTGAGAATCGGCACCTTGCCGGCCGGCGAATGCTTCAGGATCTCCTGCCGGGCGCCGGGGCCGTACAGCGGGATCCTCACGGTGTCGAAATCGAAGCCGAACGCCTTGAGCGCGATCCACGCGCGCAGCGACCAGGAAGAGTAGTTGTAGTTGCCGATGACCAGCAGCATGCGGCAAGTTTAGCAGCGCGGCAGGCACAGCTCGGCGATCAGCCCCCCGTCGGGCGCATTGTCCAGGCGGATGTCGCCGCCGTGCCAGCGCGCGATGTTGCGGGCGATGCTCAGCCCGAGACCGGTGCCGCCGCTGGCGCGGTTGCGCGAGCTTTCGAGCCGGTAGTACGGCTCGAACACGCGTTCCAGCTCCTCCGGCGGAATACCCGGGCCGCGGTCGCGCACCGTGATGCGCAGGCGCTGCCCGGTGTCGTCGATTTCGATTTCAGCGCAACCGCCGTAGCGCACCCCGTTGCCGATGAGGTTGTCGAGACAGCGGCGCAGCGCCTGGGGATCGGCCGGGTAGGGCGCGAGCGGCGCACCGCGCAGGCTCGCCCCTTCGCCGGCTTCGCGCCGGTCCTCGCACAGGCTGTCCACCAGCGCCGCGATGTCGACCGGCTGGCGTCGCGACGCGTCGCCGACGGTGCGGAAGAAATCCAGCGTGGAGGCGACCAGGGCTTCCATTTCGTCCAGGTCGCGCTCGATCTTGGCGCGCAGCGTCCCGTCCTGGAGCATCTCGGTGCGCAAGCGCAGCCGCGTGATGGGGGTTTTCAGATCGTGCGAGATCGCGCCGAGCAGCTGCGCGCGCTCGCGCAGCTGGCGCCGCACGCGCGCCTGCATGCGATTGAAGGCGTCGATCACCTTGCGCACTTCGCTGGGCCCGGTCGGCGCGAGCGGCTCGCCATCGGGCGCCTCGCCAACCGTGTCCGCCGCCCGCGCCAGGCGGGCGAGCGGACGCGTCGTCATGCGCACCAGGTACGCAGCTAGCACGAAGCACACCGCGAGGAGCAGCAGCAGCCGCGGGACCAGCGACTCGAAGCGGCTGAGTGGCTCGTGCGGGATCGCGGCATGGAAAACCGCCACGCTGCCGTCCTCCAGGCCGACCTGCACGATCAGGGAGAAGGTGCCGGGCAGGGCGAAGTAGAAATGCCGCGCCAGCCAGGTTTCGAACGCAGTGGCGCTCCCTGCGCCTTCAACCGGCGTGATCTCGACGCTTACCGGCCATGTCGACCCGATCTGCTGCTGCAGCGCCGCGGTGAAAGTCTTCTCGTACGAATCGTGCTCCGCGAACCCCCGCCGCAC
The DNA here is from genome assembly GCA_036374055.1 of Burkholderiales bacterium. Classification (GTDB taxonomy): domain Bacteria; phylum Pseudomonadota; class Gammaproteobacteria; order Burkholderiales; family SG8-39; genus SCGC-AG-212-J23. Next base: position 7,162 of record DASUUN010000237.1, read on the forward strand.
CGGAATCATCCTCTCGCTCAGCTCGACGCGCAGGTGCTGGCCGCGGATCTGCCGCGCCACGCTGCCGCGCTGGTCCGGGGGCAGGTTGCTCAGGATGCGGGCGGTCTGCGCGATGCGCGCGGTGATCTGGTACGCGGCCAGGCGGTACACCGAGCTACCGCGATCGAAAAAGTTCAGCACCAGGGTGGCGGCCTGGGCCGCGAGCAGGCCGGCGGCGAGCACCAGCAGCGTGCGGCCGAAGAGCGACGCCGGCACCAGCGGCATCAATCGAGCCGCTCGACCGGCACCGCGAGCATGTAGCCCTCGCTGCGCACGGTCTTGATGAGGCGCGGCTCGCGCGCGTCGTCCCGCAGCCGCGTGCGCAAGCGGCTGACCTGCACGTCGATAGAGCGGTCGAACGGCGTGCCATCGCGGCCCAGCGTCAGGTCCATCAGCTGGTTGCGGTGCAGGACGCGGTTCGGATGGTCCACGAACACCGACAGCAGCCTGAACTCCGCGCTGCTCAGCGCGATCACCACGCCGTCGGGCGCGACCAGCTGCCGCGCGGCGAGGTCCAGGAGCCAGTCGCCGAAGCGCACGCGGCGCGTATCCGCGCGCGAGGGCGGCAGCGCACGGGTACGGCGCAGAATGCCCTTGATGCGCGCCAGCAGCTCGCGCGGGTTGAACGGCTTGGGCAGGTAGTCGTCGGCGCCCATCTCCAGTCCGACGATGCGGTCGATCTCGTCCACCTTCGCGGTGAGCATGATCACCGGCAGGGTGGAGCGCGCGCGCAAGTCGCGGCACAGCGCGAGCCCATCCTCACCGCGCAGCATGACGTCGAGCACGACGATGTCGGGCCGGCTCGCCTCCAGCGCGCGGCGCATCTCGCGGCCGTCGATGGCGAGCGAGACACGGAACCCGTTACGTTCCAGGTATTCGCCGAGCAGCGCCCGGATTTCGGCGTCGTCGTCGACGACCAGTACGTGGTCCGGGCGTTCCATGGCGCGCTATTGTGCTTGAGAGATCGGTCGGCTTTGTAACGCCGTGTAACAGGAGCGCCGCCGGTAACGCGCCGCAACAGCGCGGCGCCTTGCGGATACAAGTCTCTGCAAGTCCGACATTCCCGCCTTACATGCGGCCGCTGAAATGGCGCATCACCTCAACCGTAAAGGATCGGCCGCATGACCCTTCGACTCCTCCCCGCGCTTCTCGCAACAGCCGCCTTGGCGGCCTGCGGCGTCGACAGCACCCCGCAGAGCACCGGCACGTCGGGCGCCACGTCGGCGTCCCCCGCCGCGCCCGCCCCCGCTGCCGCGCAGGAAGAAACGAAAGACGAGCCCAAAGCTGAGGCCGAGAAGAGCACCGAAGGCGAGAAGAAGGCGCAGTAGTTCTCGCCCGCGCAGCCTCACCCCCACCCAACGAAAGGAACCTGCATGAGAACCCTGTTAGCCAGCCTGCTCGCCGCCCTGTTCGCCCTCGCCGCCGTGTCGGCCTTCGCCGCGGCAAGCCTCGGCGAGCCGCAAACCACGGTGGCCGCGGACGAGGACAAGGACAAGGACAAGGACAAGGAAGACGGCAAGAAGCCCGACTGAACAGCGGTTGGCCGTGTGGCCAGGGGGCAAGGGGAAGCTTGCCCCTTTTTATTTCAGCCCGGCCCCGCGGCGACGCGCCCGCCGTCCTTGATCGGCGTGGCGAAGCTGTACTCGATGTCCCAGGGAAAGTGGATCCACTTAGTCTGCTTGAACTCCTTGACGAAGGTGTCCACGATCGGCCGGCCGGCGGGCTTGGCGTACAGCGTGGCGAAGTAGGCCTTCGGCCTTCCGGTGCAGCTGCTCGGACAGGAACCTGGCGTCGCGGTGCAGCTCGACCCAGGAGATGATGATCTCGTCTTCGTAGGGAACGCGGGCCATGGTCGATTTTATCGGTTCGCCTGTCCGCGGAAAGCCCTGCCGGTGATGTGGTGCTCTTCGGCCCCGGCCACGCGGGCAGCTGCTACAGGCGCGGCGCGCGCAGGTGCCAGTCGGTGGCGCACTGGAAGGCGTGGCCGGCGCGTAGGGCGGTCGCTTCGTCGAAGGGCCGGGCGATGAGCTGCATGCCGATCGGCATGCCGTCGCGGGTGAAGCCGGCGTTGGCGCAGACGGTGGGCAGGCCGAGGTAGCTTCCCGGGCGCGTAAGGCGCGTAATGCGGGCGAGGACCTCGGCGGCGCGCTCGCTCCAGCCCAGATCGGTCTCGGAAACCGTGGGCGTGGGGATCGACAGCACCGGGCCGTGCAGCACGTCGACCTTCGAGAACACCCGGTCGCAGAATTCCGCGAGCGCCGCGCCGCGCATGCGCAAGGCGTCGATATAGGCGTTGGCGGGAATGGCGAGGCCCTGGAGCAGGCGGCCGCGCACCTGGTCCGAGTAGTCGGCGGCGCGGGTGCGCAGCCACTGGCCGTGGTACGCGGACGCCTCGGCGGCGCTGATCAGGCCGCCGGCCGCGGTGTACCAGCCGAGATCCGGCAGGTCGACCTCGACCACGCTCGCGCCGAGCTTGCGGAAGGTCTCGAGCGAGGCGTCCATCGCCGCGGCGATGCCGGCGTCGCAGTCGTCGTAGAAGTGCTGGCGCGGGCGGCCGATCCGCAGCCCTTCGACGGGACGCTCGAGCTGCGAAAGCCAGTCGGGCACCGCGCGGGCGTCGCAGGTCGGATCCTTCGGGTCCGGGCCGGCGATGACCTGCGCGATCAGCGCGGCGTCCTCGACGCTGCGGGTCAGCGGCCCGACCGTGTCGAGCGAGAAGGAAAGCGGCATCGCCCCCGCGCGCGACACGCGCCCGTAGGTCGGCTTGATCGCCGAAGTGCCGCAGAAGGCCGCCGGCAGCCGGATCGAGCCGCCGGTGTCCGAGCCCAGGCCGGCGAAGTTCGCCCGCGCGGCGACCGAGGCCCCGGTGCCGGAGGACGAGCCGCCGGTGATGCGCTCGACGTTCCACGGATTGCGGCAATGGCCGTAGTGCCAGTTGTGGCCGGTGGGGCCGAGCGCGAACTCGGCCATGTTGAGGACGGCGAACTGGAGGGCGCCGGCGGCGTCGAGCCGCTCGAGCGCCGTCGCGGTCGCGGGCGCCGGGCGCTCGCGCAGGATCTTGGAGCCGCACGAAGAGATCGCGCCGCGGCGGTAATACATGTCCTTGTGCGCCATTGGCACGCCGTGCAGCGGCCCGCGCGACGGCCCCCGATCGGCCAGACGCGCGGCCTCGAGCGCGGACGACTCGTCGATGCGCAGGAAGCAGTTCAGCTTCGGCTGCACCTCGCGCGCCCGCTCGAGGACCGCTTCCATCGCCGCCACGGCGCTGGTGCGCCGCTCGCGGATCGCCGCCGCGAGCTGCACGCACGACAGCGAAAGGATCTCGGCCGGCTTCATGGCGAGTTACGCCGCTGCTCGGCCTGGAAGTTCGAAGGCTCGGCTTCGAGCGGCAGCTTCGCAAAGCGCTCCGCCGTGGCCTCGAGAAGGGCTTGGAGAAATTGGCTCGTCTGGTCCGGTGTCATTGGATGGCTGCTCCCGATCGGTACCAGCGGTCGAGCAAGGCGCGCTCATCCGCGGTCATGCCGGTCAGGTTGCCCGGCGGCATGGCCTGCGACAACACGGTCTGCTGGTGGATCTGCAGCGCCTGCGCGCGGATGCGCTCCGGCGCGTCGAGCTTCACGCCCTTGGGCGCCTCGGCGAAGCCCGGGAAGCTCGGTTTGCCGGCGTGGCAGCCTACGCAGCGCGTGTCGATCACCTGCTTGACTTCCGGGAACGCCGCGGCCTTCGCGCCCGTTTCCATTCGGGGGGCGACCAGCGCGGCAGCCGCGGCGACGAGCAGCACGCCGGCGATCCAGGCCCAGGCCGAAGCGCGCCCCTTGTGGCGCGTGACGAACCAGACGCCCACCAGCGCGCCGGCTAGCGTGAGCACCGCGAGGATCAGCCAGCCCCAGCGATGGCCGAAGGTCATGGCGTAGTGATTCGAGATCATGGTGAACACTACAGGCAGCGTGAGGTACGTGTTGTGCGCGCTGCGCTGCTTGCCCATCAGGCCGTCTTTCGGGTCGGGCTCGCGGCCTTCGCTCATCGCCCGCACCATGCGCCGCTGGCCCGGGATGATGACGTGCGCGACGTTGCCGACCATGATGGTGCCGAGGATCGCGCCGTAGTGGATGAAAGCGCCGCGGCCGCTGAACACGCGCGTCAGCCCCCACGCCGCGAGGGCCAGCAGAAGGAGCAGAACCAGGGACAGGAGCAGGTCGCTTCTCGCCAGCGGCGAGCGGCAAAGGCCCTCGTACACTGCGAGGCCCACCACCAGCGTGCCCAGGCCGATGCCGATGGCGGCGGGCTGGGACAGCGCCATGACCTGCGGATCGATGAGGTACAGCCCGGCATGCGCGTAGTACATCGCCGCGAGCAGCGCGAAGCCCGTGATCCAGGTCCAGTACGCTTCCCACTTGAACCAGTGCAGCGTCTTCGGCAGCTGCGCGGGCGCCAGCCTGAACTTCTCCGCGCGGTAGACCCCCCCGTCGTGCACCGCCCACAGCTCGCCCGCGAGCTCCGGGTCCCTCGCCGGCTCGAGGTGGTTATCCAGCCAGATGAAATAGGACGACGCGCCGATCCACGCGATGCCGACAATGACATGCGCCCAGCGCAGCGCCAGATTCACCCACTCCAGGAGATACGCCTCCATCCTTATGCACCGCCACGGAAGCAGGAATAGCCCCACGGCGTGCACTTGCTTGCAAGCCGTAGGCGCCGCGATACAACTCCACCTGCATGCCGGTGGCAAGCGCGCCGCCGCCATGAGCGCGATACAGAGGACTGCACGCATTCCCGGTTCCGTTGAAGTGCGCGCCGACATGGAACAGGATCGCCGTGCGCGGTGTCGAGAACGTGCGTCGTCAGCTTGCCCACTTGTCCAGCCCTATCGGGTGATATGGCCGATCTGCTCCAGCTCCCCGAGCGCGATCAGCTGCGCGAGCCCCACGCGCGCTAGTGTACACTCGCGCGCATGCTCGACCCGTCGCGCATCCTGCAGCGCTGCGATGGGCTCGCGCGGCATTCCGAGCTTCCCGGTGGACTGACCCGCGTGTTCCTCTCGCCGCAGACGGGCGACGCCGCCCTGG
>DASUUN010000238.1:0-11940 GCA_036374055.1 Burkholderiales bacterium
CCGCCTGACCAACGCCAACGGCTCGGCCTGCGGCCGCTGCATGAAGACCTGCCCCTACAACCGCGAGGACCTGGTCGAGTCCGAGCGCCTGCTGTGGCTGTCGATCGAGGTGCCGCAGGCGCGCCGCGCGCTCATCGACTATGACGACGCCAGCGGCGGCGGTGCGCGCAACCCGGTGAAGCGCTGGTGGTTCGACCTCGAGATCGTGGACAAGGTGGCGGTCAGGCCGAAGGGCGCGAACGAGCGCGACCTCGATCCGGGCCGTGCCGAGAAGCTCGCCAAGACGCAGAAGCTCGCTTTCTTCCCGCCCGGGCTGCAGCCGGCGGGCGGCACCACGCTGAAGACCGTCGTGCCCATCGACCGGCAGGCGGGACTCGCGGCTTATGCGGCGGCGGAAGCGCCGGCCGCCGCCAAGAAACGCGTTCGAAAGGAGAAGTCATGAAACGCATATGCGCGGTATTCGGGCTGCTTTTCTTCGTTGCAGGCTCCGTGTGGAGCGCAGACGGGCTGGTGAGGGTGAAAAGCGCGCATCCGCCCGCGGAGACGCTCGACCGGCTGGAGAAGCTGGTGAAGGAGAAGGGCCTGACGGTGTTCGCCCGCGTCGACCACGCGGCCGGCGCGGCCAAGGTCGGCAAGACGCTGCGCCCCACGCAACTGATCATCTTCGGCAACCCGCAGGGCGGCACGCCGCTCATGGAATGCTCGCAGACCGCGGGCATCGACCTGCCGCTGAAGGCGCTGGCATGGCAGGACGCCAAGGGCCAATCCTGGCTCGGCTATAACGACCCGGCGTGGATCGCGCGGCGCCACCAGTCGCCGAAGTGCGCCGCGGCGGCGAACCTCAAGAAGGCGCTGGCCAGCTTCGTCAGGGCCGCGGCGGCCAAGTGAGCGCCTATCCGGTCGCCGCGGTCCGTGTACCGGACGGAAGCTGCGTGGTCGAGGCGGCGATCACCGAAGGCCACCAGAAGCTTGCGCTGGTGCACCTGGGCGAGGCAGGCGGCAGCTGGTGCCTGGCGAGCGACGAGGGCGCCTACCTGCGCGGCACCGATACCTCGCCCGCGCCGCTCATGCACTGGGCGGCCGGCGTGCACGCCGATTTCCTGGCGCGCGCCCGGGCCGCCGGCCCCGTGAGCATGGAATTCGGCTATGCGGTGTCGGGGTCGTTTGCCCAGGGCGGGGCGAAGGGGGAAGCCTTCCCTCCCGAGATAGAGGGCCTTCAGTCGCTTCCCGAGGACTCTCCGCTGTACCAGGCGATGCGCGTGCCGCTGCAGAACACTTTCGCGCTGTACGTCAACGGCCGCCGCCGTCCGGTGAGCGGCGTGCATGCGTCGACGGCGCCGGACGAGCAGGACCCGTTCCTGAAACACCCCGGTGCACCGGCGCCCCTTTCCCGTCCGCAAATCATCGGCAAGCAGCCGCTCGCCCCGGATGCAAAAATTTTCAGCATGCCGACCTCCACCGGCGGCCTGAAGTTCGGCTCGCGCGTGGAGGGCGCGATGGACGGCGGCATCGTGCGCTCCATCGTGTCGTTTCCCGGCATCCCGGCCAGCCGCTTCACTTTCACTTCAGAGATGAGGGGAGAGAAGGCGCCGAGCGGGCTCGCCTATGCCTGGGCGGGCGTCGCGTTCTGCTATCTCACGCAGCTATCGCGCTATATCGACACCCGCAAGCTCGGCGTATCCGGTGCGCGGCTGGTGCAGCGCGGCCCGCTCGCCGGTCCGGTCGACACGCACCTCTTCCTCAACGGCGCGGCCGCCGACGCCACCATGCAGGAGCTGCTCGCCATGGGCGCGCGCACCTGCTACCTGCACGCCACGCTCACGGCCTCCCTCACACCGATTTGTCGTTAGTCCCAGAGCTTTTCGGGCAGAGGCAAGCCCTGCAGCTCGGCCGCGGTCAGCGGCCGGTCGGGCGGGATGCCGAGCTGCTCGAGCAGCGAGGCGACCTGGCGCACATGCTGTGCGCAATGCCAGGCGGTGCGCTCGAGCACCTCGTGCATGGGCTGGGTGCCGTAGTAGGTGTCGACCGGCTGTGTCCCGGAGCGCTCGGCGAGCCCCGCCCACCAGGCGGCCACCCGCCGGCGGACCTGCTCGCCGAACTCGGCGATGTCTCCCGGCGTGCGCAGGTCCTCGGGCGGCTCGGCGACCATGTTCTCGTAGCTGAGCGTGCCGCCTTCCATGGCGTCGACGAAGGCGGCGGGGATCTGGAAAACATGGTGCAGCAGCACGCGATAGGAGCGCGGCCGGTTCGGCAGCTCGAGCGCCAGCGCTTCCTGCGGCATCTGGCCCGTGTAGCGCTGCGCCGCCGCCATCACGAGGTCGAGGCGCCGCACCAGCTCGGCCGGCGCAAGCTGCGGCGCGGTGCTGACGTCCAGGCCCAGGAACTCCACCACGTCGCCGATGAGCTGCGCGAATACGAACCGGTCGCCGCGGGAAACGACCGGCACCGAGCGCGCGCCGAGACGGCGCAACTCGGCCATCCCGGCGGCGTCCTCCAGGACGTTGATCGACTCGAACTCGATCCCACGGACCGAGAGGAACTCTTTGGTCCTAAGGCAGCTCGTTCAATGCGGCTGCCAGAAGACCTTGATCGGCTCGTCCATCATTTCGCTGACTCGATGAGCTGCACCAGGGTTTCGTAGGGCTGCGCGCCGACCACGCCCTGCCGGCCGGCGACGAAGGTCGGCACGCCGGTGACGCCGTACTGGCGGGACTTGTCCCAGTCGGCGTCGACCGCGTCCTTGTAGCTGCGGGTTTCGAGGACCTCCCTCGCTTCCGCTTCGTCGAGGCCTACGGACTTCGCCACTTCCAATAGCACCTTCGGCTCGCCGATATTGAGGCCGTCGACGAAGTAGGCCTTGAAGAGCGCGTCGTGGATTGCCTCGCCGCCGGGCTGGGTGTCGGCCCACTTGCCGAGCTCCTGCGCGAGGCGGCTGTTGTAAGTCATGGTGCGGTTGCCGTAGGGCAGGCCCTCGGCCTGCATGCGCGCGCGCATCTGCGCCTGCATTTTCGCGACATCGTAGCCGCGGCCGCGGAACAGGTCTTCCAGGCTGCGGCCCTCCTGCGGCGTTTCGGGATGCAGCGGGAAATGCACCCACTGCACCTGGACGCCGTGTTCCTTCCTCAGGCGCTCAATACGCACGGTACTGAGATAGCACCAGGGTCAGACGTAGTCGGAGAAGATCTCCAGAACGATGGGCTCGGTCATGGGTCCTATACTAAACCCGATGACGCCTCACCGCCGCCTCGAAGGCATGCGCGCCATCGTTACCGGCGCGAGCTCCGGCATCGGCCGGGCGGTGGCGCTCGCCTTCGCGCGCGAGGGTGCGGCCGTCGTGCTCAATTTCCGTTCGGGCCAGGAGGAGGCCGAGCGCATGGCGGAGCAGATCCGTGCCGAGGGCGGGCGCGCCGTGCCGGTGCAGGCGGACGTCGCCGAGCCGCGCGGCTGCGCCACCCTTTACGACGCGGTGGAGCAGCACTTCGGCGGAGTCGACATCCTGGTGGCGAACGCCGGGGTGCAGCGCGACGCTGCCTTCGCCGACATGACGCTCGACGAATGGCGCACGGTGATCGAGGTCAACCTTACCGGCGTGTTCCTCTGCGCGCAGGCGGCGGTGCGCCGCTTCCGCGCCCAGGGGCCGCGCCCGGGCTCGCGCGCGCTCGGCAAGATCATTTTCATGAGCTCGGTCCACCAGGCGATTCCCTGGGCGGGCCACGTCAACTACGCCGCGTCGAAGGGCGGGCTCAAGCTCCTGATGGAAAGCATGGCACAGGAGCTCGCGCCCGAGCGCATCCGCGTCAACGCGATCGCCCCCGGCGCGATCAGGACCGACATCAACCGTGAAGCCTGGGAGACTGAGGCCGCGGCGGCCAAGCTGTTGCAGCTCATTCCCTACGGGCGCATCGGCGAGCCGGAGGATGTGGCGCGCGCCGCGCTCTGGCTCGCCTGCGACGAGTCCGACTACGTGGTCGGCACCACGCTTTTCGTCGACGGCGGGATGCTGCTCTATCCGGCGTTCCGCGAAGGCGGCTGAGCCGGGCTACGACGGCAGCGCTTTACGCGACGCCAGCGCAAGCCAGCCGCGGATGATGCGGTATAGCACCCACAGCCCCGTGCCGAACCACAGCACGACGGCGAACGGGATGCCGACGACGGTCACGAACAGGATCCCGCCGAGCACCAGCCACAGCAGGGCGTACCAGAAGGTGCGGATCTGCCAGGAGAAGTGCGAATCCAGCCAGGTGCCGCGCACGTCGGAGCGCTTCAGGTAGTTCAGGATCACCGCGATGATCGAGGGCCAGCCGGACAGGAAGGCGGTGACGATCAGCGCCGAGCTCAGCAGGCCGGTCGCGGCGCTGAAGGCGTGCAGGCCGTAGATAACGTGCGCCAGCGTGACCAGGCCTTCGCGGGGCATCAGCCCTGAGGGCTCAGAGGCTATTTCTGCGCCTGCTTGTCGTAGAAGTTGACCAGCCGGATGACGTCGGCCGGATCCACGCGCCCGATGGGGCCGGAGCTGTAGCTGGACGCGCGCACCCTGCCGTCGACGCTCACCACGAACTCGGAGGGCTGGATGATGCTGCGTCGGTCCTCCCACCACGAGCCGAGCCTGTCCGCCATGGCGCGCGTGACGCCGTATCCGATCGGGAAGGAGAGGTCTGCGGCGACTTCCTTCGCCTTGTCGAGCGGATCGACGCTCGCCGCCACCACCTTGATGCCCAGCGCCTCGAGGTCGGGTTTAGCCTTTTCGAAGGCGGCCAACTGCCGCCTGCAGTACGGTCACCAGTGTCCGCGGTAGAAGAGGATGACCTTGTAGCGCGCGTCGAGCCCGCCGGGCAGCTCGAGCTTGCCGCCGTCGACGAGGTCGAGCGTCATCGCGGGGAAGGCGTCGCCTGCGTTCAGTTTTTCGCTCATGTGCCGATCATACGGTAAAAGGCGTTGATCCCGGCCTCCTCGCGCAACTCGGGCACGTCGCGCCCGCCGGCCGCGCCGGTGTAGGGAATGCCGATGGCGTCGGCGATGCGCACGAACCCGTGAAAGGCGGCCGCGACCGCCGCGGCATCCACCAGCCCGGCGTCGCCGAGTGCGGCCCGCAGCGCGCCACGCGCGGCCGCGGCGCGCGGCGCATCTCGCTCGACCACCGCTTCGGCGAATTCGACCAGCGCGGGAGCGTGGAGAATGTCGACGCCTTCGTCGAACCCCTGCGTGACGCCGCGCACCTCGACCTGCTTGCCGCTGATCTGCATGCTCTCACGGAGCATGTAGGAATGAGCGGTGGTTCAGTACACGCACTGGTGCAGCGCCGAGACGCGCGCCGCGATGAGCTCCATCTGCGGCCGGCTGATGGCGCGGATGGAGCTTTCGAACCGGTAGACGTACTGCCCCGGCAGGTAATGCGCGGTGGCGAGCGCCCAGTAGTCCCGCAGGGATTGCGGCACCAGCGACAGGCCGCGGTAAATGTAGCCCGCCTTGGGGGTGGGATACATGGGCCCGTCCGCCTCGACCGCGTCCTCGGGTTCCACCAGCGGCAGCCAGGCGGCCTTCTTCTTCCCGCCCGGCGGCCGGTAGCGCGTGGGCGCGCCGGCCTGCGGCGCGGGCAGCGCTCCCTCGGGCAGGCCCAGCGCCAGGGCGAAGCGGTCCATCATCATCACCATGGCGATGATCCCGACGATCTCGACGTACTCGCCTTCGGACAGGCCGCGCGCGAGAACCGAGCGCGACCAGGACTCGCTCAACCGGCCCGGATCGTTGACGACGCGGTGAATCAATTCGACCTCCGCGCCGCCCAGTTCACCGAGGCCGGCATGCTCGCCCTGCACCGCATTGGGCGACAGCGCGGCCTTGATGCGCCCGCAGTGCGCGCAGCGCTGCGCGTGGCGGATCTCGGCGGCGACCGCGACGCGCCGCTCGCCGGTGAGCCAGGTGCCGGCCGCGGCGATCGCCGCCCAGGCGCGCTCGTGAGCCTGCGTCAGGTCGTCGCGTACCGCAATGTCGCCGCGCTGCATGCTGCCTCCAGTGGTCGTGCTCAAGGCGGAAGCATCGACGCGAACAGCGTGGCGATGCCGAGAAAAGAGAAGAATCCCACGACATCGGTCACCGTCGTGAGGATGATCGAGGAGGCAGTCGCCGGATCCTGCCCGAAGCGATGCAGGAGCACGGGGACCATCGCCCCGGCGATGCCGGCGGCGATCATCGAGATCACCATCGACATCGAGATCACCATCACCAGTCCCGGGGAGCGGCTCCAGAGGTAAACCCCGAGCGCGGTGGTGGCGGCGACCGCGACGCCGTTCAGCAGCCCGGCCGTGGCCTCTTTGACCAGCACCCGCGGCCAGTGACGCAGGCTGATCTCGCGCAGCACCAGCCCGCGCATGGTCACTGCGAGCGCCTGCGCCCCGGCGTTGCCCGACTGGCCGGCGACCACCGGCAGCAGCACCGCGAGCGCGGTGACCTTGGCGATGGTGCCTTCGAAAAGACCGACCACGGCCGCGGCAAGGAACGCGGTGACCAGGTTGATCTGCAGCCACGGCAGCCGCTTTCTTACCGCGAAGCCCGGACCGGACAGCGCGCGCTCGTCGCGGCTCGCGCCCACCATGGTCTGGATGTCGAGGCTTGCCTCCTTCTCGAGCGCGGCGACCAGCTCGGGCTGCCGGATCACGCCCAGGAAGCGCCCGGCGTGGTTCACGACCGGCAGCGTGGTGATCGGATGCTGCTGCAGCGCGGCCACCACGTCCTCGCGCGGATCGAGGTCCTTCACCGCGGCGATCACCCCGCGCGTGATCTCGCGCAGCGACGCCGAGGGGTCAGCCACGGCGAGATCCTGGATCTCGACGCGCCCGGCAAGGCGGCCTTCGTCGTCGACCACGAAGAGCTCGCGCAGCCCGCTGCGCCGGATCGCGCGCAGTCGCGCGAGCGCTTCGGCGACGCTGGATCCGGCGCGCAACGGGCTGACGCGCGGGTCCATCACGCGGCCGGCGGACTCCTCGGGATAGGACGCGAGCTCGGCGAGCTCGCGCGCCACCTGCGCATCGAGCTGGTCCAGGCGGCGCCTGCGCTCTGCGGCGTCGAGCTGCGCCAGCACCGCGACGCTCGCCGCCGGCTCGCTCTCGGCGAGCAGCTGCGCGGCAAAGGGCTCGGGCAGGCGCTCGAGCACCGCGCGCGCCACGTCCGGCGCGAGCGACTGCCAGGCGCGCACCGCCGCCCGCGGCGCGGCCGCGGCGAGCAGCGCCGCGCCTTCCTCGGCCGCCATGGCTTCCAGCTCGCGCGCCGCCTCGCGCGGATAGTCGAGCAGGAAGCGCTCGTTCAGCGCAGCTTCAGCGCTCATGGTCCCGTCCTACCGCCGGTACGCGTGGCAGCAGCGTCGCTGCCGCCTGCACCATGCCCGAGAGCGCCTCCCAGTACCACTGCGCCAACGCGCCGGGCACGGACTCCGGGGCCGCCGGGCGGGCGCGCGGCGCAGCGCGGCCGCGCGCCCGCGCGAGCGCATCGCTCGTCAGAACGCCGAGCAGCCGCTCGTCGGCTTCCACCACCGGCAGCGCCGCACTGTGCTGCCAGCCGGGATGGCGGGCCGCGCCGGCAAGCGGAGTCTGGGCGGCGAGCACCGCGTCCACGCGCTCCATCAGCGAGTCGAGCGGGGCGCCGGCAGGCGCGCGCAGCAGCATCCCAAGCTTGAGCCAGCCGGCCAGGCGCTGATCCGGAGCGACCACGAACACGCGCTCGGCAGGCTCATCGGCGTTGCGCACCCGCTCCAGCGCGGCGCCGGCGCGCATCTCGCCCGGCAGCGCGATTACCTGGGGATCCGTCCAGGCGCCGACCGAATCCTCCGGGTAGCCGAGCAGCAGCCGCGAGGTGAGCGCCACGGTGGCGGGCAGGCCGGCGATCAGGCGCGTGCGCCGCGGCTCGGCGACGTGCCGCAGCACGAGCACCGCGGGCTGGGCGCCCAGCGCACCGAGCAGCGCCATCGCGCGCTCGTCTTCGAGCACGTCGATCAGGCGCGCGGCGGCGCTGGGCAGCATCGCGGCGAGCACCCGGGCGCCTACGCGCACCGGCACTGCCGCGAACAGCGTCGCGGCCTCGGACGACGGAATCGATTGCAGCACCTGCGCCGCGTCGGCCGGATGGGAGCGCATGAAGGCGTAAGTGAACTCAGCCATCGCGAGTGAGCAGCAGGATGGGCTCGTCGTGGTAGACGCGCCCGGGCAGCGAGACGCGCCCTTCGGCGGTTTCCAGCACCAGCGCGGTCGGCGTCACCTCGAGGATGCGGCCCTCGAAGCCGGCCACGCGCACGCGCTGCCCCACCTGGAACGCCTGCCTGAGGTAGTGGGCGCCGATCAGGTTCGCCACGTACTCGCGCGCACCCAGGCTTGCGCTCAGCGTCACCCCGCCGAGCAGCGCGCTCACCACGATGGCCACAAGGATGGCGAGCCAGGTGACCTTGATGCCGATCTGATCGGCACCTACCAGGATGGCCATCACCAGGGTCGCGCCCTGCGCGAGGCGCGCGAGCGCGTTGCGTTGCGCGCTCGCCAGCCGCGTGGCGGCGGCATGCACCAGGTCGGCGACAAATCCCGCCAGCACATAGCCCGCGACAATGATCAGCAGCCCCGCGGCGAGCGTGGGCAGGTAGTCGATGAGCCGTGCAAGCCAGCCGGTGAACGTCTGCAGCCCGAGCACGTCGGCTGCGGCGGTGACGAAGACCAGCAGCACCAGCCAGAACACCACCGCGCCGAGGAGCGCCGCCGGACGGCCGAAGCGCAGCCGCTCCGCGCCGGCCGGTCCTGCGAGTCGTCCCAGCAGCGCTTCGACTACGCGCGAGGCCCGTATGGCCGCGAAGCGCAGCAAGCGCGCGAGCAGCCAGCCGACCACCAGCAGCGCGACCGCGGCGAGCAGGTTCGGCACCAGCACCGCCAGGCGTCCGAGGATGTCGTCCAGCCCCTGGCTCATGCTTTTCTCGGTATAGCGCTGCGCGTCCGCGGCTGGCGGAAAAGAGTGGGAGTCGAACCCACCAGGGACGTCTGACGCCCCTCACCGGATTTGAAGTCCGTGCGGTCCACCGGGAGCCGATTCTCTTCCATTTCAGTCAAAGCCCGACGCAGAGTACCAAAGTGACGCGCGCCTCGCCGATGCGACGCCCCTCGACATTCAGACAGGGCTCTGACCCTGATCTCGCGTGAGCACATGCGCGTCGCCGACGCGCCGGGTGAACCGGGTCCGGTCGAAGAACTCGAGTACTTCGATCGCCAGGTTGCGGCCGATGCCGGAGCGGTCGCGGAACGACGCGGCGGTGATCTCCTTCATGCCCGCCGCGATCTGCTCGAGCTCCTGCACCGCGGCGGGCAGGAAGAAGCGGTTCTTCGAGACGCGCACCACCTTGCCGTGGCGCGCGAGGCGCGACAGGGCGGCCTCCAGCTTCTTGACGTCGGTCGAACATTGAACGGCCAGCTCCGTCAGCGTCGGGGGGCGCAGTGCCGCCTGCTCGAGCAGCGGCTCGATGCGCTTCCACAGCGCGGCGTCGGGCCCGCTCACCTCCACGCGATGCGACGCCAGGCGCACGCCCGGGCCTTCGCGCACGACGAGACCTTCGAGCGCAAGCTCTTCCACCACGGAACGCACGGTTTCGGACGAAACCCGGCAGCCGTCGAGAACCCGGTCCTCGGCCGGGCCCACCGTCTCCGGGGCGCGCGCGTGCCAGGCGGCGAGATTGGCGAGCGCCTTCTCCTTCAGCGCGCGCCAGTGCGCATCCGAGAAGCGCCAGCCCGACGCCGCCGGCAGGTTGCGGTTGGCCGCGAAGCGCGCCATGTCGACGCCCATGGATGCGTTTTCCAGGAGCGCCGACAGCGCCGCCGCATCGTCCTCCAGCTCCATGGCCTTCAGCCACGCGAGCCGCTCGGGCTTGGCGCGCCCGCGGGCCGGCGGAAACACGTCGATCACCGTGCCGCCGCCGAGCGTGCGGCGCGCCGACGGGTCGCGCACGATGAAGCGGTCGCCGCGCACCGCGCCGACCGGCCGGTCGAGGACGAGCTGCACCAGGCCGGCGTCGTCGAGGAGCGCGACGCGCGCGAGCACGTCCGCCGAACCGAGATGGAGATGCACGGGCGTCCAGTTCTTGAGCGAGCCTTCGAGGACCCGCAGGCGGGCGTCGAAGCGCCGCACCGGCTCGGGCAGCGCGCCGGCCACGATCCAGTCGCCGCGCGCGATCGGCGCCTTCCCCTCGAGGCCGGCCAGGTTGAGCGCCAGGCGCTGACCGGCGCGGCCGTGCTGCGCGGGCGCGTTGTGCGCATGGATCCCGCGCACGCGCGCGCCGGTGCCGGCGAGCAGCGCGCGCACCTCGTCGCCCACGGCGATCTTGCCGCTCAGCGCCGTGCCGGTGACCACCAGGCCCGCGCCCGCGACGCTGAAGCAGCGGTCGACGCTCAGGCGGAAGTTGCCTTTGAGGGCCCGATGCGGGGTCTCGGCCGCGGTTTTTTCCAGGAACGCTTTCAGTGCGGGAACGCCGTCGCCGGTGACCGAGGACACCGGGAACAGGGGGGCGTCGGGAAGCCGTGCGGAAATTTCGGACGCAACCGCGGCCACCCGCTCGGGCGCAACGCGGTCGATCTTGGTGAGCGCGACCGCAGTACGCGGCACGCCCAGAAGCTCCAGGATCGCGAGGTGCTCGCGGGTCTGCGGCATCGGGCCGTCGTCGGCGGCGACCACCAGCAGCGCGAGATCGATGCCCGCGACGCCGGCGAGCATGTTGTGCACGAAGCGCTCGTGCCCGGGCACGTCCACGAAGCCGATGCCCGCCATGTAGGCGAACCCCAGGTCGATGGTCATGCCGCGCTTCTTCTCTTCCGGCAGCCGGTCGGCATCGACGCCGGTGAGCGCCTTCACCAGGCTGGTCTTGCCGTGGTCGACGTGGCCTGCGGTCGCGACTATCACAATTGCCCCAACTGATCTACAAAACCCGTTTCGTCTTCGAGGCAGCGCAGGTCGAGAATGTAAGCGCCGTCCTGCAGCCGGCCGATCACGGGGATGGGAAGCGCGCGAAAGCGCGCCGCGAGGCGCGCGTCGCCGGGACGGATGGCGAGCCCGGCGCTCGGCAGGCGCTGCGTGGGCAGCGCGCCGCTGCCGATCTGGCTTTCGCAGTCAATGACTTCGGCGCGAGGCAGGCGCGGTGCTATTCGCAAGGCAAGCTGGCGGATGTCCTCGACCGGGCGCGAAAGCAGGCGCAGCGTCGGCAGGCGCTGGGCGAGGCGGTCCGGATCGAGATAGAGCTTCAGCACCGCGGCGAGCGCGGCGAGGGTCACCTTGTCCAGCCGCAGGGCCCGCTTCAACGGGTTCTTTCGCAATTTTTCTATCAACGCCTTGGCGCCCACGATAATGCCCGCCTGCGGGCCGCCGAGCAGCTTGTCGCCGCTGAAGGTGACGACATCGGCGCCGTGCGCGAGCGCCTCCTGTACGGTCGGCTCGTGCGGCAGGCCGTAGCGGCGCAGGTCGACCAGCGTGCCGCTGCCCAGGTCCACGGCGAGCGGCAGGCCCCGCTCCCGGCACAGCGCGGCGAGCTCCTTCTCGGAAGCGGCGGCGGTGAATCCCTCGATGGCGTAGTTGCTGGTGTGCACCTTGAGGACCAGGCCGGTCTTCGGGCCGAGCGCCCCGGCGTAGTCGGCGAGGTGCGTGCGGTTGGTGGTGCCCACCTCGCGCAGCCGGCAGCCCGAGCGCGCCATGATGTCGGGCAGGCGAAACGAACCGCCGATCTCGATCAGCTCGCCGCGCGACACCGGCACTTCCTTGCGCGCCGCCAGCGTATTCAGCACGAGCAGGACGGCCGCCGCGTTGTTGTTCACCACGGTCGCGGCCTCGGCGCCGGTGAGCCGGCACAGCAGCGCCTCTACGTGCCCGTCGCGCTCGCCGCGCCGGCCGCCTTCGAGGTCGTACTCCAGGTTGACCGGCTCGCGCGCCGCC
>DASUUN010000239.1:0-3914 GCA_036374055.1 Burkholderiales bacterium
GGACGCATCGAGCAGTGCGGCACGCCGCAGGCGGTGTACGCCGATCCGGCGAACCTGTTCGTCGCGCAGTTCCTCGGCAGCCCGCCGCTCAACCTGCTCGAGGGCGAGTCGCCCGAGGTGGTGCTGGGCGTGCGCCCGGCCGACGTCCTGGTGCACACCTCGCCGCGCGAGGGCGCGGCCGCCGCGCGCGTGACGCTGCTCGAGCCCACCGGCAGCGACCTCTGGGTCACGGCCGACTGGCGCGGCGGGCGCATCAAGGGCCGCGCCGCCCCCGGCGCCGCTCCCGAGCGCGGCGCCACCGCCTGGCTCGAGCTGCCGCCCGGGCGCATCTACGCCTTCGACCGCGCCACGGGGGCGCGGCAGCGCAGGCCCGCTTAGAACAGCCGCTCGGGCAGGCGCGCGCGGATCGCGGCCGGGTCCAGCCGGCTGACGTTCTTGTCGACCTCGTGCAGGACCAGGGCGCGCAGCTGCGGGTTGAGCTTGTCGCGCAGCAAGCCGAGGAACTCAGGCGGCGCGATCAGGGCGAGCTTGTCGAACGCGTTGCCCGTGCGGCCGGCTTCCAGCCGCTCGGCGATACGCCCGGCAAAAACGATCGCTTCATGCTTTTTCGGGCTGACCTCCACCTCCTTGGCGTGGCGGCCCGCGCCCTGGCTGTCGAAGGTGCGGCCCGGCAGGTCGGAGACGAGGTCCTGCTCGCGCAGGCGGCCCTCCGGATGGCTGAGCGCCTCGAGCTCCTGCAGGGGACCCGCGGGCGCGCTGACCTCGAAGAGCCTGCAGGCGCTGCTGTCGGCGACGACGATCCACATCGGTAGCATGCGCGGTATTGTGCAAGGGATGTTCCCGGGCAGGTTGACCTGGATCAATTGCGCCGGGCGCGAGGTCGCGGTAATGCCCCGGTAGGCGAGCGCAGGTCGCGGGAAAGCGCCGGATCGAAGGCGCAGAATCCCGGGCGGATGGACTGGCTCATCTTCGAGCAGCTCGACCGAATACGCCGCGCGCAGGGCAGCCTCCTCGACGCGGCCGGCCTCGGCCCGCTCCAGACGCCCTACCGCGAAGTGCACCGCGAGCCGGGTCTCGCGCTGCGCCGCTACGGCAGCGAGCGGAGAAGCGGTCCGCTCGTGCTCATCGTGCCGGCGCCGATCAAGCGGCCCTACATCTGGGACCTCTCGCCCGAAGTGAGCGCCGTACGCCGCTGCCTCGACGCGGGCGCACAGGTGCTGCTCGCCGACTGGCAGCCGGCCCCGGCGCATTTCGGCCTTGCCGATTACGCCGAGCGATTGATCCTCGCCTGCCTCGACGCCGCCGGCGCCGAGCGCGCCGTCGTCCTCGCCCACTCGCTCGGCGGCCTGTTCGCCGCGATCTTCGCCACGCTGCATCCCGGGCGGGTACAGGGGCTCGCCCTGCTCGCCGCGCCCCTGCGCTTTGGCGCCGCGGCGCCGGTATTCAATGCGATGGTGGCGCAGCTCGAGGCCGCCGACCTGCCCGATTCGCTGCCCGGCTCGTTCCTGAGCACGGCGAGCCTCAGCGCCGCGCCGGGCGTGTTCGGCTCCGAGCGCGTGCTCGACGCGGTCCTGAGCGCCGCCGACCCGTCGAGGCTGCGCACCCACTTCCTGGTCGAGCGCTGGGCGCTCGACGAGTTCCCCTTGCCGCGCCGCCTGGTCGGCGAGCTCGGCGGCGAGATCGTGCGCGAGGACCGCTTCGTGCGCGGCGCGCTCGAGATCAACGGCCGCAGAGCCGACCCGTCGCAGTACCGCGCCCCGCTGCTGAGCGTGCTCGATCCGCGCTGTAAGCTGGTTCCGCCGGGCGCCGTGCTGCCGTTCGTCGAGGCCGTCGCGAGCGTGGACAAGACCGTGCTCGAGTACGAAGGCGACGTCGGCGTCGCGCTCCAGCACGTGGGCCCCTTGGTGGGACGCAATGCGCACGCGGAACTCTGGCCCAGGATCATCGAATGGATCCTCAGGACACCGCCCCGCTAACTTGATCCTTGTCAAACGGGCTTGCGCACATCGTAGCAGGATGACAGCCATGATCCGAAAGCTTCCATCCGGGCAGTACCGCCTTTATTCACGCAAGAAGAACCCCAAGACCGGCCGGCGGCGCAACCTCGGGACGTTCAGGACGCGCGGCGAGGCCGAGCAGCACGAGCGGGCCGTCCAGTTCTTCAAGCGCCACGGGTAGGCCAGGGTCTCGTAGTTGAGCGCAATGTCCGACGTCGCGAACAAGCTCCTGCTCGAGGATCGCGCCGCTGCGCGCCGGCGCGTGCGGCGCTGGATCGCGGCCGCGGCCGCGCTCGTCGCTGCGGGCATCGTCGCCGCCGCGCTGTGGCCGCAGCGCGAGCCGCCGCTGCGCTTCGTGAGTGCCAAGGTGCAGCGCGGCAGCCTGACGGTCGTCGTCACGGCGACCGGAACCCTGCAGCCGACCAACCAGGTAGACGTGGGCAGCGAGCTCTCCGGCATCGTCAAGACGGTGGAGGTCGATTTCAACGATGCCGTGCGCGTCGGCCAGCCGCTTGCGCGCCTGGACACCGCCAAGCTCGAGGGCCAGGTGGTGCAGTCGGAGGCGGCGCTCAAGTCGGCACAGGCGAGGCTCGCCGAAGCGGCGGCCAACGAGGACGAGATGCGGCGTCGGCTCGCGCGCGCGAAGGAGCTCTTCGCGCGCCAGTTCGTGTCGGAGGAAGCGCTGGTCACGGCGCAGGCTGCGCACAAGCGCGCGGCCGCGGCGCTCGAGAGCGCACGCAGCCAGGTGGACCAGGCACGAGCGACGCTCGCCATCGACCGCACCAACCTCGCCAAGGCCGTGATCCGCTCGCCGATCAACGGCACGGTGCTCGCACGCAAGGTGGAGCCCGGGCAGACCGTGGCCGCCGCGCTGCAGGCGCCGGTGCTTTTCACCCTCGCCGAGGATCTGACGAAGATGGAGCTGCACGTGGACGTCGACGAGGCGGACATCGGCCGCGTGCGCCCGGGACAGGCCGCCTCGTTCGGCGTCGACGCGTATCCCGGCGCGAGCTTTCCTTCCCGCGTCGCGGAGGCGCGCAACGCGGCGAAGACGGTGAGCGGCGTGGTGACCTACGAGACGGTGCTCAGCGTGGACAACGCCGAGCTGCTGCTGCGCCCGGGCATGACCGGCACCGCCAACATCACCGTGAGCGAGCTCGCGGACGCGCTGCTGGTTCCTAACGCGGCGCTGCGCTTCACCCCGCCCGCGGCGCGCGAGAAGCGCAGCTTCGTGAGCCGGCTGCTGCCCGGGCCGCCGCGCCGCGCGCCGAGCGCGCCCCCACAGGCCGGAGGGCGCCGCCAGCAGCAGCTCTGGACGCTGCGCGAGGGCACGCCGGTCGCGATCGCGGTGACGGTCGGCGCCACCGACGGGCGCATGACCGAGATCGTCGCGGGCGAGCTCGCGCCCGGCCTCGAGGTGCTGATCGACACGGCGCAGGGCGCGCGATGAGCGCCGTGATCAAGCTCGAGCGCGTCACCAAGGCCTACGGCAGCGGCTCGGCGCAGGTGCACGCGCTGCGCGGCGTGGACCTCGAGATCGCGCCTGGCGAGTTCATGGCGGTCATGGGGCCGAGCGGCTCGGGCAAGTCGACCTGCATGAACATCGTCGGCTGCCTCGACGTGCCCACCAGCGGCCGCTACCTGTTCGAGGGCGCCGATGTCGGGCGCCTGTCGCGCCAGCAGCGCGCGCTGCTGCGGCGGCATTTCCTGGGGTTCGTGTTCCAGGGCTACAACCTGCTCGGCCGCACTTCCGCGCTCGAGAACGTCGAGCTGCCGCTCGTGTACCGGGGGCTGCCGGCCCGCGAGCGCCGCGCGCAGGCGATGCGCGCGCTCGCCACGGTGGGTCTCGAAGCCTGGGTGCAGCATACGCCGGGCGAGCTCTCGGGCGGGCAGCAGCAGCGGGTGGCGATCGCGCGC
>DASUUN010000240.1:0-7722 GCA_036374055.1 Burkholderiales bacterium
GGCCGCGCCGGTCGGTGGCGCTCACCGCCACGTCCACCGTGTAGCTGCCCTCGCCCTTGCCCCACTCTGCGTCGATCAGGCGCTCCGGATGCGCCTCGGCCAGGCGCTTCAGGCTCGCGCAATCCTCCCGGTGCACCGACACGCCCTTGCCGCGCGTGACGAAGCCGCGCACCGGGTCGGGCGGCACCGGCTTGCAGCAGCGCGCAAGCTGCGTCATCAGGCTGTCCATGCCGACGATCAGCACGCCGGCTCTGGCCGGGGTTTTCGCCTTTCTCTTTACCTCTGTTTTTTCGACAGGCGATGCGTCGCCCCGCAGCGCCGTCTCCAGCTGCCTCAGATTCACTTCGTCGCGCGCCACGGCCGCGAACAGCTCGTCGGGCTGCTTGAAGCCGAGCCTGCCGGCCAGCTCTTCCAGGCTCGCCTGCGCGCCTTTGCGCTTCAGCACCTTCTCGACCCGCGCGCGCCCGGTGGCGACCGTCTGCTGCAGCGCCTGGGTGTTGAACCACTGGCGGATCTTCTGCCGCGCGCGGTGGCTCCTGACGAAGCCGCGCTCGGCATTGAGCCAGTCGCGCGAAGGACCGCCGGTCTTGGCGGCGACGATCTCGACGCGCTGGCCGCTGGCAAGCGGCGTGTCCAGCGTCACCATGTGGCCGTCGACGCGGGCGCCGCGGCAGCGGTGGCCGAGGTCGGTGTGCAGCGCGTAGGCGAAGTCGATCGGCGTGGAGCCTGCCGGCAGGTCGATGACCTTGCCCTGCGGCGTGAGCACGTACACGGCATCGTCCAGCCCCGCCTGGCGCGTCTTGGACCAGTCGGCCACCTCGTCGCGCCAGGCGAGCAGCTCGCGCAGGTAGGCGATCTTCTCCTCGAACTGCTTCGAGGTCCTGGCCTTCTCCTTGTACTGCCAGTGCGCCGCCACGCCGTACTCCGCCTGCCGGTGCATCTCCTCGGTGCGGATCTGCACTTCGAGGGTCTTGCCGCCCGGGCCGACCACCGCGGTATGCAGCGACTGGTAGAGGTTGCCCTTGGGCCGCGAGATGTAGTCGTCGAACTCCTTCGGGATGGGCTGCCACAGGTTGTGCACCACGCCGAGCGCCGTGTAGCAATCCTTCACCTCGGGCACGATCACGCGCAGCGCGCGCACGTCGTACAGCTCCGAGAAGTCCAGGCCCTTGGTGCGCATCTTGTTCCATATGGAATAGATGTGCTTGGGCCGGCCGGTGAGCTCGCCCTCGACGCCCGCCGCCTGCAGCTCGCGCTCGAGCGTGGCGATCGCCCGGGCGATGTAGCGCTGGCGCTCCAGGCGCTTCTCGTCGAGCATCTGCGCGATGCGCTTGTACAGCTCGGGCTCGAGGTAGCGGAAGGAAAGGTCTTCCAACTCCCACTTCAGCTGGAACACGCCGAGGCGGTTGGCAAGCGGCGCGTAGATGTCCAGGGTTTCCTTCGCATACGAAGCGCGCTCCGGGGTCTCGTGCTTCGAGAACCAGCGCAGGGTCTGCGTGCGGCTCGCCAGGCGGATGAGCACCACGCGCACGTCCTCCACCATGCCGAGCACCATCTTGCGCAGGACTTCGTTCTGCTCGCCCGGCGTATCGCGCGTCGCCACGCGCAGCCGGTAGAGCGTCTCCACGCCTTCGGCGAGGCCGGCGACCTCGGCGCCGAAGGCCGCGGCGAGCTTGTCGGTACCGTCGAGGAATTTGGGCGCCGCGAACAGGATGCCGGCGGCGCGCCCGGGCGCGTCCAGCCCGACCGCGGCGAGCCCGGCGGCCAGGCCGAGCGCGTGCGTCCACACCGGCTCGCCGGTAGAGAGCTGCTGGCCGGCGTACAGCGGCTCGGCGAACTCCAGCGCGCGCGCCACCACCTCGCGCTCGGCGCCGGCCAGCCCTTCGGCGAGCGGGCCGAGCGCGGCGGCGCCGCTCTGCGGATGCAGCTGCACGACCGTGACCATGCGGTATTTTACGGTTCATGGGCTGGCTCACGGAATGGCGCCGCAGGCGCGTGCTGGAGAAGCACTCGCTGGACGAAGCGCTGTGGCGCCGCGCGACCCGGGGCCTCGCCTTTCTCCCCGATTCCCGAAAGCTGAAAGACCTCGTGCTGCTGTTCCTCGCCGACAAGGCGTTCGCCGGCGCGCACGGCATCCAGGTCACCGACGAGATGCGCGTCGCGATCGCGGCGCAGGCCTGCCTGCCGATCCTCGAGCTGGGCCTGGACTGGTACGCGGGCTGGCACGGCATCGTGGTCTACCCGGGCGACTTTCGCGTGCGCCGCCGGGAGATGGACGAGGCCGGCGTGGTGCACGAATGGGACGACGACCTCGCGGGCGAAGCGATGCCCGGCGGCCCGGTGGTGATCTCCTGGGACGCGGCAGCGCATGATCCTTATATGAACGTCGTGATCCACGAGTTCGCGCACAAGCTCGACATGGCGAACGGCCCGGCCGACGGCCGGCCGCCGCTGCACCCGGGCATGGACGCGCGCGCCTGGGCGGCCGCCTTCGAGGAGGCGTACGAGGGCTTCTGCGACGCGCTGGAGCGCGGCAAGGACACCTGGCTCGACCCCTACGCCGCCGAGCATCCCTCCGAATTCTTCGCCGTGATCAGCGAGGCGTTCTTCGAGGATCCCACCGAGACGAAGCGGCGCTACCCCGCCGTTTACGAGCAGCTGAAGCTCTTCTACCGGCAGGATCCGGCCTGAGCGCCACGCTGATCCCTACTGGGAAAAATCCGGCCGGCTCATCTGATGTCCGCCTCTACCATGGCGCGCAGCTCGGGTGTGACCTGCGGATCACCGCCGAACCACTTGCGAAAGCCGAATCCCGCCTGCTGCAGCAGCATGCCCAGGCCGTCCACCGTGCGGTGGCCGCGCTTGCGCGCCGCCGCCAGCAGGGCGGTCTCGAGGGGGACATAGATCACGTCGTAGACCACGGCGTGCGGCTTGAGCGGCGCGAGCTCGACCGCCAGCGGCGCCTTGCCGGCGAGCCCGAGGGAAGTGCAGTTCACCAGCAGGTCCGCGAGCGGCAGCAGGCGCGGCACTTCGTCGAAGCCGTGCGCGTGCACGCCGGGTGCGAAGCGCCGCGCCAGCTCCTCGGCGCGGGCCGGCGTGCGGTTGACAAGATGCACTTCGACGCCGCGCTGCCGCAGTGCGTACACCGCCGAGCGCCCGGCGCCGCCGGCGCCCAGCACCACGGCGCGGCAGCCGGGAACGTTCCAGCCGGGCGCGCGATCGTCCAGGTTGGCGATGAAGCCGTGCACATCGGAGTTGCCGCCCATGAGCCTGCCGTTCTCCAGCCAGAGCGTGTTCACGGCACCGACCGCCTCGGCGTCGTCGTCGCGCGCCGCCACAGCCCGAAACGCGGCCTCCTTGTGCGGGACCGTGACGTTGCCGCCGACGTAGCCGTTCGCCGCGAGGCTGGCGACGAATCCCGGGAAATCCTCGGGCGCCAGGTCCTTCAGGTCGTAGCTCCCCGGGATGCCGAGCGCCTTCAGCCAGTAGTTGTGGATCATCGGCGAGCGCGAGTGCGCCACGGGATGGCCCATGACGCACGCGCGACGCAGCGGAGTGCCCATTGCTGGGTATATTAGCGTGATGAACGCGCTTGCCCTCTATGACCGGCTGACCGAGGGCCGCAGCCGGTTCCTGCGGGTCGACGAGCTTTGCCTGCGGGCGGCCGAAGCGGGCGCCCTTCCTTCAAGTAAGGACCTGGAGCAGGAAGCCGCGCGGCCGCAGCGGGATAAGCAGGGCCTGGAAAAGAAGCAGGGCGAGTTCCTCGCCGAAATCCTCGGCGACCCTGAGGCGGGCATGCATCTGTGCCACGCCATGCTGCTGCCGCTCGCGCCTGCCCGGTTTGCCGAATACGACGCGAAGGGCGAGATCGCGCTTCCGGGCGCGCATCTGAAACGCGTCGGCAAGGCCGCGGTGCTCACCATAGGTAACCCGCGCTACCTCAACGCGGAGGACGAGACGACCCTCGAGGGCATGGAAACCGCGGTGGACCTCGCGCTGCTCGACCCGAAGACCGAGGTCTGCGTGCTGCGCGGCGACGTGGTGACGCACACCAAGCACGCCGGCAAGCGCATCTTCGGCGCCGGCATCAACCTCACGCACCTCTACGAGGGCAGGATCCGCTACCTCTGGTACCTGATCCGCGACCTGGGCTTCGTGAACAAGATGTTCAGGGGCCTGGCGAAGCCGGACGCTTCCCCGGAGGTCGACTCCATCGAGAAGCTGTGGATCGCCGCGGTCGAGGGCTTCGCCATCGGGGGCCACTGCCAGATCCTGCTCACCATGGACTATATTCTCGCGGCGGAGGACGCCTACCTGACGCTGCCGGCGCGCAAGGAGGGCATCATCCCGGGCGCCTCCAACCTGCGCCTGCCGCGCTTCGTCGGCGACCGCATCGCCCGCCAGGCCATCATGGCCGAGCGGCGCATCGACTGCGCCAGCCCCGAGGGCCGCATGATCTGCGACGAGGTGGTCAAGAAGGAAAGCATGGATGAAGCCATCGCACGCACCGTGGAGCGCCTGACCGGCTCGGGCGTGGTGAGCGCGGCGGGCAACCGGCGCGCCTTCCGCGCCGGCGAGGAGCCGCTCGATGTCTTCCGGCGCTACATGGCGGTGTACGCGCGCGAGCAGGCATACTGTCATTTCAGCCCGGCGCTGATCGCCAACCTCGAGAAGAACTGGAAGGTCAAATGAAGATCCTGGTGCTGCACGGCCCCAACCTGAACCTCTTCGGGCGGCGCGAGCCGCACATCTACGGCACCACCACGCTCGCCGAGATCAACGACAAGCTGCAGGCGCTGGCGCGCGAGCTGAAGGTGGAGCTGGTGGTGTTCCAGTCCAACCACGAAGGCGAGCTGGTCGGCATGTTCCACAAGCACATGGACGACGCGCAGGGCGCGCTCATCAACCCGGCTGGCCTCACCCAGTACGGCGTGTCGCTGCACGACGCCATCAAGGCCATGCCGTTCCCGGTGATCGAGGTGCACATGTCGAACATCGCGGCGCGCGAGCAGTGGCGCCACCACTCGATCATCGCGCCCGCGGCAAAGGCCACCGTGCAGGGCCTGGGCTGGCGCTCCTACACCGCGGCGCTGCGCGCGCTGGTCGAGACGTTGCGGGACAAGTGAGCCGGTGCCTCATCGTCGCCGACGTGCAGAACGACTTCATGCCGGGCGGCGCGCTCGCCGTTCCCGGCGGTGACGAGGTTTTGCCGGTCATCAACCGCCTCGCGGCGCGCTTCGAGAACGTGGTGCTCACCCAGGACTGGCACCCGCGCGACCATGCTTCGTTCGCCTCGTCCCATCCCGGCAGGAAGCCGTTCGAGACCATCGACCTGCCGTACGGCAGGCAGGTGCTGTGGCCGGACCATTGCGTGCAGGGCACGCCGGGCGCCGCGTTCCACGCCGCGCTCGACGCGAGCCGCGCGCAGCTCGTGATCCGCAAGGGCTTCCACCGCGACATCGACAGCTATTCGGGCTTCCTCGAAGCCGACCGCAGCACCTCGACCGGTCTCGCCGGCTACCTGAAGGAAAGAGGCCTGCGGGAGCTGTACGTCTGCGGCCTGGCGACCGACTTCTGCGTTGCCTGGACCGCGCTTGACGCGGTCAGTGCGGGGTTCGACGTCACCGTGGTCGAGGACGCCTGCCGCGCCATAGACCTGGAAGGTTCCTTGCAGAAAGCCTGGCAGGAGATGGCGGCAAGCGGGGTTCAGCGCCGCTCGAGCCCGCGGCTGTAGAGCGACATCACGAAGCAGAAGACGAAGTACACCGCCGCTGCGAATACGTAGGCCTCGACGCCGGAGCCGGTCCACGCCGGGTCGTTCAGCGATACCTTGATGGTCGAGAGCAGGTCGAACAGCCCGATGATCACGACCAGCGAGGTGTCCTTGAAGAAGCCGATGAAGGTGTTGACCAGCGGCGGCACCGAGATGCGCAGCGCCTGGGGCAGCACCACGTGCAGCGTCCTCTGCCAGTACGTGAGCCCCAGGGCGTCGGCCATCTCGTATTGCGACCTCGGGATCGCCTGCAGTCCGCCGCGCACCACTTCGGCGAGGTAGGCCGCGGCGAACAGGATCATCGCGATCTGCGCGCGCAGCAGCTTGTCGAGCGACACGCCGGCCGGCAGGAACAGCGGGAGCATCACCGATGCCATGAACAGCAGCGAGATGAGCGGCACGCCGCGCACCAGCTCGATGAAGCCCACCGCCATGCCCTGCAGCACCGGCATGCTCGAGCGGCGCGCGAGCGCGAGCAGGATGGCGAGCGGAAAGGCGCAGGCGAGGCCGAAGGTGGTGAGCAGCAGCGTGAGGATCAGCCCGCCCCAGCGCTCGTTCTCAACGTAGGGCAGCCCGATCACGCCGCCCCACATGAGGATGCCGATCACGGCGAGCCCCGCCAGCCACAGAGGCACCAGACATCTCGTCCATCGGAACAGCGAAAACGCCCAGAGCGCGACGAGCAGCAGGCTGGCCGCCGCCGGACGCCAGTGCTCCTCGTACGGATAGGTACCGAACAGGATGAAACGGTGTTTCTCGGCGATGAACCCCCAGCAGGCGCCTTCGGCCGCGCGGCAGGCCTTCGAGTCCGGGCGCCATACCGCGTCGAGGAACGCCCAGTCGACGAAGGCCGTGGCCGCCTTGAAAAGGAACGCGAGGATGAGCACGGTAGCGAGGCTGCTCGCCCAGCCCGAGAACAGGTTATCCCGGAGCCACTTCATCGGCGCATGACCCGGGCGTTGTACCAGTTCATGAACGCCGAGATGGACAGGCTGATGGTGAGGTACACCGCCATGATGATCACCACGCCCTCGATCGCCTGGCCGGTCTGGTTCATGGTGGTGTTGGCGATCGACACCAGGTCGGGGTAGCCGATCGCCACGGCGAGCGAGCTGTTCTTGGTGAGGTTGAGGTACTGGCTGGCGAGCGGCGGCACGATGACGCGCACCGCCTGCGGCAGCACCACGTGGCGCAGCGCCTGCCCGCGCGCGAGGCCGACCGCACTCGCCGCATCCCACTGGCCGCGCCCGATGGCGAGCACGCCCGCGCGCACGATCTCGGCGATGAAGGAGGCGGTGTAGATCGACAGGCCGAGGAGCAGCGTCGCGTATTCCGGGGAGAGCACCATGCCGCCGGTGAAGTTGAAGCCCTCGAGCACCGGGGTGCTGCCGAAGCCCGGATAGAAGATGCCCCGGTTGGTGAGGAA
The DNA here is from genome assembly GCA_036374055.1 of Burkholderiales bacterium. GTDB lineage: Bacteria > Pseudomonadota > Gammaproteobacteria > Burkholderiales > SG8-39 > SCGC-AG-212-J23. Next base: position 7,200 of record DASUUN010000240.1, read on the forward strand.
CACGCCGGGCAGCGGCTCCAGCGCCTCCCGCGGATGCGGCAGCGCCTCGGTGATGAGCGCATACCAGAAGAAAAGCTGCACCAGCAAAGGCGAGTTGCGGATGAACTCGACGTAGGCGCCGGCCAGTGTGCGCAGCAAAAAGTTTTTCGACAGGCGAAACAGTCCCAGGGCCGTACCCAGCACGGAGGCGATCACGATGCCGACGAGGGCCACGCTGAGGGTGTTGGTCAGCCCGACCACGAGCGCCCGCAGGTAGCTGTCGGCGGCGTTGTAGCGCAGGAAGGCCGACTCGCCGATTTCGAAGCCGGCCTCGCGCTGCAGGAACGAGAAGCCACTCGCAATGCGCCGCTCCTCGAGGTTGGCGAGCGTGTTATGGACCAGGTACCCGACCACGAACAGCGCGACGCCGACCGCCGCGGCCTGATACGCTATCCGCCTCATCTTCCGGTAATCACCCATGACCGCCCGCAAGCTTACCCGCCAGGACCTGCGCGATGCCGCCGAGAAATTCAAGAACTGGGGG
>DASUUN010000241.1:0-5877 GCA_036374055.1 Burkholderiales bacterium
CGTTCAGGTGGCGGTCCTCACCCGCCGCCCGCAGGGTTATTTCATCACTCACGTCGAGGGCGCCAACCGCCCGATGGTGAACGGCCAGCAGATCGGGCCGGCGCCGCACGCGCTCAAGGACCATGACGTCATCGAGCTCGCGGGCGTGAAGATGGAATTCTTCCTGAAGGCCTGAGGCCCTGAAACAGCACCTCGTAAGGATCGCGATCGGCCTCGCGATCACGCTGTTTTTCATCGCGCACGCCGCCCGCCTGCCCCCGGTCGGCCCGGTCGGCTTCATCAGCCAGCTCGACCACATCATCTACGATGCGCGGCTGAACCTGACGATGCCGAAGGGGATCGATCCGCGCATCGTGATCCTCGACATCGACGAGAAGAGCCTGGGCGAGGTCGGCCGGTGGCCCTGGTCGCGCAGCCTGATGGCCGAGCTCATCAACCAGCTGTTCGACAAGTACGGCATCGCCATCCTGGGCTTCGACGTGGTGTGGGCCGAGCGCGACACGAGCTCCGGCATAGACACGCTGGACGCGCTGGCCGAAAAGGACCTGAAGCAGGTGGCCGGCTTCCAGGAAATCTACAAGGGCCTGCGCCCGCGCCTGGACAACGATCTGCTGTTCTCCCAGGCGATCAAGGGCCGGCCGGTGGTGCTCGGCTACTACTTCAACAGCGAGGACCGCACCGTTCGCGCCAACGCCATCCCCGAGCCGGTCCTGCCCAAGGGCACCTTCGCCGGACGCAACGTGCCATTCGAGGAATGGAAGGGCTATACCGGCAACCTGCCGATCTACATGCAGAGCGCCGCCGGCGCCGGACACTTCAACCCGCGGGTCGATTTCGACGGCGTGACGCGCCGCGTGCCGATGATCGTCGAGTTCGACGGCGCCTACTACGAGGCGCTGTCGCTCGCCATGGTGCGCGTGATCCTGGGCAAGCCGAACGTGGAGCCGGGCTACGCTCCGGGCAGCCTCATGAGCAAAGGCTACAGCGGCCTGGAATGGCTCAAGGTGGGACCGGTTACCGTCCCGGTGGACGAGTCGGTCAGCGCGCTCATCCCCTACCGCGGCAAGAAGTTCAGCTTTCCCTACATCTCGCTCGCCGACGTGGTGAAAGACCGCGTGAAACCCGAGCAGCTGAAGGGCAAGATCGCGCTGGTCGGGACCAGCGCGCCGGGCCTGTTCGACCTGCGCTCGACACCGGTCGACAGCGTCTACCCCGGGGTCGAGATCCACGCCAACCTGATCGCCGGCATGCTCGACCAAAGGCTCAAGGAGCGCCCGGCGTTCATGCTGGGCGCCGAGGTGATCCTGCTCGCCGTGGGCGGCGTCGCGCTCGCCATCCTGATTCCCATGCTGTCCGCGCTGTGGGCCACGGTGGCGGCGTTCGTCGGGGTGGCGCTCATCGTGGCGTTCAACTTCGCGGTGTGGATGAAGGGCGACATGGTGCTGCCGCTCGCCGCCTCGGTGCTCATGACCGGCACGCTCTACGTCATGAACATGGCCTACGGCTACTTCGTCGAGTCGCGCTCCAAGCGCCAGTTCACCGAGCTGTTCGGGCAGTACGTGCCGCCGGAGCTGGTGGACAAGATGGCCGAGGACCCGCGCAAGTACAACATGGCGCCCAGGAGCGCGGAGCTCACCATCCTGTTCGCCGACGTGCGCGGCTTCACCGGCATCTCCGAAGCGCTCAAGCCCGAGGAGCTGCGCGAGTACATCAACGAGTACCTGACCGACATGAGCTCGATCATCCGCAGCCGCTACCGCGGCACGCTGGACAAGTACATCGGCGACGCCATCATGGCGTTCTGGGGCGCGCCGGTGGACGATGCGCAGCACGCGCGCAGCGGCGTGCTGGCGGCCCTCGAGATGCAGAAGGAATGCGACGTGCTCAACGCCAAGTTCGCCGCGCGCGGCTGGCCGACGCTGAAGATCGGCGTCGGACTGAACTCCGGCACGGTGCGCGTCGGCGACATGGGCTCGCAGGTGCGCCGCGCGTACACCGCGATGGGCGACGCGGTGAACGTGGCCTCGCGCCTGGAAGGCCGCACCAAGGGCTACGGCGTCGGCATCCTGGTGGGCGAGGCGACCCGCGAGCTGGTCGGGGACGTGGTGTTTCGCGAGGTTGACCGCATCAAGGTCAAGGGCAAGGACGAGGCGATCACGATCTATGAGCCGCTCGGCCGTGAGGGCGAGGTGCCGAAGCGCACCCTCGACGAGCTGCGCCTGTGGAACCAGACGCTGCGCGCGTACCGCGGCCAGCAATGGGACCAGGCCGAGGTAAACCTGCTCAACCTGCAGCGCATGAGCCCGGCCTGCGGGCTGTACAGGGCCTGGGCCGGCCGCATCGCCGAGAAGCGCCGCGCGCCGCCGCCGCCCGACTGGAACGGCGTCACCGCGTTCGAAGAGAAGTAGCCATGCGCCTTCGCGTCCTGGGATGCTCGGGAGGGATCGGCGGGCGGCACCTGCGGACCACCTCGTTCCTCGCCGACAGCGACATCCTGATCGACGCCGGCACGGGCGTCGGCGACCTTACGCTCGCCGAGCTGTCGCAGGTCGACCACATCTTCATCAGCCATTCGCACCTCGACCATATCACCTCGATCCCTTTCCTGGTCGACACCGTCGGCGGCATGCGCGCGAAGCCAATCGAGGTGCACGCCACCCGCCCGACCATCGAGATCATGAAGAACCACCTGTTCAACTGGGCGATCTGGCCGGACTTCAGCGAGATCCCCAACGCCGAGGCGCCGTTCCTGCGCTACCGGGAGATCGAGGTGGGCCAGCCGATCACGCTGGGCAGCCGCACCATCACGCCGATCCCGGCGCGCCACACCGTGCCCGCGGTGGGTTTCCACCTGGACAGCGGCGCCGCCAGCCTGGTCTATACCGGCGACACCGGCCCGAACGACGCGCTGTGGCGCGTGGTGAACCGCATCGCCAACCTCAAGTTCCTGATCATCGAGACGGCGTTCTCCAACAAGGAGCGCCACCTGGCCGAGATCTCGCGCCACCTGTGCCCCTCGATGCTCGCCGAGGAGCTGGCGAAGCTCGAGCGCAACGCCGAGGTCTACATCACCCACATGAAGCCAGGCGAGATCGAGCCCACCATGCTCGAGATCGAGGAATGCGCCGGCAGCTTCCGGCCGCGCATGCTGCAGAACAACCTGGTGCTCGAGTTCTAGTGGTCACGCCGCAGCAGCTCGCCCACCTCGCGCCGCTTGCCGGCCTGTCGCCCGAGCGGCTGGCCGAGCTCGCGGGCATGGCGGTGGTGCAGCGCGCGCCGCGCGGCAGCGACCCGCTGCTGGAGAAGCTGCAGGCGCCGCAGTCCATATTCCTGATGGAAGGGGAGCTGATGCTCGCCTTCGAGGGAGGCGGCACCCTGGTGCTGGTGGGCGGCTCGGAGGAAACCCGCCAGGCGCTCAACCGGCAGAAGCAGCGCATCGCGCGCAGCAAGGCGATCACCGACGTCGACCTGCTCGCGGTGGAGGACGACGTGCTCGACATCCTCGCCACCTGGGACCAGGTGGCGGCGGCGAGCGCCGAGGCCTCCACCATGGGGCGCGCGGTGCGCAGCGATGCGCGGCTCGTCACGGGCGCGTTCTCGCTGGGCAATCTGCGCAGCGGCGCTTTCGCGCAGCTGCCGGTGGCCCACATCGACGAGCTGCTCAAGCGCTTCGAGCGCGTCAAGACCGCGCGCGGCCAGGCGGTGATCCGCGAGGGCGACGAGGGCGATTACTACTACGTGGTCGAGTCGGGCCGCTTCCAGGTGGAGCGGCTGGTGGGCGGCGCCAAGGTGGTGCTGGCCGAGCTGAAGAGCGGCGACGCCTTCGGCGAGGAAGCGCTGGTGTCCGAGGCGAAGCGCAACGCCACGGTGGTCTCGCTGGGCGACGGCGAGCTGCTGCGCCTGGACCGCAAGGACTTCAACGAGCTCTTGCGCGAGCCGCTGCTGCGGCGCATGGGCTTCGAGGAGGCCACCGAGAAGGTGCGCCGCGGCGCGCTGTGGCTCGACGTGCGCTACCCCTCCGAATACCAGTACGACAAGCTGCCCGGGGCGATCAACGTGCCGCTCGCCGAGGTGCGCAACATGTTCGAGGTGCTCGACCGCTCCAAGGAGTACGTCGCTTATTGCCAGAGCGGCCGGCGCAGCGCCGCCGCGGCGTTCCTGTTCGCGCAGCGCGGTTTCAAGGTCTGGCTGCTGGAAGGCGGCCTCAGAACTGTGGAAAAAACTGTCTGAGCGCGGGAAAATTCCGTTGAAAATCAGGGTATCTAGGTCTACCATCGGTGATCTAGCTAGAAGTACGCGGCAGGGAGGATTTCGATGAGCGCAGTCCTGAGCCCCCACGCGGGGCATTCCGACGTCGGCGCGCGCCTCGCGTTCCAGAAGCAGCTGCAGGCGGTCACCAACAAGATCCACGCCACCAACAACATCGACGAGATCATGCTGGAGGTGAGCGCCGACGTGTGCGCGCTGTTCAACGCCGACCGGCTCACCATCTACTCGATGGGCGAGGACAGGCAGTCCATCGTGTCCAAGGTGAAGACCGGCCTGAACTCGTTCAAGGACCTCAAGCTGCCCATCGCCGAGCATTCCATCGCCGGCTTCGTCGCCCTGACCAAGAAGACCGTCAACCTGAAGGACGTGTACGACGACGGCGAGCTGCGCGCGCTCAATCCCAACCTGCGCTTCCTGCAGGAGGTGGACAAGCGCACCGGCTACCGCACCAAGCAGATGCTGGTGGCGCCGATCATGGAGGCCGGCAGCCCCGAGCTGATCGGCGTGATCCAGATCATCAACAACAAGGCCGGCGCGCCCTTCGGCCCGCTCACCGAGGAGGGCGTCGCGGAGCTGTCCCAGACGCTGGCGATCGCCTTCAAGCAGCGCCAGAAGCCGCAGGCGGTCAAGACGAAGTACGATTACCTGATCGCCGACGCGGTGCTGTCGGCGCAGGAGTTCGAGCTCGCGTCGCGTCAGGCGCGCAAGAAGGCGGTGGACGTCGAGCAGGTGCTGGTCGAGGAGTTCCAGGTCAAGGTGCCGGCGATCGGCGCTGCCCTGTCGAAGTTCTTCGGCGTGCCCTACGAGCCGTTCAAGCCGGACCGCGTCAAGCCCCTGGAGCTGCTGAGGAACCTGAAGCGCGAGTACGTGGAAGGCAACCTCTGGCTGCCCATCGACGACGCGAAGGAGGGGCTGACGGTGCTGTGCCTCGACCCGGAGCGCATCCGCTCCTCGCGCATCGCCTCCAACGTGTTCCCCAAGGCGCGGCTGATCTACAAGGTCACCACGCAGAAGGAGTTCAAGGAGACCATCAACCAGTTCTACGGCGCCGAGGCGGTCGACAGCGGCAACATCGACGACCTGCTCTCCGGGCTGGAGGACGATACCGAAGTTTCGCTCGACGGCGGCGCCGCCGACGAGGTATCCGCAGCCGCCGACAACGAGCTGGTGAAGCTCGTCAACAAGGTCATCATCGACGCCTACAACCAGGGCGCCTCCGACATCCACATCGAGCCCTACCCGGGCAAGGCGAAGACCGAGATCCGCTTCCGCAAGGACGGCAACCTGGGGCCCTACATCGAGGTGCCGGCGAGCTATCGCTCCGCGATCGCCGCGCGCATCAAGATCATGTGCGACCTGGACATCTCGGAGAAGAGAAAGCCGCAGGACGGCAAGATCAAGTTCAGGAAGTTCGGGCCGCTCGACATCGAGCTGCGCGTGGCCACCATCCCGACCGCCGGCGGGGTGGAGGACATCGTCATGCGGATTCTTGCCGCCGGCGAGCCGATCCCGCTGGACAAGATGGGCTTCTCGGCGCGCAACCTCGATCAGCTGCGCAGCACCGTGGCCAAGCCCTACGGCCTGTTCTTCGTCTGCGGGCCGACCGGC
>DASUUN010000242.1:0-16325 GCA_036374055.1 Burkholderiales bacterium
TCGAAGCCCTTCACCTCGAAGCCCGCGGCGGCGACGCGCGCCGCCATCGGCAGGCCGATCGTTCCCAGGCCGAGCCAGCCAATCTTTTTCAGTGCCATGCGCCGATTCTAGCGATCCCAGCCGCCCAGGTCGGCGGCCGCCTCGTAGGTGCTTTGCAGGAATTCGAGCAGGGTTTCGTCCGGGGCGGGCGACTCGCGCACCGCGTCGTAAGGCAGCACGAACTCGCCCAGCTCCTTGCTGTAGTGCGCCGCGGGCGGTCCGACGCGGGCCGCGGCAAAGCGCTCGGGCGCGGGATACGCGTACGAGTAGAAGACCGCCCGTGGATAGTGCTCGCCGCCCGGCCAGAAGCCGCAGCTGCTGCATTCGTCCGAGTACGCTTCGCGCACCACGCGGTCAGGCAGGTTGGGGATGCCGCCAGGGTGCTCGGGCGCGCGCCGCCCGGAAAAGCGCGTCACGGCGAGATCCGCGCTACCCCAGAAGAAGTGCACCGGGCTGCACTTGCCGCGATAGCGCGCCCGGAACTGCTTGAACACCCGGTCAGCCTGCACCAGCGCCTGCCAGAAGCGGTGAGCGTACTCGGCATCGTAGGCGTCGTGGATCTCGTCCTGGTCGAACGGCAGGGCTTGCGCCACCTCGTTCGGCATCCTGCCGATGCGCACCGGCAGATCGAGCGACTCCAGCAGCGCCATGAGCTCGCGGTAGAACGCCGCGACGCTCCTAGGCTCGAGCGCGAGGGCGGCGCTGCGGCCGTCGCTCGAGTGCAGCAGCAGCCGGTGGTCGACGAAGTCGAAGTCGAGCTGGAAGACGCGCGTGCCGTGCGGGATCGGCCGCGTGGTGAGCCCCCGCGCCGTCACGTGCAGCGCGACATGCCACTGGTGGTTGACCCAGGGGCTTTGCGCAAGCGGGATCTTGCCCACGATCTGCAGCCACAGGTGCAGGGTCGCATAGGTGTCCTTCCAGGCTTCGAAGGGCAGGCTCGGCCAGGGGGAAGGCATGGCTCAGGGGGCGCGGATGTAGGCGACGAAACCGGCGACGAACTTCGCCACAGCGTCGCGCACGGCAACGTCGGCAATCTCGCCGTTGGCGTCGAACACGGTGCCGGCACGCGAGACCAGGAGGCGGCCGCCGGACCAGAGGTCGGCGCCCAGGGTCCTGAACACCGGCAGCCAGGCGTTCTGCGACAGCACCGTGCCGAAGCCCCCGGGCGAGGCGCCCGCGATCGCGACCGGCTTGCCGCGGAACACGCGCGGCACATCGGCGGGCGGGCGCGACAGCCAGTCGATGGCGTTCTTCGCCACGCCGGGCAGGCTGTTGTTGTATTCGGGCGTGACCAGCAGCAGGCCGTCGGCGGCGGCGATGGCGTCCTTGAGGCGCGCTACCGGCGGCGGAATGCCGTGCGCCGCCTCCTCGTCGCCGTTGTACAGCGGAATCGCGGCGATCGACTCGATGGTCAATCGCGCGCCTTCCGGCGCCGCGGCGGCCGCGGCGCGCAGCAGCGCCGCGTTGAACGAGCCCTGCCGCGTGCTGCCCGAGAAACCGACGATAGTAATCATGAGGTCATACCGCGCCGAACCGGCGCCATACAAAGCGCACGGCCACCACGATCAAGGCGGTGTCGGCCGCGAGCAAGGCATAGCTTACCGGGCCCGGCTCGCTAAGTGCGGCGCGCACGCGGTCGACGAACGTCAGCGTGAGCAGGATCCAGGGCGCCAGGCCGAGCGCGGTTCCCAGCAGCAGGTGGCGTAAGGGGATGCGCGAGGCGCCGGCGACCGCGTTGACTGTGGAAAAGCCCGCGATCGGCAGCAACCGCAGGACCGCGACCGCCCACGCTCCCTTGCCGGCGAGCCTGCGCGTGACCGCGTTCAGGCGCGAGCCGGCGAGCCGCCGCACCGCGTCGCGGCCGAGGACGCGCCCCGCGCCGTAGGTGACCGCCGCGCTCAGCAGCGCGCCGCCCAGCGCGTAGAGGCTGGCCGGCAGCGGGGCGAAGATGAAGCACGTCGCGATGACCAGCAGCGTGATGGGCAGGCCGAGCAGGCCGGCAACGATGTAGGCGGCGGGCACCATCCACGGCGAGACGGAATCGGCCGGGATCGCGTCGCGCAGCGGCGTCCAGCGCCAGGCCGCGGCGAGCGCGGCGAGCGCCAGCAGCTCGGCGGCGAAGCGCGCGATGCGCAGCGCCATCGGCCGGCGCGCGTCCGGCGGCACGAACGCCATCACCAGCGCCTCGGGGTCGTTGGGGCGCTCGGGATCGACGATGGCGCTCGCCGGCAGCAGGCGGTCGAGCTCGTCCGAGGCCACCGGCTCGAGCGGCGCGAGCGTGCGCCCCGGGCGCCGCAGCGCCTCGATCGTGCCGATGAGGCTGCCGCCCTGGCGCGCCGTTTCGGCGGCGACCTCGTCGGGCCGCGCGCCGAGGTGCTCGGCGAGCAGGCGGTGGCGCAGGCCGGCGATCGCGCGCCGGATGCGCTCCTCGCCGCGCGCTTCAATGGCGATGTTGCATTCGGTATCGAAGCCCATCGAGCGGTTGTTGAAATTGGCCGAGCCGACGGTGCACAGCTCGTCATCCATGACCAGCACCTTGCTGTGCACGTTGAGCAGGTTCGCGCCCTCGAGCCCCGGTATGCGCGGATAGAGCAGGCGGTAGCGGCCGTGCGCATCGGCCTCGCGCAGCCGCTGGTGCAGCCGCGCGCGCAGCACGCCCATGGTGCGCTCTTCCAGCCAGCCTTCCTCGGTCATGCGCGAGACGACCACCACTTCCGGCGCATCGGGCGCCCGCAGGCGCTGCTCGAGCGCTGCGCCGACCACGCTCGAGCTGAAGTACTGGTTCTCCAGATACAGCGAGCGCCGCGCCGAGGCGATGGCATCGGTATACAGGTGCCGTATTTCCTCGACCGGCTGCCCGGTAGTCCAGCCGGGGTCGGTGCGCGCGATGCCGACTTCGAGGTCGGTGACTTCCGGCGTGACGCCCGCGGGCCAGGGATCTCCCGGGACCCCGCCGGGCGCGAGGGTGTCTTTTCCCAGGCGCCGCCAGCGCTCGCGGCACAGCTCGCCGAGCGCGCGCGCCGCATCGCCATCGACGAGCGCCTGCACGTCGTGGTTAGGCCGCGACGGCCTGCCCTGCGCGTCGCGCCGCAGCGGCTCGTCGGGCCGGTGCTGCGGCGTGTCCCAGCGCCCGTGCGTCAGGTCCAGGCCGCCGATGAACGCCACCGCGTCGTCCACCACCACGACCTTCTGGTGGTGCGAGCCGCTGGGCGGATGCCGGTCGTCGAGCCGGAAGCGCAGGCGCGGACGCGGGTGGGTCTTCCAGCCGAGCTTGTAAAGCGGCACCCATTCGCGGTCGAGCTGGAACAGCATGGCGAAGTCCCACGACAGGATGTACATGCGCAACTCGCGGCGCCGCCGCACGACTTCCTTCAGGAACTCGCCCAGCTCCTCCGGGTAGCCGTCGTCCGCGCCCGGCGGCACGAGGCGGATGCGGCTGTCGAAGTCCCAGCCCAGGATGAACACGGTGCGCTCGGCCTGGGCGATCGCCGAGCGCACCGCGGCGAAGTAGGCCGCGGCGTCGACGAGGAAGGCGAGCCGGTGGGCGCGCTCGATGCGCCAGCAGTTGCGGCCGGGAGCCAGCAAATCCCGATCAGTCCCGCGCCAGCCCGAACTCGCGAACGGTCGTGGCGGTCTGCGTGTACGTCTCGGCCAGGATCGTCGCCAGCTCCTCGGGTGTGGAGGAAAGCGGGATGGACCCGGCTTTTTCGATCAGCTGCCGGTAATCCGGCGCCTTCACCGCCTCGGCGACGTGGCGGTTCAGCAGCGCGATCAGCGGCTGCGGCGTGCCCGCGCCGGCGCAGATGCCCAGCCAGCCGAAGCGCACGAACGGCAGGCCCTTTTCGCTCACGGTCGGCACCTCCGGGGCGGCCGCGAGGCGCTCGGGACTGGTGACCGCCAGCATCCTGAGCTTGCCGGTCTTGTGATGCGGCATGACCGACAGCGTCGGCGAGACGAACACGTGTACCCGCCCGGCCAGCAGGTCGGGCATCATCTGCGCGGCGCCCTTGTAGGTCACGCCGGTGAGCTGGACGCCGGTCAGCTTGCCGAGCTCCAGGGCGAGGATCTCCTGCGCCGAGCCGCGCCCCACGGAGCCGTAGTAGAGCTTGCCGGGGTTCGCCCTGGCATACGCGAGGAACTCCTCCCAGCTCTTGGGCGGCAGCCCGCTGGTGAGCGCCACCCCGTAGTAGTAGCGCGAGATCTGGCTGATGGGCGCGATGTCGTCCAGCTTGTAGGCGGCTTTGCTGTGGAGCGCGAGGTTGATCGACTCGAAGTGGGTGCACAGCAGCAGGTTGTAGCCGTCGCGCGGCTTCGACAGCACGTCCTGCGTGGCGATCTGCCCGGCCGCGCCGGTCTTGTTCTCCACGACGACGCGCTGACCGAGCGAGGCGCCGATCTTCTCGGCGATCGCCCGCGCGGGCAGGTCGGTCGGTCCTCCGGCGCCGAAGCCTACGACCAGCCGGATCGCCTTGTCCGGGTAAGTGCCCTGTGCGTGGGCCGCGCCGCCGGCCAGCACCGCGACCGCTGCCGCAAGAAGCCATGGTATCGAGCGAAACATTCGCATCTCCTCCGGGTTGTGCCGCATATTCTATGGCTTCAGGAGAACATGCCCATGAAGCGCAGCGTCGACCGCATCCGCACCACGCACACCGGCAGCATCCCACGGCCGAAGGAGATCTTCGATCTGATGCGGGCGCGGGCTGCCGGCGCCGCGGTCGACCCGAAAGCATTCGAAAGTTCGCTGAAGGCCCATGTCGCGCAAACCGTCCGCAGGCAGGTCGAGGCCGGCATCGACGTCGTCAACGACGGCGAATGCGGCAAGGTGAGCTTCAACAACTATGTGGCCGAGCGCCTCGCCGGTTTCGAGGGGCGCGTGCCGCCCGGCGGCCTGGCCGCCCCAACCGGCCCGATCGGGATCGGCGGGCGCGATTTCCGGCAGTTCCCGGACTATTACGAGGACGTGCTGAAGCACAACCCGTTCGCCGACGTCATCCGCATCCCGCCGCAGGTGTGCGTGGGGCCGATCTCCTATGTGGGCCAGGCGCAGGTGCGGCGCGACATCGACAGCCTGAAGGCGGCGATGGCGGCCGCCGGCGCCGACGAGGGCTTCCTGCCCGCGATCTCACCGGTGCCGATGACGAAGAACGAGCACTACGCGAGCGAGGAAGAGTTCTCGCTCGCCCACGCCGAGGCGATGCGCGAGGAATATCGCGCGATCCTCGACGCCGGGCTGCTGCTGCAGATCGACGATCCGCGCATGGTGAGCACCTGGGATGCGATGAACGACGCGAGCCTCGCCGACTACCGCAAGTGGATGGAAAGGCGCGTCGAGCTCATCAACCATGCGCTGCGCGGCTTTCCCGCCGAGCGCATCCGCTACCACACCTGCTACGGCGTCAACTTCGGCCCGCGCCTGAGCGACCTGCAGCTCGAGCAGGTGATCGACATCCTGTTCCGGATCGACGCCGGCGCCTACTCGTTCGAGGCCGCCAACCCGCGGCACGAGCACGAGTGGCGCCTGCCCGAGCGGATCCGGATCCCGGAGGGCAAGGTCCTCATCCCGGGGGTCGTCACCCATTCCAACGTGATGGTGGAGCACCCGGAGGTCATCGCCGACCGGATCGAGCGCTGGGCGCGCGCCGCCGGGCGCGAGAACATCCTGGTCGGCAACGACTGCGGCTTCCAGTCCACCGCCGGCAACCGCGAAATCCCGATCAGCGTCGCCTGGGCGAAGCTCTCAGCATTGGGCGCTGGCGCCCGCATCGCTTCCCGGCGGCTCTGGCCATAGCCGGGCAGGCATGCCGCTTGCGGCCGGCGGCGGATGAACCTTAAGGGCAAGCGCACCATAGTCACCGGCGCCGGCAGCGGCATCGGCGCCGCGATCGCCGAGCGGCTCGCCGCGGACGGCGCCCGCGTCATCGTTTCGGACGTCAAGGAGAAGGACGGTCAGGCCAACTTCTTCCGCGCCGATGTCTCCAATGAAGGCCAGGTTTCCGCCCTCGTCGACTTCGCCGTGCGCGAGCTCGGCGGTCTGGACGCGATGGTCAACAACGCCGGCATCGGGGAGGACCAGGTGCCGATCGACCAGAAAAGCGCGGCCGACTGGAACCGCATCATCGCCATCAACCTCTCGGGCGCCTTCTACGGCGTGAAGCATGCGGCGCGGGTCATGAAGCAAGCCGGCCGCGGCGGCGTGATCGTCAACATGGCATCGGTGCTGGGCCTGGTCGGGTTCGGGGCCGCGCCCGCCTATACCGCGGCGAAGCATGGCCTGCTCGGCCTCACCAAGGCGGCGGCGCTCGACCTCGCGTCGGCGAAGATCCGCGTGGTGGGCGTTTCGCCGGCGTTCATCCGCACCCCGATGATCGCCGGCCTGGAGCAGGCGGTGCTGCCGCTGCACCCGATCGGCAGGCTCGGCGAATCCGCCGAGGTTGCGAGCATGGTGGCGTACCTCGTCTCCGACGAAGCCGGCTTCCTGACCGGCGCCACCTACCTTGTCGACGGCGGCTATACCGCGCCATAGAATCGCGACGGCGGCGAAACGAGCCCCGTGCCCAGCGTGATCGAGCCCACCATCCCGATCCTCAGCGAGCGACGGCGCCTTCATGCATGGGATCCCGGCCCCGGGCACGCAGGCGGAAGCCGACGATGATGAGCAGCACGCCGATGACGATGGCGTAGGCCGCGATCAGCCACAGCAGCGCGAGCGCGCCGGCGCCGGGGAAGATGACAAGGAAGGCGCCGAAGAGAATCGAGAGCACGCCGGCGAAGCCGAGCAGCCACTCGCCCTCGATCTCCTTGCGCAGGCGCATTGCCATGACGAGCTCGAGCACGCCGGTGAAGATGGCGTTGATGCCGATCACCAGCACCAGGACGAGCGCGGTGAGGCCGGGATAGAAGATCGCGATGAGGCCGGCCGCTACGCTGACGATGCCGAGGATCAGCAGCAGCCACCAGCCGCGCTCGGTCCGGTTTTGCAGCGCGCTCACGATCGCTGCACCGCCGCTCAAGATGGCGTAGGCGGCGAACAGCGCCACCAGCAAGAGCAGCGTGACGGTCGGCCATGCGAGCGCCAGCCCGCCGAAAATCACCGCGGCCGCGCCATGCAGCGCGAGCATCCACCAGGAACGCGCCAGAATATGTCTCAAGTTTATCTCCTCGGAACGATCTTCCAGAGCGCCATGGCCTGCACGTTGCGATGCCCGGCGCTGCAGACCTCGGCGCCCGCGCCGTCGGGCTGGGTCCGCACGATAGGCCGGTCGGAGCGGCTCCACGGCCCAGGGGTTGACGAGCCCCTTGGCGAGCACCTGCACGTCGAAGGCCGCTTCGGACTCCGCTTCGCAGGCGCGCGCCTGTCCTTCGAAGGCCGGCTGCCGGTCGCCGCAAGCAGAAGTATGAGAAGAGGAAGGCGCATGCGCCGGACGGAGCAAGAAACGCACCGCGGGAACAGCGCTTGCGTGCGCAGCCTCGATGGCCCAGCCCCCTTACGCCATGCCGCCGGAATGGGCGCCGCATGCCGCGACCTGGCTGAGCTGGCCGCATAACCGCAACACCTGGCCGGACGGCCTCGACGGCGCCGAAGCGGCGCTGGTCGAAGGCGTGGTGGCGCTGGCCGAGGGCGAGAACATCCACATCAACGTGCAGGACCCCGGGCACGCGGCGCGCGTGGCCGCCCTGCTCGCCGGCCGCGTGCCGCCCGAGCGGCTGGTGCTGGAGCCGATTCCGACCGACGATGCCTGGTGCCGCGACCACGGCGCGATCATCGCGCGCAATGCGGAGGGCCGTTGCGTGGCGCTCGACTTCCGCTTCAACGCCTGGGGTGGCAAGTACCCTCCGTTCGACCGCGACGACGCGGTGCCACGGCACATGGCGCAGGCGCTCGGCCTCGAATGCGTGTCCGTTGACATGGTGCTGGAGGGTGGCTCGATCGACGTGAACGGCGCCGGCGCGCTGCTCACCACCGAGCAGTGCCTGCTGCATCCCAACCGCAATCCGCAGCTCAGCCGCGGCGATATCGAGGCGCTGCTCGGGCGCTACCTCGGCGCGCGCGCGGTGATCTGGCTCGGCGAAGGCATCGCCGGCGACGACACCGACGGACATGTCGACGACATCACCCGCTTTGTCGCCGAAGACACGGTGGTGAGCGCAGTGGAGCGCGCGCTCTCGGACGCGAACTACCGGCCGCTGCAGTTGAACCTGCAGCGCCTGCGCGCGGCGCGGCTGCCCGACGGCCGGGCGCTGCGCGTGGTGGAGCTGCCAATGCCCGATCCGCTCTACCGCCACGGCGAGCGCCTGCCGGCGAGCTATGCGAACTTCTACATCGGCAACCGGGTCGTACTTGTGCCGGTGTTCGACTGCCCGAGCGACCGCGTCGCGCTCGAGATCCTGGCGGCCAGCTTTCCCGGCCGGCGCGCCGTGCCGATCGACAGCCGCGAACTGGTGGTGGGACTGGGCGCGTTCCACTGCCTCACCCAGCAGGTACCCGCGTCATGAGCACCGTTCGCGACTTCGTCCACCGCCATTTCCGCCACTTCAACGCGGCGGCGCTGCGCGACGCCGCCGAGGCCTACCGCCAGCACATCGACCAGGGCGGGCGCATGCTGATGACACTTGCCGGCGCCATGAGCACCGCGGAGCTCGGCCTGTCGCTTGCCGCGATGATCCGCAAGGGCCATGTGCACGCCGTCTCCTGCACCGGCGCGAATCTCGAGGAAGACATCTTCAACCTGGTGGCGCACGAGCACTACGAGCGCGTGCCGCATTACCGGGAGCTCAGCGCCGCCGACGAGGAAGCGCTGCTGCGCCGGCACCTCAACCGCGTCACCGACACCTGCATCCCGGAGGAGCAGGCCTTCCGGCGCATCGAAGGCCCGCTGCTCGAAGAATGGCGCGCGGCCGAGCGCGCCGGCGAGCGGCGCTTTCCGCACGAGTTCATCTACCGGCTGCTGCGCTCGGGCGCGCTCGCGCAGCACTACCAGATCGATCCCGCGGACTCGTGGGTGCTCGCGGCCTGCGAGAAGGACCTGCCGCTCTACGTGCCCGGCTGGGAGGATTCGACGCTCGGCAACGTCTACGCCGCGCACCTCCTCAAGCGGGACCTCGCGGACGTGCACACCGTGCGCAGCGGCATCGAGTACATGCTGCATCTGGCCGACTGGTATCGCGCTCAGGCGGCGCAAGCCTCGATCGGCTTTTTCCAGATCGGCGGCGGCATCGCCGGCGACTTTCCCATCTGCGTGGTGCCGATGCTCGAGCAGGACCTCGGCGAGCGCACGCCGCGCTGGGGCTATTTCTGCCAGATAAGCGACTCCACCACGAGCTACGGCTCCTATTCGGGCGCGGTGCCCAACGAGAAGATCACCTGGGGCAAGCTCGACGCCGCCACGCCGAAGTTCGTCATCGAGTCCGACGCCACCATCGTGGCGCCGCTCATCTTCGCCTATGTGATGGACCAATGAGCTGGACCGCCAAGGATGCCGAGGCGCTGTACGCGCTGCAGAGCTGGGCGGACGGCTTCTTCCACGTGAACGCCGCCGGCCACGTCGCGGTGCAGCCCTTCCCCGAGCGCGCGCTTTCCATCGACATGGCGGAGGTGGTTGCCGAAGCGCGCCGCCGGGGCCTGTCCGGCCCGCTGCTGCTGCGCTTCCAGGACGTGCTGCGCGCGCGCGTGCGCCGGCTGCACGAGGCCTTCAGCGTGGCGCTCGCCGACGCGGGCTACGGCAACGGCTACCGCTGCGTGTACCCGATCAAGGTGAACCAGCTGCACGAAGTGGTGGAGGAAGTGCTCGACGCCGGCGAGCCCTACCACCTCGGTCTCGAGTGCGGCTCGAAGGCCGAGCTGGTGGCGGCGCTGCCGCTCGCGGCCGACGAGCGACTCCTGCTGTGCAACGGGGTCAAGGACCGGCCGATGCTCTCGCTCATGCTCGGCGCGCAGCGCCTGGGCCAGCAGGTGCTGCCGGTGGTCGAGAAGTGGAGCGAGTTCGAGCAGCTCGCCGCGCTTGCCGACGAGAGCGGGCAGGCGCCGCGCCTCGCCGCCCGCGTGAAGCTCGCCACGCGCGGCGCCGGGCGCTGGTTCGAGTCCGGCGGCAGCCGCTCGAAGTTCGGTCTCGGCCTCCCGGACCTCGTGCGCCTGCTCGGCGAGCTGGAGCGGCGCGGCTGGGCGGCGCAGCTCGAGCTGCTGCATTTTCATCTGGGCAGCCAGATCTCCGACATCCAGGTGCTGAAAAGCGCGACCAAGGAGATCACGCAGATCTACGCCGGCCTCTACCAGCGCGGCTTCCGCGTGCGCTACCTCGATGTGGGCGGCGGCCTGGGCGTGAACTACGGCGCCGGCTACGGCTCGAGCGAGTCGCTCATCAACTACAGCCTGCAGGAGTACGCCAACGCCATCGTGTTCACGGTAAAGGAGACCTGCGAGGCGCGCGAAGTGCCCGAGCCCTGCCTGGTCTCGGAAAGCGGCCGCGGCCTCACCGCGCACCACTCGGTGCTGGTGGTACCGGTGCTAGGCGCCCAGGCGTTCGACGCGCCGCGCAACGCGCCCGCGCCGAAGAAGCCGCACGCCCTGGTGAAGCGCTTGCGCCGCGTGGAGAAGGACGTGCGCGCGGGCGCCAAGGCGGGCGAGCTGCTGGAGGCCTACCACGACGCGCGCGAAGCAAAGGAGGAAGCGCAATCGCTGCTCCTCCTCGGCTACCTCGAGCTCGAGCAGGCCGCCGCGATCGACGAGCTGTACTGGAGCGCCTGCGCCGAGATCCTCGAGCGGCTGCGTGCCGCGGCTCTGGAGGACCGCCCGCCCGAGCAGATCGAGCTCGAAGCGCAGCTCGCCGATCTCTATCTGGGCAACTTCTCGGTGTTCCAGTCGCTGCTGGACCACTGGGCGATCGGCCAGGCGTTTCCCATCGTGCCGCTCGCGCGCCTGGACGAGCGGCCCACGCGCCGCGGCGTGCTGGTGGACCTCACCTGCGACTCCGACGGCAAGGTGGCGAGCTACGTCACCGCGCTAGAGGACAGCGCGCACCTGCCGCTGCACCCGCTGCGCGCCGACGAGCCGTACGACCTGGGCGTCTTCCTGGTGGGGGCCTACCAGGACATCCTCGGCGACGAGCACAACCTTTTCGGGCGCGTGCCCGAGGTGCATGTCTACGCCGACGACGAGGAGCCGGGCAATTTCTGGATCGAGAAAATCATCCCGGGCACGAAAGTGCAGGACATGCTCGCGCAGGTGCAGTACTTCCCCAACGACCTCGAGCGCCGCATGAGCGAGTTCGTGCGCCGCAAGATCGACCGCGACCAGGTCAAGCCGAGCGAAGGCATGCGCTTCCTCGAGGAATACCTGGAGCGCTTCGATGACGCCACCTATGCCAGGTGAGCGCCGCCGGGTCGCGCTGGTGCAGATGGCGATGTCCGAGCGGCCGCCGGAGAACCTCGCCAAGGCGCTCGGCATGGCGCGCGAGGCGGCCCAGGGCGGCGCGCGGCTCATCTGCCTGCCCGAGCTCTTCCAGCACCGCTACTTCTGCCAGAGCGAGGATGCGGCGAACTTCGCGCTCGCCGAAGCGGTGCCGGGCCCGACCACCGAGGCGTTCCTCGCGCTCGCCGCGGAGTTCGACGCGACGCTGGTGCTCTCCTTGTTCGAGCGGCGCGCGGCCGGCGTGTACCACAACACCGCGGCGGTGCTCGACGGCAAGCGCGGCTACGTCGGCAAGTACCGCAAGATGCACATCCCCGACGATCCGCGCTACTACGAGAAGTTCTATTTCTCCCCGGGCGACCTCGGCTTCAAGTCCTTCGACACGCAGGCGGGCGCCGTCGGCGTGCTGGTGTGCTGGGACCAGTGGTACCCGGAAGCCGCGCGCCTCACCGCGCTCTCCGGCGCCGACGTGCTGCTCTACCCCACCGCCATCGGCTGGCATCCGGAGGAGCAGGAAGCGCTCGGCGCGCGCCAGCATGCCGCCTGGGAAACCATTCAGCGATCGCACGCCATCGCCAACGGCTGCTTCGTGATGGCCGCCAACCGCACCGGCTTCGAGCCCGATCCGTCGGGCGCGGGCGGCATCAGGTTCTGGGGACAGAGCTTCATCTGCGGCACCGACGGGCGCATCCTCGCCAAGGCGGGCGCGGACGAGGAGACCGTGCTCGCCGCCGAGCTCGACCCGGCGGAGATCGCCGAATCGCGCATCGGCTGGCCGTTCCTGCGCGACCGGCGCATCGACGCCTACGATTCCCTCCGGCTTCGGTTCATCGACCGCGAGTAGAGCCCGAGATCTTCGTCAGGCGTTCTGGATCGCCACCGCGCGCGAGTTGAGGTAGGTCTCGAGCGCTTCCGGGCCGCCTTCGGAGCCGTAGCCCGAGTCCTTGACGCCGCCGAAGGGCATCTCGGCCGAGGGCATCGCAGGCATGTTCATCCACAGCATCCCGACCTCCAGCTTGCGCGCGAGCAGGTCCGAGCTCTTGAGCGACTTGGTGAAGGCATAGCCCGCGAGGCCGTACGGCAGGCGGTTCGACTCGGCAATCGCCTCTTCCAGAGTATCGAACGGTCGGATTGCGGCCATCGGGCCGAAGGGCTCGTCGTTGAAGACCTTCGCCTCCTTCGGCACGTCGGCGAGGATGGTCGGCTGCCAGAAGTTGCCGGCGTTGCCGATGCGGCTCCCGCCGGTGAGCAGCTTCGCGCCCTTCTTCACGGCGTCCTCGGTGAACGCGGTCATCGCGTCGACGCGCCTCGGATTGGCGAGCGGGCCCATCTGCGTGCCTTCGGCAAGTCCGTCGCCGACTTTCAGGCCCTTGGCGTGGTCGGCGAGCGCCTGCGCGAAATCGCCGGCGATGGACTTGTGCACCAGGAAGCGCGTGGGCGAGATGCACACCTGTCCTGCGTTGCGGAACTTCGCCGCCCCCGCCGCCTTGACGGCGAGCGCGATGTCCGCGTCCTCGCACACGATCACCGGCGCGTGGCCGCCGAGCTCCATGGTGACGCGCTTCATGTGCCGGCCGGCGAGCGCGGCGAGCTGCTTGCCCACCGGAATCGAGCCAGTGAAGGTGACCTTGCGGATCACCGGGTGCGGGATAAGGTAGGCCGAGATCTCCGCGGGCGTGCCGTACACGAGCTGCAGCACGCCGGGCGGGATGCCGGCGTCGGCGAATGCTTTCACCAGGGCCGCCGGCGCGGCGGGCGTCTCCTCCGGCGCCTTGACGAGGATCGAGCAGCCCGCGGCGAGCGCGGCGCCGACCTTGCGCACCACCTGGTTGATCGGGAAGTTCCACGGCGTGAACGCCGCGACCGGGCCGACGGGATCCTTGATCACCATCTGGCGCACCGAGACGCTCATGCGCGAGGGCACGAGGCGCCCGTAGACGCGGAAGCCCTCCTCGGCGAACCATTCGATGATGTCCGCGGCCGCCAGGGTCTCGGCCTTGGCCTCCGCGAGCGGCTTGCCCTGCTCCTGCGTGAGGAGCGGCGCGATTTCGCCCGCACGCTCGCGCACCAGCGCGGCGGCCTTGCGCATGATCTTGCTGCGCTCGGCAGGCACCATGTCGCGCCAGACCTCGAAGCCCTGCCGCGCCGCCTCGAGCGCGCGGTCGAGGTCGGGCCGGCCGGCATGCGCGACGCGCCCGATCTCCTTGCCGGTCGCCGGGTTCACGACCGGCAGCGTTTTTCCTTCCGCGGGCGCCTGCCATTTGCCGTCGATGAAGAGCTGTGTGTCGATGTATCCCATGGCGGTCCTCGAGTCTGGCGAAGGAAAGCGCGATGTTAACGCTACCGGACGACGTGCGTGCTCATGGCTTCCAGCGCACGGCGTCCGTCGCTGCGCGTGATTTCGGTGCGGATCACAGACACGCGCTGGCCCTGGTGCACGACGCTCGCCTGCGCCTGGAGCGCGGGTCCCTCGCCCGGGCTGGTGAAGGCCGTCGCCACCGCGCTCAGCACCCACGTTTCCGGCAGGGCGGCTGTCGCGGTGGCCGCCGCCAGTCCGAGCAAAATGCCGCCCTGCACATACCCCACGCGGTTGCCGATATGCGGCCCGTTCGGCATCACGCACGAGGCGCCGCCGCGCGCCGCTTCCGGCCTGAAGCCCCAGAAGTGGCGGATGAACGGCTGCGCCGTCCGTGCCGCGCGCTCGAGCGCCTCGTCGGCGTGCCGCAGGATGCGCAGCTCGTCCGGCGCCAGGTCCCGCTCGGCGAGGACCGGCGGCTCGGCATCGCCGCGCTTGCGCAGCGAAACCGGATGCAGCGTCACATCGGGCGGCGGCTGCAGCACCATGAATGCGCCGCTGCCGTAACCGAGCTCGCCGCCGCCGTCCTCGATCGACACACGGCTGCGTCCGATGCCGCCATAACCCTCGCCAACGAAGCCGTGGCGGCGCGATGCCGCGCTGATGATCCCGGCGCGCGGGGCCGCGGCAAGCTCGAGCGTCATGCTGACCGTGGCGAGGCGCGTCGCCGGGTCTAGATCGGCCCGCACCGCTGTGCCGAGCGCGAAATCCGCAGCCACGGCGAGCGAGCCGATGTCGCTCGCGCCGGGCGTGTCGGCGCAGTGCGCACCGGTCTCGTACGACACACGAGTGTCGCCGCTCGCTACGCGATCGAACGAGAGATCGATGAAGTTGCCGGGGAAGTGATAGCCCGGCGTACGGTTGAGGGCGATCGCGCGCAGCACGCGCCGCCGGATGCGTTCCTCCGGGCTCAGGTCCTTGGTCATTTCGCGACCGGCCAGCGCGCCGGGCGCTTCTCGGCGAAGGAGGCCAGCCCCTCGGCGGCTTCGCGGCTGCGGCGCTTGGCGGCGTGCTGCGAGACCAGGCGCTCGAGGACGCGTTCTTCCACGGTGCCCCAGGCGAACTCGAGCGCAGCGACCTTCGTCTGCGCATTCGCCTCCGGCGCGTTCTGCAGCAACTGGCTGATTGCTTTCTCGCCCGCGGCGCGCAGCTCCGCCGCGGGGACAACCTCGTGCACGAGGCCGATGCGCCGTGCTTCCCGGGCGTCAAAGCGTTCGCCAGTGAGCGCGTAGCGCCGCACCTGGCGCGCGCCGATCGCGTCGGCGAGCTGGGGCAGGATGATGGCGGCCGTCAGACCCCAGCGCGTCTCCGCGATCGAGAACATCGCGTCGTCGGCGGCGATCACGATGTCGCAGGCCGCGACTATGCCGGTACCGCCGCCGAAGCAGCCGCCCTGCACCAGGGCCACGGTCGGCAGCGGCAGCGTATTCAGTCGGTGCACCGCAAGCGCAGTGGCGCGCGAAGCGTGCTCGTTCTCCTCGCGCGACTGCGCAGCGACGTCGCGGATCCACTTCAAATCCGCCCCGGCCTGGAAGTGCCGGCCGGCGCCCTGCAAGAGGAGCGCGCGAACCTGGGGACCCAGGGCGTCCATCGCGTCATGCAAGCCCTGGATGAGCGCCGCGTCGTAGGCATTGTTCACTTCCGGGCGGTTGAGCGTCACCGTCGCGACGCCGCGTGCATCGACATTCCACAGCACAGGCTCGTTTCCCATCGCGTGTAGTCCCTATAGTCGCGCGTTGAACCACACCGCGCACAACCGATGATGTAGCAGTATTTTTTACGTATGAACAGATCGGCCGGTTTGCGTCGAGCTGCAAGAGCTCGAGCTCAGCGCGTCGAAGTTCTCGCGCGCGTGCTCGGGACGGTTCTGAAGATGCTCCTCTCGACACAAAATACCGCGCGCAGTGCGCTGCGGATCTCCTGATCGAGGACGCCAAAGGGCTGCGCAAGCCTGGAGCTGAAGGTCCCGTTTACGGACGAAACCGGCCTGGACCTGTTGCAGGGCTTCGCCGAGTACCGATTGGTCGACGCCTTCGCCATGCGGCCGGTGCTGCCGGATTTCGACTGGTTCGACGATACCTCGGACGAGCGGCGCAAGGTCTGCGCTATACCATCGGCGCGAGCAAAGAAATAAACCGAGTGGTTGCGCGTATTACAGCGAACAAGCGAAGACGGCGACCGTCGTTTCGGCGTTATGACGATAGCGAAGGGCGCCATATCCCTCAATGATCGGCCGACACATGACACTTCGCGATCCTTCACGCCGGCGGCTCTTCAAGGCAGCCGGCGCCACCGGTCTTGCGGTCGCCCTGCCGTTGCCGGCGCCGGCGCAGGCGTCCTCGCCGACCTACGCCTTCTTCAACCCTCGCGAGGCGGCCTTCATCGAAGCGGCGGTGGCGCGCCTCATCCCGAAGGACGAGCTCGGGCCCGGCGCGCTGGAGGCCGGCGTGCCGCAGTTCATCGACCGGCAGCTCGCCGGCGCGTGGGGCGCGGGCGAGCGCCTGTATCGCAGCGGGCCGTGGCGGC
>DASUUN010000243.1:0-11472 GCA_036374055.1 Burkholderiales bacterium
GTCGAGCAGGGTGACGAAGTTTTCGTTCCATTCGGCTACCCGGCGCTCGGCCACCTTGGAGAGCTCGGCGTTGGCGCCGGTGGCCACTTCGTACACGCTCTTCGAGTAGGCGATCGCCTTCTCCATGGCCGGCTGGGCGAAAGAATTCTGCAGGCTGACGAACTCCTGCATGTCCTTGGCGCCGAGCAGGGCGCGGGTATTGGCGATCGAGTCTTCGAAGGCGCTCTTCACCGCGGTGGCCTGGATGTTGGCCAGCTTCTCGAAAGCGGCGAACTGGGCGTTTGCCACGGCCAGGAACGTTTCCACGTTCGATTTGTTGGCCGCTTGAATCTGTTCGGGGGTCACGTACATTTGCTGGCTCCTGTCTTTAGGGCAATTCGTATTTTGTGCAATGCAACAATTCGCATTCTAGGCTTGCTGCATGGGAAGTCAAGAAAATTGTGCGTAGCAACAAACGCTATTGATTTGTCGCAAGGTTCCCTACATAGGTAGTTAGTGCTCGCTTACTATAAACCCAACGACCCAACCACCCTCAGCGACCCCTTCCCGGTCTATGCACGGCTGCGGGACGAGGATCCGGCGCACTGGAGCCCCGGGCTGAAAGCCTGGGTGCTGACGCGCTACGACGACGTCAAGCGCGTCTGCCTCGACACGCCGGGCATGTCGTCGGATCGGCTGCGGCCATTCTTCGCCACGCTGCCCTCCGACGAGGCGCAGCGCATCGCCGGCTTGATGCGCTATCTCACGCTGTGGATGGTGTTCAGAGACCCGCCCGAGCACACGCGGCTGAGGCGGCTCGCCGCGCGGGTCTTCAACGTGCGCTCGATGAGCGCGCTGCGCCCGCATGTCGAGGCGATCACCGGCAGCCTGCTCGACGCGCTGGGCGGCCGCGGGGAGTTTGACCTCATCGGCGAGTTCGCCGGCCCGCTTCCCGCGCTCGTCATCATGCACATGCTCGGGGTGCCGCGCTCGGAGCTGTCCCGGCTGAAGCACCTGTCCGACGAAATGGCGTTGTTCATCGGCAGCGCGCGCGACTCCCCTGACAAGTACGCCCGTGCCGAAGCCGCCACCGTGGAGATGGCCGCGCTGTTCCGGGAGCTCATCGCCCGGCGCAGGGCGCGGCCGCAACCCGACCTGCTGTCGGACCTGGTCCAGGTGGAGGACGGCGGCGACCGGATGACCGAAGACGAGCTGGTGGCCACCTGCGTCCTGCTGCTATTTGCGGGCCATGAAACCACCACGCATCACATCGCGAACGGCGTGCGGGCGCTGCTGCAGTTTCCCGGCGAGCTGCAGAAGCTGCGCGACCAGCCCGAGCTCGCCGCGGCGGCCGTCGAGGAGCTGCTGCGCTACGATGGCCCCATCGGCGCGCAGGTGCGCATCGTCCAGGAGCAGCACACGCTGCACGGCAAGCAGCTCAAGCCGGGCGAGCGCGTGTTCCTCCTGATGAACGCCGCAAACCGCGATCCGCGCGCGTTTCCCGATCCCGACCGGCTCGACCTGCAGCGTGACGGCGTGGCGCACCTGACCTTCGGCTTCGGCGCGCATATCTGCCTCGGCTTTCCCCTGGCCCGCCTGGAAGGCCAGATCGCGCTGCCGGCGCTGCTGCGACGCTGGCGGCGGCTGGAGATCGCCGCGCCACGCCTGGAATGGCTGGATTCCATGGTCCTGCGCGGCATGAAGGCCCTGCCGCTGCGGGTCGAGGAGTGAGGGCGGAGCCGGACCACCTGCCGCGCCGCCTGTGGTGGGTGCTCGCGGCGCTGACGTTTGCCTGGGGCTTCAACTGGACCGCGATGAAGGTGGCGCTCGGCGAGGTGCCGCCGTGGACCTTCCGGTCGTTGTGCCTCGGGCTGGGCTCGGCGGTGCTGTTCGCCGCGCTGCGCGCTGGCGGACAACGCCTCGCGGCGCCGCGCCGGGAATGGGGCCGCCTCGCCCTGCTGGCATTGCTCAACATTACCTGCTGGAACATGCTGGTCGCCTTCGGCGTGGCGCTCATCCCGTCCGGGCGCGCCGCAATCCTCGCGTACACCATGCCGGTGTGGGCGATTCCGCTCTCGGTCTGGCTGCTGGGCGAGCGCGTTACCCGCCGCAAGCTCTCAGGGCTGGTGCTCGGCCTGGCGGGGCTCGCGCTGCTCCTGGGCGAGAACCTGATCAGCCTGGGCGCGGCCCCCCTCGGCTCGCTCCTGGTGCTGGGCGCCGCGCTCACATGGGCGCTCGGCACGGTGCTGCAAAAGCGCTTCCCCGTGAGCATGCCGGCCGGCGCCTATACCGCGTGGATCATGCTGCTCGGCGGGGTGCCCATCTTTCTGGGCACGCTGCTGTTCGAGGACCTGACCCGCCTGCGAGGGGTCAGCCCGCGCGCCTGGGCAGGGGTGCTATACAACGTGCTCGTCTCCTTTGCCTTTGCCCACTGGGCGTGGATCAAGATCGCGACCTCGGTGCCGGTGAGCGTGTTCTCGATCAGCATGCTGGTCATCCCGGTGATCGGGGTGCTGAGCGGCGTCGTGTTTCTGGGCGAGCGTCCGAGCTGGGCGGAGGTGGCCGCCCTCGTGCTGGTGCTGAGCGCGCTCGCGACGGTTATCCGGCCGGCGCCGCGGTAGCCCTGCGCCGCGGAATGCGGGCGACGTCCCAGGCAGCGATCGCCTCGTCGAGGTCGGGGGTCGCCGGCTGGCCGAGGAAGCGCAGCGCCTCGTGCAGCACGCGGTCGCGTTGCGCGGCATCGACCGCCCGCGCGCCGGTCTGCTTGGAAAGCTTTTCGTTGTTCGGGTCGAGGGCGACAGGCACGTGCAGGTAGCGAGGCGTCGGCGCCCCGAGCAGCCGCTGCAGGAGGATCTGGCGCGCCGTCGAGTCGAGAAGGTCGGCGCCGCGCACTACGTCGGTCACGCCCTGCTCGGCGTCGTCCACCACCACCGCGAGCTGATAGACGAACTGTCCATCGGCGCGGTACAGGACGAAGTCGCCGACCTCCGCCGCGAGCCTCTGCGACTGGGCGCCCTGCACGCGATCAACGAAGGCAATGGCGTCTGCGCCGGTCCTGAGCCGCAACGCGCGCGCCGTCTTTCCCTGCGCCACGCCCTGCCGGCAGGTGCCGGGATAGATCTGGGCGCCGTCCGCGGCGAGCCCGAGCGAGGAATCGGCGATCTCGCGGCGCGTGCAGCCGCACCAGTACGTGTGCCGCTGCAGCTTATCGAGCGCCGCCCGATAGAGCGGGGCGCGCAGGCTCTGGTAGAGCACCGGGCCGTCCCACGCGAGGCCGAGCCGCTCCAGCGTGCGCAGGATGAGGTCGGCAGCGCCCGGCTGCTGGCGCGGCGCATCCAGGTCCTCGATGCGCACCAGCCAGCGGCCGCGCGCTGCCCGCGCGTCGAGCCAGCTTGCGAGCGCCGCGACGAAGGATCCGAAGTGCAGCGGCCCCGTGGGCGAGGGCGCGAACCGGCCTACGTACATGAGTGTCTAGAGTACACTGCGTCCCTTTGGACGAAAGGAACGAGCGTGGCGACCGTCGAGCTCACGAAGGACAATTTTGAAAAGACCGTGAGCGACAACGCCATGGTGATCGTCGACTTCTGGGCGCCCTGGTGCGGTCCTTGCCGCGGCTTCGCTCCGGTGTTCGAAAAGGCCTCCGAGGAGCACCCCGACATCGTATTCGCCAAGATCAACACCGACGAGCAGCATGAGCTGGCCGGCGCCTTCAACATCCGCTCCATTCCCACGCTCATGGTGTTTCGCGACAAGGTCATCCTGTTCCAGGAGGCGGGTGCGCTCCCGGGCAACGCCCTGCAGCAGGTGATCTCGCAGGCGAAGTCCATCGACATGGCCAAGGTGCACCAGGAAATCGCCGCGCAGCAGGCCAAGCCCGGCGCCTAGGCCGGATGATCGAGTTGAGGCCTGGCAAGGAGCGCGGCCATGCCCGGCATGGCTGGCTCGAGTCGTACCACAGCTTCTCCTTCGCCGACTACTACGACCCGCGCCACATGGGGTTCGGCGCGCTGCGCGTGATCAATGAGGACCGCGTGCAGCCCGGCACCGGCTTCGGCACCCACGGCCACCGTGACATGGAGATCATCAGCTACGTGCTGACGGGCTCGCTCGGCCACCAGGACTCCATGGGCAACGGCTCGACCATCGCGCCGGGCGATGTGCAGCGCATGAGCGCGGGCAGCGGCGTGCGCCACAGCGAATACAACAACGAGAAGGCCGGCGTGACGCATTTCCTGCAGATCTGGATAGAGCCGAACGTCGTGGGGATTGCTCCGTCCTACGAGCAGAAGCATTTCGCCGCGGGCGAAAAGCGCGGGCGCCTGCGCCTGATCGCCTCGCCCGACGGCGCCGAGGGCTCGGTGCGCATCCACCAGGAGGCGCGTATCTATGCCGGGCTGTTCGACGCCGCCGAGCGCGCCCGCCATGCGCTCGCCCCCGGCCGGCTGGGCTACGTGCACGTCGCTCGCGGCAAGGCCAGCGCGAACGGCCACGCGCTCGCCGCGGGAGACGCCCTCAAGACGGACACCGGACCCATCGAGATCTCGCACGGCGAGGGGGCCGAGGTGCTGGTGTTCGACTTGTCGTCGTAACATAGCTGCCGCGATGAGCGGCGCACGCATCGAGAAGGACAGCTTCGGCACCGTCGAGGTGCCGCAGGCGCGGCTGTGGGGCGCGCAGACCGAGCGCAGCCGGCGCTTCTTCCGCATATCCGCCGAGCGTATGCCGCTCCCCGTCATCTACGGCCTCGCGCTGGTGAAGAAGGCGGCGGCCGCCGTCAACGCGGAGCTGCGGCTCCTCGACCGCAAGAAGGCCGAAGCGATCCGGGCCGCCGCCGATGAGGTGCTCGCCGGGAAGCACGATGAGGAGTTCCCGCTGGTGGTCTGGCAGACCGGCTCGGGCACGCAGAGCAACATGAACGTCAACGAGGTGCTGGCGAACCGTGCCTCCGAGCTGCTCGGCGGTGAGCGCGGCCAGAAGCGCCGGGTGCATCCCAACGACGAGGTCAACCTCGGGCAGTCTTCCAACGACGTGTTCCCGACTGCGATGCACATCGCTGCCGCGCGCGCGGTGCGGGACGAGCTGATTCCCGCGGTGGAGCGGCTGCGCGCGACGCTGGAATCCAAGCGCGCGACCTTCGACGGCATCGTCAAGATCGGACGCACGCACCTGCAGGACGCGACGCCGCTCACGCTGGGCCAGGAGTTCTCGGGCTACGCGTCGCAGCTTGAGCAGGCGCTCGCCGCCCTGCGAGCCGCGCTGCCCGCGCTATACGAGCTGGCCATCGGCGGTACGGCCGTCGGCACCGGGCTCAACACGCATCGCGAGTTCGCACGCAGGGTATGCGAGCAGTTGGCCGCCGAGACCGGGCTGCCGTTCGTGGAAGCGAGGAACAAGTTCGCCGCGCTCGCCGGCCATGAGGCCCTGGTGTTCGCGCACGGCGCGCTGAAGACGCTCGCCGCCGCGCTCGCCAAGATCGCCAACGATGTGCGCCTCGCGGCGTCCGGGCCGCGCTCCGGCCTGGGCGAGCTGCGCATTCCCGAGAACGAGCCGGGCAGCTCGATCATGCCCGGAAAGGTCAATCCCACGCAGGCCGAGGCGCTCACCATGCTGTGCGCGCAGGTAATGGGGAACGACGTGGCGCTCAACATCGGTGGCGCTTCGGGCCACTTCGAGCTCAACGTTTACAAGCCGCTGATCATCCATGCGTTCCTGCAGAGCCTGCGACTGCTCGCCGACGGCAGCCGCTCGTTCGACGAGCATTGCGCCCGCGGCATAGAAGCGAACGAGGCGCGCATCGGCGAGCTGCTGGAGCGCTCGCTGATGCTGGTCACGGCGCTTTCGCCCCATATCGGATACGACAAGGCTGCCGAGATCGCCAAGCGAGCGCATCGGGAAGGCAGCACGCTGCGCGAAGCGGCGCTCGGCCTGGGCTATGTCAGCGCCGAGGATTTCGACCGCTGGGTGAGGCCCGAGTCCATGCTGGGCCCGACGGATTGAGCCGCAGGCGCTTCATAGCGGCAGCCCTCGCCGCGCTGCTCGTCCCCAACGCCAGCCGGGCGGCCGGCCGCTTCGATCGCGGCCTGCTGTGGCGCGTGACCGGGAAGGCCGTCCCCGCGAGCCACGTCTACGGCACGATCCATGTCGCCGACCCGCGCCTCGCTCGGCTGCCGGAGCCGGTCAGCAAGGCGTTCGAAGGCGCGCGCGCGCTGATGCTGGAGTTCGTCCCCGACAGCTATTCGAAGGCGCGCTTCCTGGAGGCCGCCATGTTCCAGGACGCGCAGACGCTCGAGGAGAAGATCGGCGCGGATGATTTCGAGCGGGCCTACCGCCACCTCGCGCCCATCGGCCTGCCGCGGGAGTTCGTCAACAAGATGAAGCCCTGGGGCGTGCTGCTGAACCTGCAGAACCCGAAGGGTGCGCAGGGCGCGCCGCTCGACGGCCAGCTGTTCGACCTGGCGCGCGGCCGGCGCATGGCGCTGTCGCAGATCGAGGGCGTGGAAGAGCAGATCTTCACTTTCGACGAGTTCCCCATGGACTCGCAGGTTGCGCTGCTCAAGCACAGCCTCGCCCACGGCGCGGAGCTGGCCGCGCTCGCCGAGCTCACCCTCGAGGCTTACCTGGCGGGCGACCTCGCCCGCATATGGCGGCTGCGCGAGCAGTTCGGCGCCGCCCATCCCGAGATCGCGGCGCACCAGGCGGTCATGAACAAGCGGGTCGTGCACGACCGCAATGTGGTGATGGCATTCAGGATGCAGCGCGAGTTGCGGCGCGGCAGCGCGTTCGTCGCGCTGGGGGCGCTGCATCTGTATGGAGAGCAGGGCGTGCTCGCCCGGCTCGAAGCCGACGGCTATCGCGTGGCGCGGATTTTCTGATGGTCGTCATCCTGATTTCCGGGCGCGGAAGCAACATGCAGGCGCTGCTGGAAGCGGGCCTGCCGGTTTCCGCCGTCATCAGCAACCGCGCCGACGCCCAGGGCCTGCAGGCCGCGGCGGCGCGCGGCATCCCGACCCGGGTCGTCGAGCACCGTGCCTTCGGTTCGCGCGAGGCGTTCGATGCCGCGCTGGCCGCGGAGATCGACCGCTTCCGCCCCAGGCTGGTCGCGCTCGCCGGATTCATGCGAGTGCTCACGCCGGGCTTTGTCGCGTGCTATCGCGAGCGGCTGCTCAATATCCATCCTTCCCTCCTGCCCGCATTTCCGGGGCTGAACACGCACGAGCGCGCCTTGGCGGCCGGCGTGAAAGTGCACGGCTGCACCGTGCACTTTGTCACCACGGAGCTGGACCATGGACCGATCGTGATCCAGGCGGCCGTGCGCGTGCGCCCCGACGACAGCGCGACGGCGCTGGCGGCACGCGTGCTGCGCCAGGAGCATGTCATCTATCCGAAGGCCGCAGGCTGGTTCCTCGACAATCGCCTGGTCATCAGCTCGGGGGTGGTAAGCGTTAAAGGTCATGATGCGCAACTGGTTCTGGCTGCTGATTAGCGCCGCCGTCGCCGCGCACGCGGCGCCGCCGGAGCGCGTCGAGCTTTCCTTCGACGTCCTGCACAACGGCTCCTCGGTGGCCCAGGTGGCGCATCGCCTGCACCACGACGGCCGCGTGTACGAGCTGACCGAAGCCTGGAGCGGCAAGGGCCTTTACGCGTTGCTCGGCACCGCGCGGCGCACCAGCCGCGGCCGGGTCGGCGAAGACGGCCTGCACCCCGTTGAGTACCGGGACGAGCGAACCGGGCGCAGGACCGCGCGTGCCCGGTTCGACTGGCAGGCGAAGACGGTGACCATGCGATACAAGGGCGATCCGCGCGTGATGCCGCTGCCGCCGGATGCCAACGATCGCCTCGCCTTCCTGTTCGACTTCGCATTTTCGCCGCCGCCGGTCGGCGAGGTCACGTTCCACCTGATGGATGGCCGCGGCAAATCGCGTCATGTCTACACAGTGGAAGGCACTGAGCGGCTGACGACGCCGGCAGGCGAGTTCCATGCCCTCCGGCTGGTACGGCGCACGGACGACGAGGTCGCCGAGATCTGGCTCGCGACGGAGCGCAGTTACCTTCCGCTGCGCGTTCGCGTGACCGAGAAGGACGGCACGCGGTACGACCAGGTCGTCGTCCAGATCTCCGTGCCGTGACCCCGACGCGGGGCATGCTGGCCCATGCGGCGGCTGTGCTGGGGGGAATGCTGTCGTTTTCCGGGCCGGCGGACGAAACGCTGTCGGCATATTTCCGCCAGAACCGCGCCCTCGGACCCAAAGAGCGGGCTTTCGTGGCCGAAGCGGCGTTCGCGGTGCTGCGGCGCAGGCGCACCCTCGAAGCGGCCGCAGGCAGCGCTGCGCCTGCAGCGCTGGTCGCCGCCGCCGCCATGCGCGTGCTCGGGCTCTCGGCCCGCGCGCTGGACGGCCTCGTCGACCCTGCACTCGTGCAGCGCATCCGGAGTTTCCGTGCCGAGGCGCTGCCGCAGGCGGCTCGCGCGGACCTGCCGGATTGGCTGTGGCAACGGCTGGCCGAAGAGCACGGCGCGGACGAGGCGCTGCAGATCTCGCAGGCCATGCTCAATGCGGCGCCGCTCGACCTGCGCGTCAACCTGGCCCGCGTCGGGCGGGACGAGGTTCTCGCACGCCTGTCGGGCGAGGGTATCGACGCAGCGCCCACGCCGTACTCGCCCGCCGGGCTGCGGCTCGCGGGAAAGCCGCCGATCAATCGCCATGACCTCTTCAAGGCGGGGCTGATCGAGGTGCAGGACGAGGGCAGCCAGTTGCTCGCCTGGCTGGTGGCTCCCCGGCGTGGCGAGATGGTCGCCGACTACTGCGCGGGCGCCGGCGGCAAGACCCTGGCGCTCGCCATGCTCATGCGCGGCAGCGGACGGCTTTACGCCATGGACGTCTCGGCGAAGCGGCTGGCCGCGCTCGCTCCGCGCGCAGCGCGGGCCGGGGTCACCAGCATCCATTCGATCGTCCTCTCCGGAGACAGCGACGCCCGCACCAAGCGCCTGGCCGGAAAGCTCGATCGCGTGCTGGTGGATGCCCCCTGCAGCGGCTTTGGCACGCTGCGGCGCAACCCGGACCTGAAATGGCGCCACTCGCCTGCCGCGGTAGCGGAGCTCGCCGCCAAGCAGCGCAGCATCCTTGGGGCCGCCTGCCGGCTGGTCAAACCGGGAGGGCGGCTGGTCTATGCGACCTGCAGTATCCTGCGCGAGGAGAACGAGGGCATCGCCGAGCACTTCCAGGCAAGCCAGCCGCAGTTCAGGCCGATTTCCTGCGGCGAGGTGCTCGCGGCGCAGCGCATCGCGCTGGATACCGGGCAGTATCTGCGGCTTTGGCCGCATCGGCACGCCACCGACGGCTTTTTCGCCGCGGCTTTCGAGCGTTCGGCCTAGGCTGCCAAAGGAACGATTCCACACGCCGCTTGTCTTTTAAAAAGTCCTTTTACGCTGGCAGGTTAGATGACGGCAGACGACCCGGGAGCATTCGCGTAAAATGGCTTGCGCCTCTTAACAATTACGACTAGGGCATTCCAACTGATGATTTTCTCCGGCCTGTTCGACCTTCCCTGGTGGGGCTACGCGCTCGTGGCGCTCGGCCTGACCCACGTGACGATCGCCGCGGTCACCATCTTCCTGCACCGTTGCCAGGCGCACCGCGCGCTCGAGCTGCATCCCGTGGTGTCGCATTTCTTCCGCCTCTGGCTGTGGCTGACGACCGGGATGATCACGAAGGAATGGGCCGCGATCCATCGCAAGCATCACGCCAAGTGCGAGACCGCCGAAGACCCGCACAGCCCGCAGATCTACGGCATCAACCGGGTGCTCTGGGCCGGCGTATTCCTGTATGTCAAGGAGTCGTACAACAAGGACACGCTCGAGCGATACGGACACGGCACGCCGGATGACTGGATGGAGCGAAACGTCTACACCCGCCACGCGATGGCGGGCATCCTGTCGATGCTCGCGATCGATCTGCTGGCGTTCGGTCTCGTGCCGGGCGCGCTGATCTGGATCACCCAGATCGCCTGGATCCCCTTCTGGGCGGCGGGCGTCATCAATGGCGTGGGACACTTTTTCGGCTACCGCAACTACGGCGTGGCCGACGCCAGCACCAACATTGTCCCCTGGGGCATCCTCATCGGCGGCGAGGAGCTGCACAACAACCACCACGCATTCGCCTCGTCGGCGAAGCTGTCGTCCAAATGGTACGAGTTCGACATCGGCTGGATGTACATCCGGCTCATGGAGATGCTCGGTCTCGCGACGGTGAAGAAGCTGGCGCCCAGGCCGCGCTTCGCCGCGCCCAAACCCGCCGCCGACCTGGACACGCTGCATGCGGTGATTGCCAACCGCTACGACGTGCTGTCGCGCTATGCGAAGTCCATCCGCCGCACCTATGCCGAAGAGGTGGAGCGCCTCAGGCACTGGTCGCCCCGCGACGCCGAGGTACTGCGCTCGCTCAAGCGCGTGCTCCTGCGGGGGCAGGCCGCGGCCGGCGCCGAAGGCACGCGGCTCGCCGAGGTCCTGAAGAACTCGCGCGCGCTCGCCACGGTGATCGCGATGCGCGACGAGCTGGCGGCGCTCTGGGAGCGGTCCACCGCGTCGAAGGAGCAGCTGCTGCGGCAGCTGCAGGACTGGTGCCATCGCGCCGAAGCCAGCGGCATTGCGCCCCTGGTGGATTTCTCGCAGCGCCTGCGCTCCTACGCCTGACCGGCGGTGAAGCAAAAAGGCCCGCTTTCGCGGGCCTTTTTCATTTCAGCTTCGTTTCCTTGTAGATGACGTGCTTGCGCGCCTTGGGATCGTACTTCTTGATCTCCAGCTTGTCGGGCGTGGTGCGCTTGTTCTTGGTGGTGGTGTAGAAGTGGCCGGTGCCGGCCGAGGACTCGAGCTTGATCTTCTCCCGCATGGGTTTACCTGCCTTTCGCCTTGGCTTTGGCCCTGATCTCCGCAAGCACGGCTTCGACGCCGAGCTTATCGATGCGCCGCAAGCCGGCCGTGGACACGCGCAGGCGCACCCAGCGGTTCTGGCTCTCGACCCAGAAGCGGCGGTAATGGAGATTCGGCTGGAAGGTGCGGATCGTCTTGTTGTTGGCGTGCGAGACGAAGTGGCCCTTCATCGGCTTCTTGCCGGTGACCTGACAAACGCGGGACATCTGGCGCTCCGGAATGCGGAAAGCCGCGGATTTTACTACAACAATCCGCGCTCGGCGAAGGAGATTGCCTGGTTGCCGGCAATGATGAAATGGTCGAGCACCTTGACGTCGACCAGCGCCAGGGCGTCCCGCAGGTTGCGCGTCAGGAGCTCGTCCGCCTGGCTCGGCTGGGCGACGCCGGAGGGGTGGTTGTGGGCGAAGATCACCGCGGCCGCGTTGCTCGCCAGGGCCGCTTTCACGATTTCGCGCGGGTAGACGCTGGTCTGGGTAAGCGTGCCATGGAATGCCTCCTCAAAGCGCAGCGCTCGGTGCTGGGCATCGAGCCAGATGCAGATGAACACCTCGTGCGGCAGGGCGCCGAGC
>DASUUN010000244.1:0-12575 GCA_036374055.1 Burkholderiales bacterium
CTGGAGATCCGCTTCGACGAGGGCGACGCGGAGAACCTGCCGTACGCGGACGGTGCGTTCGACGCCGTGCTCTCCACGTTCGGCGTCATGTTCGCGCCGGATCAGCAGCGGGCCGCGGCCGAGCTGCTGCGCGTGTGCCGCCCCGGCGGACGCATCGGCCTGGCGAACTGGACGCCGGAAGGATTCATCGGCCAGTGGTTCCAGCTCACCGCGCGCTACGCGCCGCCGCCTCCCGGCGTGAAGCCACCGCTGCTCTGGGGCACCGAAGCCGGCCTGCGCGCCCTGTTCGGGCGGGACATGACGGTCGAAAGGCGGCTCTACGTGCTGCGCTACCGCTCAGCGCAGCACTGGCTCGACTACTTCCGCAGCAATTTCGGCCCGACGCGACAGACCTTCGAGCGGCTCGACGCCAAGGAGCAGCAGGCCTTCGCCGCCGAGCTCATCGCGCTCGCGCAGCGCTTCAACCGCTCCGGTGACGAGACCTTCGTCGCGCCGGCGGAATACCTCGAGGTCGTTCTGGCCGTATGATCGGCGGATGCAGATCGCAGCCGGCCTCGCCGGGTCCGCCGAGCTGGTCGTAGGCGATGAGCACACCGCGCCGCGCATCGGCAGCGGCAAGGTGCGGGTGCTCGCCACGCCGGTGATGATCAACCTCATCGAAGCGGCCGCGCTCGCCGCGGTCGAGCACCTGCTGCCCGCGGGCTACCAGAGCCTCGGCACCCACCTGGACGTGCACCACATCGCCGCCACGCCGGTCGGGATGCGCGTGCAGGCCACGGCAGAAGTCGTGAAGCTCGAAAACAGGACGGTCTACTTCCGCGTGGAAGCCCGCGACGCGAAGGACCTCATCGGCCACGGCACGCACGAGCGGGTGATCGTCAATGTCGCCAAGTTCGACGAGCGCGTGCAGCGCAAGCTCACGACGGGTGGATAGCGAGGACGCCGAAGTACACCGCGATACCGATGAGCGGCCGCAGCCAGCCGATCTCGCGCCAGGCGATGCGGTTGCGGCCCTGCAGGATCGCCACGAACGGAACGTGGGAAGTGACCGACGCGAAGCGCGGCCAGTCCGGGTTCGAGCTCTTTCTCCGGTCGCTCAGCAGCGTCCCGAAAGCGGCAAGGACGAAGAAGCCGCCGAAGAACACCAGCGCTTGCAGGTCGCCGCGCGCCCAGATGTGCGTGGCGGCCCACAGCATCACGGCCCACATGATCGGGTGGCGCGTGACGCGGATGATGCCGCGCGCCGGGTCTTCGCTGCGCAGCAGCTTTTCCGCGCCCACGATGGTCGGGTTGCGCCAGTACCCGCAGGCGATCAGCACGAAGGCGAGCGGCATGACCACGTAGGGCGGCGTGCGCGGCCCCTCCCACAGGTGGACATGCGGCGCCGTGGCATAGGCCCAGGCCATCCAGGCGAGCGTGGCGAAGGCCACCAGGGAATAGAGGCCGCGGTACGGCCATTCGCCCATCGCGCCGACGAGCTTCGCGCGCAAGGGGGTGCTGCTGACGAAGTGCGTGGCGAGAAACGCCGCCGTGGCGGCGACCAGGCTGCCCATCCGGCCATCTTATTGCAGATCGATGATGAACAGCCGGATCAGCTCTTCGAGGTCGCCGGGCGTGGTGAGGATGCGGCAGCCGATCCGGGTGGCGCGCTTGCCGTCGGGAAGGGTTACCCGGGTGACGTGGCGGACCTCGATGTCGACCACCAGGGGCTCGCCCTGCGGGTGGCGGATGCGAGCGCCCTCGAGCCGGGTCCCGGCACACAGCGGCATGGCGTCCTCGCCGAGCATGAACCCCATGCCGTCCATGCTCACGTCCACGAGCCGCGCGTCGAAGGAGAGCACCCCCATCCTCAGCCGGCAGTCCACCTGCGCCTGCGCGGGCACTTGAACCCGCTGCAGGCCTCGGCCGTGAAGCAGCGCCAGCATGGTGGTCGGCATGCCGAACTGGATCGCAGGCTCTCGCCCGTGCACGGTCTGCCGCGGGTTGTTGCAGGAGAACGCGAACTGGGCGCCGCGGTGATTGCACTTGAACGTGACGGAGCGGGCCGCGAGGATTTCCGAGTTCGCCGGCTTGTGGTCGGAGTACGACAGGAGCATGAACTGCTTGACCGGCTCGACGTACACCAGCCGGGAAAGAAACAGCACCTTGGACCGCAGGCTCGCGCTGACGGTATCGCCGTCCTCGGCGATGGCGCTGAGGATGCGGTCGATCTCGATGCCGGAGCGGACCAGCAGCTGTCCGGTATTGGCGAGCCGGCTTGTTATATCGGGAGATTGCACGACGCCCGGGCACTGTGCCGCATGAGCGCGGGCGCTCCAATGACGGATTGCGCAATCCGCGCGCTAGGCCAGGGCTTTCGTGACTATTTCCGCGACATCCCGCGTGAGGTCCCGGCTGTCTTTGATGCGCTGCAGCGCCGCTCTCGCCGCCGCTTTGCGCTTTTCGTCGAACCGCTTCCAGCGGTCGAAGCCGCGCGCCATGCGGGCCGCGACCTGCGGATTGAGGGCATTCAGCGCGATGACCTGGTCGGCGAGGAAAGCGTAGCCGGCGCCGTCGGCGGCATGAAAGCGCACGTGATTCGCCGTGAAGGCCCGGATCAGCGCGTACACCTTGTTCGGCACCTTGATGTCGAAGGCCGGGTGCGAGAGCAGCTGGTGCACGCGGGCGAGGGTGCCGGGCAGCCTCGAGCCGGCCTGCACCGCGAGCCACTTGTCGACCACCAGCGGCTCGTTCTGCCATTTCGCATAGAAGGCATCCAGCGCCGGCTGGCGCTCGGGGCAATCGACGCTGGCGAGCGCCGTCAGCGCCGAAATGGCGTCGGTCATGTTGTCGGCCGTGCGGAACTGCTCGTAAGCAAGCGGCGTCTCGCCGGTCTCGACCAGGTAGCTCAGGCACAGGTTGCGCAGCGCGCGCCTGCCGGCCGACACGGCGTCCGGAGAGTAGGGGGTTCTTACGGCAAGGAGCTCATACGTCCTTTGCAGCTCGTTTTTCAACGCGCGCGCCAGCTCGCGCCGCAGGCGGTTGCGCGCCTCGTGCAGGGCATCGGGGTCGACGCGGTCGAGCTGCTCGGCGAGGAAGCTCTCTGCCGGCAGGTTGAGCGCTTCGGCTGCGAACGCCGGGTCCGGGTCGCCGAGCACGTTCCTCGCCGCCGCGAGGAACGCCGCCGACGGTGCGCCCTTCGCCTCGAGGATGGTGGCGGTGGCCAGGCGCTGTCCCGCCTCCCAGCGGTTGAAGGGATCGTCGTCGTACGCCATGAGGTGCAGCAGCTCGTCCTCGGCATACGGGTACTTCAGGATCACCGGCGCCGAGAAGCCGCGCAGCAGCGAGGGCACGGGTTTCTGATCCGTTTCGAAGACGAACTTCTCTTCCGGGTTCTTCAAGGACAGCACCTCTTCGCGCTCGCCGATCTTCACCGCGAAAGGGATGTGGAAAGGCGGGCTCATCGACTGCTTCACCGTGAGCGTGAACTTGCCGTTTTCGTAGGTGCCGTTGGCATCCAGGACCGGCGTGCCCGGGACGTCGTACCAGCGCTTGAACTGCGTCAGGTCGACGCCGGAGGCGTCCTGCATGGCCTGCACGAAATCGTCGCAGGTCACCGCCTGGCCGTCGTGGCGCTGGAAGTAGAGCTTCATCCCGGCCTGGAAACTGGCCTCGCCGAGAAGCGTGTGCTGCATGCGCACCACTTCCGCGCCCTTCTCGTACACCGTCATGGTGTAGAAGTTGCGGATCTCCAGGTACGACTGCGGCCGCACCGGGTGGCGCATCGGCCCGGCATCCTCGGAGAACTGCCCGGCGCGCAGCGCGCGCACCTCCTGGATGCGCGTGAGCGCGCGCGAGTAGGTGTCGGCGCCGTACTCCTGGTCGCGGAACACCGTCAGCCCTTCCTTCAGCGAGAGCTGGAACCAGTCGCGGCAGGTGACGCGGTTGCCGGTCCAGTTGTGGAAGTACTCGTGCGCCACCACGCGGTCGATGTTGAAGTAATCCGTGTCCGTGGCTACGTCCGAGCGCGCCAGCACGTACTTCGTGTTGAAGATGTTGAGGCCCTTGTTCTCCATGGCACCCGAGTTGAAGTCACCGACCGCGACGATCTTGTACTGGTCGAGGTCCAGCGCCAGGCCGAAGCGCTTCTCGTCCCAGGCGATGGCGCGCTTGAGGCAGTCCATGGCCCAGCCGGCCTGGTCCAGCTTGCCCGGCTCGACGTAGACGAACAGCTTCTTGCCCTGGTACTCGTCCGCGAGCACCTCGAGGTTGGCCGCCACCAGGGCAAACAGATAGGAGGGCTTCGGGAAGGGATCCTCGAAGCGGGCCCAGCCTTCGCCCGAGGCGACCAGGTTCCCGTTGGAAAGCAGGACCGGGTACTTCGCACGCACCGTAGTGGTGTAGCGCGCCATCACGTCGGGCCGGTCGATGAACCAGGTGATGCGCCGGAAGCCCTGGGCCTCGCATTGCGTGACGAAGCCGTTCTTCGTCGCGTACAGGCCCTCGAGCTTGGTGTTCTGCTGCGGCACGATGCGGCTCACCGTCTCGAGCGTGAACGCATCCGGCACGTCCGGGACCGTGAGCGTTTCGTCCGTCACCTCGTGCCGCACCGGCTTGCCGTCCAGGGCGACCGAGACCAGCTTCAGCTCCTCGCCGTCGAGGACCAGGGGTCCCGGCCCCATCCTGCGGATGTGCAGACTCGCGCGGACCAGCGCGTGGTCGTCGCGGATGTCGACGTCGAGCTCGACGGTGTCGACGCGGAAGGCGGGCGGGGCGTAATCCTTGAGGTGGATCGCTTTGGCTTGGGGTTCTCGCATGCGCCTATTTTAAGTGCAGGCGCGCGCGCCGACCCCGAGCCGAAAGCGCCAGGCAGCGCTACTTGGCGGCGCTGCTGGTGCTGCGCACGCGCTTCAGGACTTTCCTGCGCGTGGCGGTGTATCCGCCGTTGCGCTGGAACATCCACAGCAGCGCGGCGGCCACCCCGGTTCCCAGGACCACCGCAGCGGTGGTCTTGGGATGGTTCATCGCGTAGCCGTAGACGCTGCGCGCGGCCTCGTTGCCTTTCTTGCTGGCCTCGGTGAGGCTCCTGCCCGCCTGCTCGGCCGCGCTCGCGCCCGTCTGGACCACGCGGTCGGTAATCCTTCTCAGCTGATGCTGCATGTCCTGCCTCCTTTCACCGAAATGAAAGGAACACAGCAAGCTATGTGCCCGATTCGTCCTTCTTGCCGCCGCCAAGGAGCGCGCCGACGGCG
Organism: Burkholderiales bacterium; assembly: GCA_036374055.1. Classification (GTDB taxonomy): domain Bacteria; phylum Pseudomonadota; class Gammaproteobacteria; order Burkholderiales; family SG8-39; genus SCGC-AG-212-J23. Next base: position 5,232 of record DASUUN010000244.1, read on the forward strand.
CGCCGGATGCGCGAGGTGCGGTGGGTAACGGTCGGGGCTGCGCGCGGCGCCGGCGCCGGGGGCGGATTGTGCTCGATGCGCTCCATCGGGTTCTCCCTCGCGTCCAGGCGTGCGAGCTTGCGGCCTTCTTCCATCTGCGCCTGCAGCTCCGGGCTGACATAGCCTCCGCTGCCGCCGCCGCGCCGCCCGAAGCGCGGATGCTGCTGGCCGTTGCGCCGCGGCTGCGGCTGCGGCCGGTTTCGCCGGGGCTGCTGTTGCGCGTGCCTCGGCCTTTGCTGTTGTTGCTGTTGTTGCTGCTGTTTCGGCCGGCGCGGCTGCTGCTCCCTGCGCGGCTGCTGCTCGCGGCGCGGCTGCTGCGCCTGGCGCGGCTGCGACGATGCCGTGCCAGGCTCGAACCCGGCGATCACGCGCTGCTCGACCTTGCGGTTCATGAGCCGCTCGATCGCCGCCAGCAGCGGCCGGTCTTCGGGGCTCACCAGCGACACGGCTTCGCCTTCGGCGCCGGCGCGGCCGGTGCGGCCGATCCGGTGCACGTAGTCTTCGGCGACGTGCGGCAGGTCGTAGTTCACCACGTGCGGCAGCGCCTCGATATCGAGGCCCCGCGCGGCGATGTCGGTGGCGACCAGCACCCGCACCTGGCCTTCCTTGAACTGCTCGAGGGCGCGGACCCGCGCATTCTGGCTTTTGTTGCCGTGGATCGCGTCGGCGTTCACGCCATCGCGCGACAGCTGCTGCGCCAGCCGGTTCGCGCCATGCTTGGTCTTGCAGAACACCAGCACCTGCTTCCAGTCGTTCGACTTCACCAGGTGCGCGAGCAGCTCGCGCTTGCGGTCGGCGGCCACCGGGTGCGCCACCTGCGCCACCAGCTCGGCGGGCGTGTTGCGGCGCGCGACCTCGACGGTGACCGGGTCCTTCATGAAGGAGGAGGCGAGCTTGCGGATTTCTTCCGGGAAGGTCGCCGAGAACAGCAGGTTCTGCCGCGCGGCGGGCAGCAGCGCCAGGATCTTGCGGATGTCGTGGATGAAGCCCATGTCGAGCATGCGGTCGGCCTCGTCCAGCACCAGGATCTCGACCTGGCGCAGGTCCACGGTCTTCTGCTGCACGTGGTCGAGCAGGCGGCCGGGCGTCGCGACGACGATGTCGACCCCGCGGCGCAGCGCATCGACCTGCGGCTGCATGCCGACGCCGCCGTAGACCAGCGACGACTTGAGGGCAATATATTTGCCGTAAGTGCGCACGCTTTCCTCGACCTGGATGGCGAGCTCGCGCGTGGGCGTGACGATGAGCGCGCGCACCGGGTGCCGGGCGGGCGAATGGCTGGCATTGGCCTTCATCGACAGGCGCTGCAGCAAGGGAAGGGTGAACCCGGCGGTCTTGCCGGTGCCCGTCTGCGCGGCGCCGAGCAGGTCGCGGCCGGCGAGGACCACCGGAATCGCCTGCGCCTGGATCGGGGTGGGGATGGTGTAGCCCTGGTCGGCTACCGCGCGTGCAAGCTCGGAATTAAGGCCGAGGCCTTCAAAGCTGGTACTGATGAGTTTCTCCTGAGCACGGCCTGGGAAGGGGAGACCTTCGACCGGTTCAGGCAGGTGCCGTTCTAGCTTGTTATTCGGGTCCAGGATGGACCCACAACGGACTGAAACGCTAACCGGAAATGCGCGTAACAGAAAGCTTGCCGCGCATTATACGCCTAAAAGCCGCGAGCTCGTTGCCAATCAGGGCGGCGAGCACCACGGCGCCGCCAAGCAGGGTGGCGCGCGCCGGCACCTCGCCCGCGCCGAGCCAGGCCCACAGCGGCCCCAGGACGACCTCCAGCAGGCCGAGCAGCGCGAGCTCCGGCGCCAGCAGATGCCGGCTCGCCACCACCAGCAGCATGCACGGAAGGCCCAACTGAAAGATCCCAAGAAGACTCAACAAGACAAGATCCCTTCCGCTCGCATTGAACGGTAGGGCGAGGGGCAGGGCGACGAGCGCGGACAGCAGCCCGCCCAGCATGACGGCGGGAACCAGGTCGACGCGGGCATGACTGGCCCGCAGCGCGACCAGATTCAGCGCCGAGGCAAGCGGCACGAGCAGCGCCACCAGCATGCCGCCGACATGTCCGGCGTCGTCCATCGAAGAGGCGAACATCCACGCGATGCCTGCGCTCGCCGCGGCCGCCGCGACCCAGGCGCGCGGCGGAATCGGGTCGCTCAGCAGCAGCCAGGCGCACAGGGCGGTGAGCAGCGGGCTGATGCTCATCGTGACCAGCGTGTTCGCCGTGGTGGTCATGGAAAGCGCAATGACGAAGGCGGTGAACATCACCGCCCACATGGCGCCGGAGAACAGGCCGGCCAGCCCGGCGGCGCGAACCGCCTTGAGGGGGTTCGTGTTGAGAAAAACCAATGCAACTGCGACGAAGGCGAACGCGAACAGGCTGCGCCAGAAGACCTGCTCGAGGGGCTCGGCGCGCTCCATGTGGCGCGTGACCACGCCGGCGCTGCTCCACAGCACCGGCGCGACCACCATGAGGGCTACCGCCGCTGCTCGAGAAATGGCGCCAGCGCCTCGCCGGTATGGCCCTTGCGCAGGCCTTCGGGGGCGCCCTGGTGGACGATCCGGCCGCCGCCCGAGCCGCCTTCGGGGCCGAGGTCGACGATCCAGTCGGCCTCGGCAATCACGTCGAGGTTGTGCTCGATCACGACCGCGGTGTTGCCCGCGTCCACCAGGCGATGCAGCACGCGGATCAGCTTCTCCACGTCCGCCATGTGCAGGCCGACGGTGGGCTCGTCCAGCACATACAGGGTCTTCACGGCATTGGTCTTTGCCAGCTCGTACACCAGCTTGATGCGTTGCGCCTCGCCGCCGGAAAGGGTGGGACTCTGCTGACCCAGGGTGAGGTAGCCCAGCCCGACGTCCCGCAGGAGCTGCAGGCAGCGCTGGATCGGCGCGTGCGCGGCGAAGAACTCGAGCGCTTCGTCGACGCTCATCGCGAGCACCTCGCCCACGGTCCTGCCACGCAGGCGCACCTGCAGCGTCTCGGGATTGAAGCGCGCGCCGCCGCAGCCCTCGCAGGTGACTTTCACGTCCGGCAGGAACGACATCTCGATCTTCTTGATGCCCTGGCCCTCGCAGGCCTCGCAGCGGCCGCCGGCGGTGTTGAACGAGAAGCGGCTCGCGGTCCAGCCGCGCATGCGCGCCTCGCTCGTGTCGGCGAACAGCCTGCGGATGTTGTCCCAGAAGCCGACGTAGGTGGCCGGGCAGGAGCGCGGCGTCTTGCCGATGGGCGTCTGGTCGACCTCGAGCACGCGCTCCACGAGCTTCATGCCTTTCACCTCGCGGCAGCCGACGGGCGCCTGGTTGACCATCGATTCGTAGAGCACATCGCGGGCGAGGGTCGACTTGCCCGAGCCCGAGACGCCGGTCACCACCGTGAGGCGGCCGAGCGGGATGCGCGCATCGACGTCCCTCAGGTTGTGCAGCTTCGCCTTCTGCACCTGCAGGAACTCGCCCGAGCGGGGCACCGGACGGCGCGGCTGCAGCGGGTGGCGCAGCGGCTCGCGCAGGAACCTGCCGGTGAGCGAGTCGGGGCTGGCCATCAGGTCCTCGGCGTCGCCGCTCGCGATGACCCGGCCGCCGAGCTTGCCCGCGCCCGGGCCGAGGTCGATCACATGGTGCGCGCGGCGGATGGTGTCCTCGTCGTGCTCCACCACCACCAGCGAGTTGCCCTTGGCCTCGAGCTTCTCCAGCACGTCGAGCAGGATGCGGTTGTCGCGGTGGTGCAGCCCGATGGTGGGCTCGTCCAGGATGTAGCACACCCCGCGCAGATTGGAGCCGAGCTGCGCGGCGAGGCGGATGCGCTGCGCCTCGCCGCCCGACAGCGTGGGCGCCGAGCGGTCCAGCGTCAGGTAGCCCAGTCCCACCTCCTCGAGGAAGCCCAGGCGCGAGCGGAGCTCGGCGAGGATGTCGCGGGCGATCTCGCCTTCGCGCCCGGAAACCCGGATTCTCTCGAAGAAATCCCTGAGGGCGTCGATCGGCCGGCCTGCGTATCCCGCGATGTTCTCGCCACGCCAGCGCACCGCGAGCGCCTCCGGGTTCAGGCGCATGCCCTTGCAGGCCTCGCAGGCCTGGTCGACCTCCAGCCATTCGATCCAGGAATCCAGGACGTTGTCCTCGGCGCCGGTGCGCGCGCGCTCCTCGGACCACTCGACCTCGTCGATGTTGAGCCCGGTGCCGTAGCACTTGGCGCACCAGCCGTGCTTGGAGTTGTACGAGAAAAGGCGCGGGTCGAGCTCGGCGAAGCTGCGGCCGCACGAGCCGCAGGCACGCTTCGTGGAGAACACCTGGATCTTCTTCCCCGTCTGCACGTGGACCACGCCCTTGCCGAACTCCAGGGCTTTCGCCAGGCGCTCGCGCAGCTCCTTCTCGCTGCGCGGCGCGATCTTGACGTAGCCCACCGGCAGCTCGATGGTGTGCTCGACGAAGCGGTCCAGGCGCGGGAACGGCCGCACCGACAGCAGCTTGCCGTCGACCCGCAGCTGCCGGTAGCCCTTGCCGGCGGCCCACTTGGCCAGGTCGGTATAGAGCCCCTTGCGGTTCACCACCAGCGGCGCGAGCAGCACGATGGTTTCGCCGCGGTAGTCGCGCATCAGCCGGGCGGCGATCGCGTCCTCGCTCTGCGGCTCGATCGGCACCTCGCAGTCCGGGCAGTGCTGGGTGCCGAGCTTGACGAACAGCAGGCGCAGGAAGTGGTGCACCTCGGTCAGCGTGCCGACCGTGGACTTGCGCCCGCCGCGGCTGGTGCGCTGCTCGATCGCCACCGTGGGCGGGATGCCGAAGATGGCGTCCACGTCCGGGCGCGACGCCGCCTGCACGAACTGGCGCGCGTACGCGTTCAGCGATTCCAGATAGCGGCGCTGGCCCTCGTTGAACAGGATGTCGAAGGCGAGGGTGGACTTGCCCGACCCGGACACGCCGGAGAGCACCGTGAAGCGGCCGCGCGGGATCTCGACGTCGATGTTCTTGAGGTTGTGCTCGCGCGCCTTGTGGATGCGGATCGCGTTGCCTAGGTAGCGGCCGGTAGGCTCGTGCGCCGCGATCGGCTGTGTGAAGGCGTGCTCGTACTCCCGCAGTGCCTTGCCGGTGTGCGAGCGCTCGTCGAGGAGAATGTCCTGGGGCGTCCCCTGGAAGACCAGCTCGCCGCCGGCGTCGCCACCTTCCGGTCCGAGGTCGAGGATCCAGTCGGCGGCGCGGATCACGTCGAGGTTGTGCTCGATCACCACCACCGAATGGCCTGCGGCGAGCAGCTGTCGGAAGGCGCGCAGCAGCTTCGCCACGTCGTCGAAGTGCAAGCCGGTGGTGGGCTCGTCGAAGAGAAACAGCTTGCGCTCGCCGCTGCCGCTGTCCACGAGATGCCCGGCGAGCTTGAGCCGCTGCGCCTCGCCGCCGGAGAGCGTGGGCACGGGCTGCCCCAGGCGCAGGTACTCCAGGCCGACGTCCACGAGCGGCTGCAGCCGCCGCAGGACGTCCCGGGTCCCCTTGAAGAACGCCGCGGCTTCGGCGACGGTCATTTCCAGCACCTCGGCCACCGACTTGCCGCGCACCTGCACTTCGAGGATCTCGGCGCGGTAGCGCTTGCCGTCGCAGTCGGGGCAGCGCAGGTACACGTCCGACAGGAACTGCATCTCGACATGCTCGAAGCCGTTGCCGCCGCAGGCGGGGCAGCGCCCGTTGCCGGAGTTAAAGCTGAACGTGCCGGCGGTGTAGCCGCGCTCGCGGGCGGCTTCCGATTTCGAAAACAGGATCCGGATCTGGTCGAAGGCGCCGACGTAGCTCGCGGGATTGGAGCGCGTGGTCTTGCCGATGGGCGACTGGTCGACCAGCACCGCCTCGCTCACCTGGTCCGCGCCGCGCAGCGCGCGATGCGCGCCGGGGGCCTCGGTGGGCTTGCCTTTGGCTTTTCGCATCGCCGGATAGAGCACGTCCTGGATGAGCGTCGACTTGCCGGAGCCCGACACGCCGGTCACCGCGACCAGGCGCTGCAGCGGCAGGCGCACCTCCAGGTCCTTGAGGTTGTGCTCGGCGGCGCCGAGCAGCTCCAGCCAGTCCTCGGGCGGGCGCGCCGGCTGCGGCTCCGCGGCCTTCTTCCTGCCGGACAGGTAGTCGCCGGTAAGCGAGGTCTCCGACTTGAGCTTCTCCGGCGCGCCGAAGAACACGATCTCGCCGCCGCGCTCGCCGGGGCCCGGGCCCATGTCGAGGATGCGGTCGGCGGCGAACATGATCTGCGGGTCGTGCTCCACCACCACCAGCGTGTTGCCCGCGTCGCGTAGGCGCTTCATCACGCCGATGACGCGCCCCATGTCGCGCGGGTGCAGCCCGATCGAGGGCTCGTCCAGGACGAACAGGGTGTTGACCAGCGAGGTGCCGAGGGCGGTGGTGAGGTTGATGCGCTGCACTTCGCCGCCGGAGAGCGTGCGCGACTGACGGTCGAGCGTCAGGTAGCCCAGCCCCACGTCGCACAGGAACGCAAGCCGCGTGCGGATCTCCTTCAGCAGCAGGTCGGTCGCTTCGTCGTTGAAGTCCAGCGTCTCGAAGAACTGCCGGGTGGTGGCGATCGGCAGCAGCATGAGGTCATGGATCGAGCGGCCGCCGAGCTTCCACAGCAGGGCGTCGGGCTTGAGCCGCGTGCCGAGGCACTCGAGGCACTCGGTGTACGCGCGGTACTTCGACAGCAGGACCCGGATGTGCATCTTGTAGGCCTTGCTTTCGAGCCACTTGAAGAAACGGCGCACCCCGTACCAGACCCCCGGCCAGGACTTGCGCCAGCTCACCCACTCCGGCTCGCCTTCCAGCACCCAGGTTTTTTCCTTTTCGCCCAGATCCTTCCAGGGCGTGTCGAGCGGGATGCCGCGTTTTTTGGCGTACTTGGCGAGGTCGTCCTGGCATTCCTTGAAGCTCGCGGTCTGCCAGGTGCGCACCGCGCCCTCGCGCAGGGTCCTGGTCTCGTCGGGCACCACCAGGCCGAAGTCCACGCCGATCACGCGGCCGAAGCCGCGGCAGGCCTCGCAGGCGCCCAGCGGCGAGTTGAACGAGAACATCGCCGGCGTGGGCTCGGCGTAGTGGATGTCGCAGTCGGCGCAGTGCAGATCGGAGGAGTAGCGCCAGACGGCGCCGTTTTCAGGGTAGATATTCACTTTTCCCTGTCCGAAGCGCAGCGCCGCCTCCAGCGCCTCGGTCACCCGCGCGCGCTCGGCGGGCATGCGGATGCGGTCCTGCACGACTTCGAGCAGGTTCTTCGACCTGGAGTGCAGCCTCGTGTAGCCCTGGCGCTGCAGCAGCTCCTCGATTTCCTTTTCCGTGAAGTTCTTC
>DASUUN010000245.1:0-2074 GCA_036374055.1 Burkholderiales bacterium
CTGGGTCGTGGTGCGCGGCACCGCGCGCGTGACGCGCGGCGACGAAACCTTCGTCCTCACCGAAAACGAGTCGACCTACATCCCGCCCGCCACGCGACACCGTCTGGAGAATCCCGGCCTCATGCCCCTCGAGATCATCGAGGTGCAATCCGGTGCCTACCTCGGCGAGGACGACATCGTGCGCTTCGAGGATGCCTACGGAAGAACTCCGGAGTCGGCCCCGACGCGGTGACTAGAAGTTGTACCGCAGGTTCGCCATCACCGTGCGGTAGTCGTAATCCAGTCCCAGGATATTGGAGCTGCGCTCGCCGGTCTCGAACGCGGCGGCAAGCTGATAGTGGCGCGTAATTTCCCAGCCGGCAGTGAAGCGCCAGGCACGCACCACTTCCTCGCGCAGCGTACCTACGCCGAGCGCGACGCCGGGATCGCCGGCGTATTCGCGGTCCTCTTTGAGCAGTCGCGCGCCGAAGACGAGCTTCACGGTGGGCGCCCAGCTCGGTCCGAAGGAGACGCCATTGATCACCACGTGGCTTGCGCCGACGTCGACGATGCTGCGCGGAACGCGGTAGGCCGAGAACGCGAGCGTGGTCTTGGTGCCCGGCCGCCATTCGAGGTCGAGCCGGCCGGTTGCCCCATCGAAGTTGCGGTTCGAGAGCACGCTGTAGGTGCGCTCGGTGTGCCCGAGGCGTCCCGCGACGCGCAGCTGCGCCGACGGAAGGTAAGTGAGCACGGCGGCGATCTCGCGCTCCTCGTAGTCGTTGCTGACCGCCACGCCCAGCGGGTCGATACGCTCGTCGACCGGTGCATCGCCTTCCGAGTGCCGCGCCTCCACGCCGATGGCGTTGCCAAGGGGTGTGACGTAGTCGATGCCGCCGACCACCGAGGAGACCTGCGTGCCGGCGGCCGTGAACTCGGGCCGGTCAAGGTCCACATGGTCCAGCGCGCCCCGCAGCCGCCAACGCGGGGTGAGCCGATAGCCGGCGCGGGCGAAGTAGTGGTTCTCCGTGACGGCGTCGCGCACCACGGTGAGGCGCTCGGCGAGGTCGATCAGGTAGTGCCGGCGCTCGTAGCCGAGCGTGCCCCCGAGCGCGTTGCCGAGCTCCCAGCGCAGCTCGCCGAGCAGGCCGTAGGCGAAGTGGTCGAGCTCGGAGAAGTTCTGGAACTTGTAGCCGTCGCCGCGCGCCTCGAGGTGCACCGACTGGCGGCCCCAGAGGCGCGCGTCGACGCTTGCCCCCGCGCCGACGCGGGCGACCGTCTCGGATTCCTCGGCGCCGGCGCCACGTCGCAGGATGTTGTCGTCGTGCAGCAGCCCCACTTGTACCCAGAGGTTCCGCGGCAAGCCGCCCTCGGAAGGGTACGCCGGGAACACGCCGCTCGATGGGAAGCGCAGGCTGTCGATCGCCTCGAAGGCCTGCGTCGTTGCGGGTACCAGGAACAGGAAGAGCAAAGCAGAGCGGCAACGGCGCATCGTTCTCTTTCTTCTGTGCGGTAAGGGTGGTGCGGGCGATTCTATGCCGCGTGTTTTTTTTTCTCTGCCTCGGCGCCGGTACGCCATGAACCGCTCGGACTGTCGCCATTTGGCGACGCCTGCCGGCTCGTGCCAAATCTAAGCCATTGATTGTACTCGATAGCCAGCCCTGGCACGCGCATTGCGAGCGGGGGCCGGATGCTCCTCCGGTTGAAGTGGGCCGCACTCGCCCTTCTGGTGGTCCTTTGGCTCGCTCACGCAGCGACTGGGCTGCGGCTGCCCGCCGCCACCGACGCTGCCGCCTTCGTCGAGCAGCAGTCGCATAGCTGGGCGCGCCGTTTCACCCGTGACCTCGCCCTCGCTACCGGTGGCGGCCTCCTTGCCGCGCTCGGCATCGTGCTGCGGCGGCGGCGACGCCGGCGGCCGGTGCGCAACGAAGGCGACCTGCTCGAGGCACTCGGCGAGCCGCTGCTCGCCGCGCGGCCCGCGCGCGAAGCCGCGTTGCGCGAGCTCTGCCGCCAGCTCCTCGAGCACTGGTTCACCGACGGCCGCGCGCTGCTTCCGGTGGTGAGCTCGGTAAGGGGCGAAGGCAGGACGCACCTCGTC
>DASUUN010000246.1:0-3844 GCA_036374055.1 Burkholderiales bacterium
CTTGGCGAACTTCACGTCGCGGAACTTGCCCTGGCGGAAGTTGGCGATCTCGCGCGCCTTGCGCTCGTCGGCGATCACCATCATCTCCTCGCCGGCGTTGGGCACCTCGGACAGGCCCTGGATCTCCACCGGGATCGAGGGGCCGGCGGCCTGCACCGGCTTGCCGTTCTCGTCCAGCATGGCGCGCACCCGCCCGTAGACCGCGCCGGCGAGCACGATGTCGCCGCGCCGCAGCGTCCCGGACTGCACCAGCAGGGTGGCGACCGGGCCGCGGCCCTTGTCGAGGCGCGCCTCGATCACCACGCCCTTGGCCGGGGCGTCGGGCGCCGCCTTGAGCTCGAGCACTTCGGCCTGCAGCAGCACCTGCTCGAGCAGCGCATCGACGCCCTGGCCGGTCTTCGCCGACACCGGCACCACGGGCGAGTCGCCGCCGTATTCTTCGGGCACCACGCCGTGGCTGAGCAGCTCCTGCTTCACCTTCTCCGCGTTGGCCTCGTGCTTGTCGATCTTGTTCATCGCTACGACCAGCGGCACCTCGGCCGCCTTGGCGTGGTTGATGGCTTCGACGGTCTGCGGCATCACGCCGTCGTCGGCCGCCACCACCAGCACCACGATGTCGGTGGCCTTGGCGCCGCGCGCACGCATGGCGGTGAACGCCTCGTGGCCCGGCGTATCGAGGAAGGTGACCACCCCGCGCGGCGTTTCCACGTGGTACGCGCCGATGTGCTGGGTGATGCCGCCCGCCTCGCCCGCCGCCACCTTGGTGCGGCGGATGTAGTCGAGCAGCGAAGTCTTGCCGTGGTCCACGTGCCCCATGACGGTGACCACCGGCGGGCGCGGCTTGAGCTCGGCCGCGTGCTCGTCGCTTTCGACGAGGTACGCCTCCGGGTCGTCGAGCTTCGCCGCCTTCGCCTTGTGGCCCATTTCCTCCACCAGGATGATGGCGGTCTCCTGGTCGAGCACCTGGTTGATAGTCGCCATGGTGCCGAGCTTCATCAGCGCCTTGATCACCTCGGCGGCCTTCACCGACATGCGGTGCGCGAGCTCGCCCACGGTGATCGTCTCCGGCACGGCCACCTCGCGCACCAGCGGCTCGGTGGGCTGGGCGAAGCTGGTCTGCTCGCCGCCCCCGGAGGGCCGGTGCCGGCCGCCGCCGCGGGCGTGCCAGCCGCCGACGCCGCCGCCGGCATCGCCGCGCGTCTTGATGGTGCGCCGGCGCGCCGAATCGTCGCGCAGCACGGTGGTGGTCTTCGCCTTCTTCGGCTTCTTGTCGGTCTTGGCGTCCGCCGCCTTGGGGGCGTGCAGGGTGGTGGGGGTCGCGGGCGCGGCGGCCGGCGCCAGCGCGGCCTTCTGCTGCTCGGCGGCCTTCTGCTCGGCTTCCTTGCGCTCGCGCTCCTGCTTTTCCTTCAGCTCGGCCGCCTGCAGCTCGGCGAGCTGCTGCTGGCGGCGCGCTTCCTCTTCGCGCGCCTCGAGCTCCTTTTCGTTGATCGCCGGGGCCGGCGGCGGCGCCGGCGGCGGGGGCGCCTCGGCGGCCACCGCCGCGGCGGCCACCTCGGCCGGGTCGCGCTTCACGAACACGCGCTTCTTGCGCACCTCGACCTGCACCGTGCGGTACTTGCCGGTGGCGTCGGTCTTCTTGATCTCGCTGGTCTGCTTGCGCGTCAGCGTGATCTTGTTCTTCTGCTCCGCCGAGCCGTGCATGCGGCGCAGGTACTCCAGCAGGCGCGACTTGTCCTGCTCGCTGAGCGAGTCGTTGGGCTGCTTCTTGTCCACGCCGGCCGCGCGCAGCTGCTCGAGCAGCACGGAAGGCGGCACCTTAAGCTCGCTGGCGAACTGGGCTACGCTCGTGTGCGCCATCGTTATGCGGACTCCTTGTTTTCTGCGAACCAGTGGGCGCGCGCCGCCATGATGAGCTTCTTCGCCCGTTCCTCGTCCAGGCCGGTCATCTCGGCGAGCTCGTCCACCGCCAGGTCGGCGAGGTCGTCGCGCGTCTTGATGGCGTTCTCGGCCAGCTTGGCGGCGAGCTGCGTGTCCATGGCCTCGAGCTTGAGCAGCTCCGGGTCGACCCCCTCCACCTTCTCCTCGTTGGCGATCGCCGCGACCAGCAGGGCGTTTCGCGCGCGGTTGCGCAGCTCGTTGACCGTGCCCTCGTCGAAAGCCTCGATCTCCATCAGCTCGTTGATCGGCACGTAGGCCACCTCCTCGAGCGTCGAGAAGCCCTCCTGCGCCAGGATGTCGGCCACCTCCTCGTCGACGTCGAGCTTCTCCATGAACTGCTGCTTGATGCGGCCGCTTTCCTCCTGCTGCTTCTGGTTGGACTCTTCCTCGGTCATCAGGTTGATCTGCCAGCCGGTGAGCTCGGAGGCGAGGCGCACGTTCTGGCCGCTGCGGCCGATGGCCACGGCGAGGTTCTCCTCGTCCACGACCACGTCCATCGCATGCTTTTCCTCATCCACGACGATCGAAGACACCTCGGCGGGAGCCAGGGCGCCGATCACGAACTGCGCGGGGTCGGCCGACCACAGCACGATGTCGACGCGCTCGCCGGCGAGCTCCTGGGTCACCGCCTGCACGCGCGAGCCGCGCATGCCCACGCAGGTGCCGATCGGGTCGATGCGCTTGTCGTTGGTGAACACCGCGATCTTGGCGCGGATGCCCGGGTCGCGCGCCGCCGACTTGATCTCGAGCAGGCCCTCCTCGATCTCGGGCACCTCGAGCTCGAACAGCTTCATGATGAACTGCGGCGCGGTGCGCGAGAGTATCAGCTGCGGCCCGCGCGCCTGCCGGTCGATCTTCATCACCCAGGCGCGCACGCGGTCGCCCACGCGCAGGTTCTCCTTGGGGATCATGTGCTCGCGCGGCAGCATGGCTTCCAGGCGGCCCGACTCGATGATGGCCGAGCCGCGCTCCATGCGCTTCACGGTGCCGGTCACCAGCTCGTCGCCGCGCGACAGGAAGTCCTGCAGGATCTGCTCGCGCTCGGCGTCGCGGATGCGCTGCAGGATGACCTGCTTGGCGGTCTGCGCGCCGATGCGGCCGAACTCCACGTTGGCGATCGGCTCCTCGATGATCTCGTCGAGCTTGGCGTCCGGCTTGCGGTCCTGCGCCTCTTCCAGCGACAGCATCTGCGCCGTGTTCCAGTCCGGCGTGTCGTCCGGCAGCACCTTCCAGCGGCGGAACGACTCGTACGCGCCGGTGTTGCGGTCGATCTGCACGCGCACGTCGACGTCCTCGGTGTATTTTTTCTTCGTCGCGGAGGCGAGCGCCATCTCCAGCGCGCCGAACACGATGTCGCGGGGGACGTTCTTCTCGCGCGCGAGCACGTCCACCAGCATCACCAGCTCCCTGTTTCCTGCTGCTATCGCGTTCACTGCCACTTTCTCTTCCTCACAATTCCGGTATCAGCCTTGCCCGATCCACGTCGTCCAGCGCGAGCGCCACGGTCTGCCCCTCGAGCTCCAGGCTCACCCGGCCCGCGTCGGCGCCGCGCAGCACGCCGACGAACCTGCGCCGGCCGGTGGCGTCGGGCGTTCTCATCCGCACCTCCGCCTTCTGGCCGGCGAAGCGCGCGAAATCGCGCTCCTTGCGCAGCGGCCGGTCCAGCCCGGGCGAAGACACTTCCAGCCGTTCGTAGTCGATTCCTTCGACCGCCAGCACGCGCGTCAAGTGGCGGCTGATCGCCGCGCAATCGTCCAGCGTGACGCCCCCCGGCTTGTCGATGAACAGGCGCACGAGGCGCCCGCCATTCGATGCCTGCACATCGACCAGCTCGTAACCCATGCCGGTCACCGCCGGCTCGACGACTTTTTCGAGGCGCAAACAAAAAATGGGCCGAAGCCCATCG
>DASUUN010000247.1:0-13524 GCA_036374055.1 Burkholderiales bacterium
ACGGCCGCCGCGTTGTTGTTCACCACGGTCGCGGCCTCGGCGCCGGTGAGCCGGCACAGCAGCGCCTCTACGTGCCCGTCGCGCTCGCCGCGCCGGCCGCCTTCGAGGTCGTACTCCAGGTTGACCGGCTCGCGCGCCGCCGCGGCCATCGCCTCGAGCGCCTCCTCGGGAAGCTGCGCGCGGCCCAGGTTCGTGTGCAGCACCGTGCCGGTGAGGTTGAAGACGCGCCGCAGCGAAGGCCGGGCCTGCGATTCGAGGAGAAGCGAGAGGCGCCCCAGGATCTCGCCTTCGGGGGCGGCGCTGCGTGCGCTGCGCAATTCCCCGAGGACCTGGCGGATGGCCTCGGTCACGGCCGGGCGGCCGTGGCGCGCGATGAGCGCCTCGCTTTCCGCGCACCGCAGCAGGCGATCGACCGAAGGCAGCGCTTGCAAGTCCGCGTGCATGGGCCGACTATCTTATCGGATGCCCGTGGGCCGCTTCGCGGTCATGGAACTGAAATGCCGGCTCGCGCGTCCTGACGGGGAGACTTCATGGATGAAGATCGCCGGCGGTGGTTTGCAGCGCAGATCGAGCGGCTGACCGACCGGCTCTACGGCACGGCGCTGCGGCTGACGCGCAACGCCGACGATGCGGAGGACCTGGTCGCGGAAACCGTGGTGAAAGCCTGGGCCCGGCTGGACGAGCTGCGCGACCCGCAGGCGTTCCAGGCGTGGATCCAGCGCATCCTAAACAATACTTTCGTGAGCGAGTGGCGCCACCGGCGCGCCAGCCCGGAGGTCCTCGTCGAGGCGCCGTGCGACGACGGTGCCGACGAGCCGTTCTCGCTTTTCGAGAAGCTGCATCAGCCGTTCCTCCTGTGGTGGAGCGACCCGGAGGAAAGCCTGATCGCCGGCCTGCTGCGCGAGGACCTGGACCGCGCGCTCGATGCGCTGCCCGATGCCTACCGGGTGGCGGTCGTCCTCGTCGACGTGCAGGGTTATTCCTACCCGGAGGCGGCGGAGCTGCTCGGCGTCCCGGTGGGCACGGTCCGCTCGCGGCTGAGCCGCGCCCGCTCGCAGCTGCAGCGCGCGCTCTGGCGGCATGCGCAGGAAGCCGGGCTGGTGAAGGCGGACGTCGAGCCATGAAACGAAACGTCGATACCCGCCTGAGCTGCGAGGAGGTGCTTCGGCAGCTCTTCGCGTACCTCGACCGCGAAATGGACCCACGGACCGCCGCGCTCATCGACCGCCACATTGAAGCCTGCCGCGGCTGCTACACCCGGGCCGCTTTCGAGCGCAAGCTCAAGGCGCGCCTGAGCGCCGCCGCGGACAAGCCCGCGCCGGCGCGGCTGCGCGCGCGCGTCAAGGACATCCTGGACAAGTTCTGATGGTCGCGATCTTCGGCTTTTCGCGCGAGAAGGTGATCGCCGCGGTAAAGGAGATGTACACCGCGGTCGCCACAGCCCCGCGCCGCGGGTTCCACTTTCCCGTCGGCCGCGACGCGTGCCTGGCGGTGGGCTACCCGCAGGCCCTGCTCGAAGCGCTGCCCGCGGAGGCGCTCGAGTCTTTCGCCGGCGTCGGCTACCCGTTCCGCGCCGCGGCCATCCGCCCGGGCGATACGGTGCTCGACGTAGGTGCGGGTTCCGGAACCGATGCGCTGCTCGCCGCCCGGCTGGCCGGGCCGCGGGGCCGGGTGTATGCGCTGGACATGACGCCGGCCATGAGCGCGAAGCTGCGCGCGCTCGTGGCGCGCCTCGGCATCCCGAACCTCGAGGTGCTCGAAGGCAACGCGGAATCCATTCCGCTGGCCGACGCGACGGTCGATGTCGTGACCAGCAACGGCATGCTGAACCTCGTCCCGGACAAGCCCAGGGCGATCGGCGAGATCCGGCGCGTCCTGCGGCCGGGCGGTCGGGTGCAGATCGCCGACATCGTGATCCGCAGGCCGGTGACGCTCGACTGCGCCACCGACCCGAAGCTGTGGGCCGAGTGCGTGGTCGGGGCGACGGTGGACGAGGACTATCTCGCGCTGTTTCGCGATGCGGGCTTCGACGACGTAAGGCTGCTGCGCGACTTCGACTATTTCGCGCACTCCTCGAGCGCGGAGACGCGCGACATCGCGCGGCGCTTCGGCGCGCGCGCCATCGAGATCTCCATGCAGCGCAGCGGGCGCGCGCCTTCGCGCCTTGCGCTGGCGAAGTGGCGGCTGGCGGGCGCCTTCTCGCTCGCGGGGGCGGTCCTCGCCTGCTATGGCACGCTCGCGGCGCTGGCGCTTCTCTCGGCCGCCGGGGTGAACTTCGTCATGAACGAGACGGTGTGGGCCGGCGTCGTGGTGCTCGGCGCCGGCCTTGCCGCGCTCGCGGTCGGCGTCCGGGCCCGACGCTACGGCGGCCGGCTCGCCGCCGCGCTGGCGCTCGCCGGGGCGGGCATCGTCGGCTACACGCAACTTGTGAGCTACGACCTCTGGATCGAGCTGGCCGGGTTCGGCCTGCTGGCCGCGGCGGTCGTGCTCGACTTGCGGCGCGATGGAACCGATGCGCGCGCTCCCGCGTCCTTGCCAGTGCCTGAGTAACTTCGATCGCTCGACAAGGAGGAGGATCATGAGGACTGAATCGCTGTTAGTGGCGGTGGCCGCCGCGCTCGCCCTTCCGGCGGCGGCGCAATCGACCTATTCGGGGCAGGGCCCCGCGATGCTGCTGCCGGAGCAGCTCACGTGGGCCGATGCGCCGTCGGTCGGCCGCGGCGCGAAAATCGCCGTCATCGAAGGTCCCCTGAACAAGGCGGTGCCGTTCACGATGCGGCTCAAGCTGCCCGCGGGCACCCGAATCGCTCCGCACACGCATCCCGCGTACGAGCGCGTAACCGTGCTCTCGGGGATCCTGTACTTTTCCCAGGGAGATGCGTTCGATGGCACGAAGACCGTCGCGCTCACACCGGGCAGCGTCGCCATCATGCCGCCCGGCGCGCCGATGTTCGGCTATACCAAGGAAGAGACGGTGATCCAGCTCCACGGCGTCGGGCCCTGGGGACTGCGCTACCTCGATCCCGCCGACGATCCTAGGAAGCACTAGAGGAGAGACGCCATGGCCGAAAGCGGCACGCGAAACCTGGTTGTGATGATGACGCATGGCGCCGACGATGAGCTCTCGTCGGTGGGCTTCACCATTGCGTGCGGGGGCCTTACGGCGGGGCTCAAGGTGAGCGTTTTCCTCACCAGCGCCTCGGTCGACCTGGCACGCAAGCGGGCGATCGACATGACGGTGGTCGCGCCGCTTTCCCCGTTGCGGGATCTGGTGCAGGATTTCATGAAGCGCGGCGGCACGGTGTGGGCTTGTACCCCCTGCGTGAAGGCGCGCGGCTACGAGCAGCAGGACCTGATAGAAGGCGTAATAATTTCCGGCGCGAGCGTGGTGCACGAGCAGATCAAGAACGGCGCCGCAACCTTGAGCTTCTAGGAGGAACTTATGGAACCCGAGCTGCCGGTCGACCCGGCCATGCTGCGCGAGGAGGTGAAGAGCAAGTACCGCGATGTCGCGGCCAATCCGCACGGCGAGCACCACTTCCACACGGGCCGGCCGCTCGCCGAGCGCCTGGGCTACGACACGGCGATGGTCGACGCCATGCCTGACGCCGCGGTGGAGTCGTTCGCGGGGGTGGCGAGTCCGTTCCGGCTCCACCCGCTCCGGGAGGGAGAGAAAGTCGTCGACGCGGGCTCCGGCGCGGGCTTCGACTGCTTCATTGCCGCGCGGCAGGTGGGTCCTTCCGGCCGCGTGGTGGGCATCGACATGCTCGCCGAGATGCTGGAGAAGTCGCGCGCCAGCGCCGCGCTCATGGGTCTCACCCACGTGGAATTCCGCGAAGGCCTGCTCGAGGACATGCCGGTCGAGGACGGCTGGGCCGACGTGGTCATCAGCAACGGCGTGATCAACCTGTGCGCCGACAAGAAGCGCGTGTTCCAGGAGATCCGGCGCGTGCTGCGCCCGGGCGGGCGCCTGCAGTTCGCCGACATCGCCAACGGCAAGGCCGTCCCCGCGTCGGCGGTGCGCAACATCGATCTGTGGACCGCCTGAATCGCCGGCGGCCTTCCGTGCGAAGGCTGGCGGGCGATGCTGGAAGAGATCGGGTTCGTCGACGTGCAGATCGGCGCCCCGTGCGACACGTTCGGCGGCGCCTCGGGCGAGAAGCAGGCCCGCCGGTTCGACGTGTACGGCTACCCGTTCCTCGCGCGCAAGCCCGGATAGCCTAGAGGAAGCAGGTGCCGTCCACGCAGCGGGCGTTTCCGGGCCCGCTGCCGTCGATCTGGCGCAGCACCGGCGAGGACATGTGCCCCCAGCCGGGGATGAAGGCGGAAAAGCGCCCGGCCTCGCCGCCGATCACGAAGAGATGGATGTGGTCGGGGGAAGGCACGACCGGGATGCGCGAGTCGGGGTCGCGCCGGTACCACACCGGCAGGCTGCGGTTGTACACCTTGCCGTAGCGGTGCCCGAACGACAGCTCGCGAAACGCGTTGCCCGAATACATCCAGAGGTAGGAGCGGATGTCGTTGCGCTTCCAGCCGGCCTTGGCGATGGTGGCGGCGTGCTCCGGGCCGAGCACCACCGCGCAATGGCCGCTGCTCACCGCGTTGTTGTGCGCGAAGGTGCTCATCGCCGAGCAGATGCTGTCGAGGATGCCCTGCGGGTCGTTGGCCACGTGGTTGGTGACGCTGTGCGGCGCTTCGGCCGCGAGCACGAACACCGTCGAGTCCCCGGCCGCGAACCCCTTTTCCACGTGATACGGCGCGAACGGGCTGGCGTCGTTCTCGGCGACCGCGTAAGTGTACTTGCCCGGATGGCCGAGCGTGCTCTTGTCCAGGTCGCCCGGCCAGCCGCCGCCGACGTTGAGCAGCACCAGGCGGATGGCGCGCCCGATGGTCGCGTTGGCGCGGTTGCCCGAGCCGAAGGCGTTGCAGCCGCCGTTCATGCCGATCGCTTTTGCGACCGGGCCGTTGACCACGAGCAGCGGGCAGGCCATGTGCGTGGTGGCCTGCACGCCGTTCAGGTTGAAGGCGGGCTCGCACAAGGCGAGCATCGCGGCGCGCACCACCGGCGCGTACTCCGGCTTGCAGCCGGCCATCACCAGGTTGACGGCGAGCACCTCGCGCGTCAGGCCGCCCCAGCGCGGCGGCACGCGGCACTCGACGTGCTGCGGGTCGCCGCCCAGCGCCCTGACCATTTCATCCATGGCGGCCGGCGTCGGCGGCACCACGGGCAGGCCGTCGGAGAAGCCCTGCTCGTAGTACCACTCGACGAGATTGGCGCCCTCGGGGAGCGACTGGATGTCGGTATGCATCGGTTGGAGGGCTATGATAACCAACCGGGGGCTATGCAGCCGGCGGCCTGCGAAGGCGCGGCAGGCTTGCTGCTATGAGGGCGCCGAGCCCCAGGTAGGAGAGCAGCTCGGAGCCGAAGAGGTAAAGGGCGGCGAAGAACGCGCCCCCGCCGGCCAGGGCAAGGCCGAAGCGCCAGGCACGCGGGGCGCGCCGGTACGCGAGAACGTGTCCGGCTACCGCCAGCACCACGAGCGCCTGCGCGGCGATGAAAAGCTGCGCCTCATAAGCGGCGAGCCCGCCCAGGCCGAGAAACGCGCCGAGCAGCGCGAGCTTGGGGAAGCAGATCGGACAGGCGGCCGCGGCGATGAGCGCGCCCGCGCTGCCCAGCTTGTCGAGCGGCGCCTTCAGGCTGCGCCTCCGGCCAGGCGCGGGGCGCGGCGCAGCCGGGGCCACAGCCAGTAATCGAGGGACAGCTTGCCGGGGCCGTGGGCGAGCGTGACGAGCAGCAGCAGGCCCCAGTAGAAATGCGACATGCGCGCGGCCTCGTTCTCGGCGAGCACGTGCCAGAAGGCAATGACCGCCACGACGTTGACCACGGAAAGCGACAGCGCGGCGAAGCGCGAAGCGAGCCCCAGCGCCAGCAGCGGCGGAAAGAACAGCTCGCCGAAGGTGCCGAGCCAGGCCGCCGCCTCGGGCGGCAGCAGCGGCACGCGGTACTCGTTCTCGAAGAGATAGAGCGTGCCGTCCCAGTTGCGGATCTTCACCAGGCCGGACCGGAAGAAGACGCTTGCCATGTACAGGCGGATCGCGAGGTCGAGCGCGGCGCTCAGGTAGCTCATAGGACAAGCACTCCCAGTTGGACCCATCGGGCAGGGGATGTTGCGGCGTTGAATCCCGGATCGATCGCGGCGGCGGCGAGGCAATGCTCCAGCGACGAGCCGCGCGCGGCCGAGCGCAGAAACTGCCAGTCGCCCTCCTGCAGCGCGCACACCTTCGCGCGCCAGCGCGGGCGGTGCACGAGGAGACGCTCGGGTCCGGCGTCGAGGTCGACGGCGACCTCCCCGCTGAAATCGTCCTGGTGCACTTCCCAGATGCGCGTGAGCGGCCAGACGGACTCGAGCAGCGCGCAGGCGGGGGCGAGGCGCACGGCGTCGATCCGGGAAAGGTCGGGGACGGGCGGATCGGCGGCGTAGTAGGCACGGTGCGCGAGCCATTCCATGCGCGCCACGTCCGGCAGGTAGGGCAGGTCGAGCGTGTGCGGGAAGGTGGCGACGAACCGCGCGAGGTGCACGCCGTACTCGTTCAGGTCGCCGCCCTTCGAAGGGTGCACGCGCCCGTACTCCGCGGCCAGCGCGTCGAAGAACGCTTCGCCGACGATCTTGCGCACGATCGGGTAAGCGCCGGCGAGCGCGGCGGCCCGGTTGCCCAGGACATTGGCGCGGTAGGCGCGCATGCCCGCGTCGCCGGGCGCATCGAGCGCCGCGGCGAACGCGCGCTGCGCCTCAAGCAGGCCGGGCATGGCAATCCTCCAGGCGCGCCGCGGCCTTGGCCGCTTCGGCGAGCAGCACTTCGAGCGGCGGCAGGTCCGTGTCCCACTCGACCAGGGTGGGCACCGGTCCGAAGCGGGCGAGCGCCGCCTCGTACAGCCGCCATACTGCGTCGGCGACGCGCGCGCCGTGGTGGTCGATGAGCAGCCCGTCGCGCGCCGTGTGGCCGGCGAGGTGGATTTCTTCGACGGCATCGAGCGCGGCGATCTGCAGCAGCGCCGGCGTGCCCAGGTTGTGCTGGTTCACGTGCAGGTTGTTGACGTCGAGGAGCAGGCCGCAGCCGCTGCGCCGCGCCAGTTCGGCGAGGAACTCGCCTTCCGGAATCTCGCCCGGCAGCGCCACGTACATGGACACGTTCTCGACCAGCACCCGTCGGCCCAGGCGCTCCTGCAGCTCGCTCACGCGTGAAGCCACCAGCGCGAGCGCCTCGCCGGTATACGGCAGCGGCAGCAGGTCGTTGAAGTGGCGTCCGTCCAGTGCGCTCCAGCACAGATGCTCGGAGACGAGATGCGGCTCGATGCGATCTGCAAGCTTCTTCAGGTTCGAGACATGAGAGGAACACAGCGCTTGGGTCGAGCCCAGGCCCAGCCCGACGCCGTGCAGGCTCACGGCATGGTCGCGGCGCACCTGCTCCAGGACATGCAGGTCGTAGCCGCCGCCGCCGAAGTAGTTCTCGCTGTGCACCTCGACCCAGCCGGGCGCGGGCCGCGCGTCCAGGAACGCCCGGTAATGCGCGGCCCGCAACCCGATGCCGGCGCCGAGCGCGTTCAGCCCTTCTTCTCCATGGCGAGCCGGCCGGCCTTGCCCTGTACCAGGCTGCCGCCCATCTGCACGCAGGTGCCGGCCTTCACCACCTTGAAGTCGTTCGGGTCGTAGTCCATCTTCGAGTGCCCGGCGCACGAATGCGCGGTTTTGTTGCTGCCGCAGTCGTTCTGCCCGGCTTTCGCCACGCCCCAGCACTTTTCCTGGTCCTTCTTCTGCGCGAGCGCGGTGTTGGCGGCGAGCGCCAACAAACCGGCGACCGCCGCGGCCAAGAGCTGCTTCTGATCCATCGGTGCATCTCCTCTGTAAATGGAGGCCCGAGCGGGCCCCTGCGGCTTTGGTCGGCGTCGCGGCGCGGCACTTACGCAAGAAATTTTTTTGTCCGGCTGTAAGGAAAGCGCCCTCTGCCTGGTCTCATGCCCGATGCGTTTCGAAGACCTGGTCCGCCAGCATGCCGCCGATCTTTATCGATATGCGTTCTGGCTCGGGCGTGACCGCCAGCAGGCCGAAGACGTGGTCCAGGAGGCGCTGCTGCGCGGCTGGCGCGCCTTTCCGCGGCTGCGCGAGCCGGCGGCGGCGAAGAGCTGGCTGTTCTCGATCGTGCGCAACGAGCATTACCGCCTCGCCGGACGCAGCCCGCAGGCCGCGGAGGTCATCGACCTGGAAGACATCGCCGCGCCGGAGGAGACTTTCCTCGAGATGCGCGACGCGCTGATGGCGCTGCCTGCGTCCTACGCGGAGCCGCTCGCCCTGCAGGTGCTCGGCGGCTTCAGCTGCGCCGAGATCGCCGACCTGCTGGGCACTACCGAGGGCGCAGCGATGACGCGACTCACGCGGGCGCGCCAGGCGCTGCGGCGGCTGCTCGCGCCGCCGGCGAAGCGCGAGCGCACCGGAGGCCGATCGTGAACTGCCTCGACTATCGCAGGACGCTGCTCGCCGGCGAGGGCGAATCGGCGCCGATGAAGGCGCATCGCATGCGGTGCGCCGCCTGCGCCGAGCTCGCGCGCGAGCACGAAGCGCTGGAGCAGGAGCTCAGGCAGGCGCTCGAGGTCCCGGTGCCGCCGGGGTTCGAGGCGAGCCTGTCGCGCGGCGTAGTACTGCGCAGGCGGGGTTTTCTCGCCGCCGCGGCGGTCTCCGTCCTGGCAGCCGGCGCCGGCGCCTACGCCTGGCTCGGGCGCGCGGATCCGCTTGCCATGGCGTGCATCGACTTCGTCATGAAGGAGGAGGCGAAGTCCATCATGATGGGCGCCATGCCGCGCGCCGAGGCGCAGGCCGCGCTGGCCGGCATGCTGCCGCTGGAAAAGCTCGAGAGCATGGGCCGGGTGCGCCACGTCGGGCCCTGTCCCTTCAACGGCGTCATGGCCTATCACGTGGTGCTCGGCGTGCCGCAGGGCAAGCTCACGCTGCTCGTCATGCCCAGCAGCGTCGCGGGCATCCGGCGCGCGACGGAGCACGGCATGCATGCGCGCGTCGTCCCCTTGCGCAACGGCAGCGTCGGCATCGTGGGCGCCGAAGCGGCCGTAGTGGAAAGCATGGCGGGCGCGCTGGGCGCCGCCTGATAGGCGCTAGATCGCGTCCGCCTCGGCGTACCCGGCATGCTCGCGCTGGGTGTGGAAAGTGATCTTCGGCCAGAGGTCCGCGGCGACCTTGATCTCGGCCGGGATGGTGACGAGGTAGGCCGGAAAGCCGGCGTCATCGAGCGCGATGCGGTGGGCGTGCGCGTCGACGAAGCGCTTGAGCTCCAGCGGGTCCTCGGCGCTGATCCAGCGCGCCGCGACGTAAGGGGTGCCGGCGAGGCGCATGTCCACGCCGTACTCGTGCTGCAGCCGGTGCGCCGCCACCTCGAACTGCAGGGCGCCCGCGGCCGCGAGCAGCATGCCGCCGCCGGCCGAGGGATGGAAGATCTGGATCGCGCCTTCCTCGCCCAGCTGGCGCAGCCCGACGCGCAGCTGCTTCGCCTTCATGGGGGAGGCGAGCTCCACCCGGCGGAACAGCTCCGGGGCGAAGAACGGCAGGCCGCCGAAGGTGAGCAGCTCGCCCTCGGTGAGCGCGTCGCCCAGGGCGATGGTGCCGCGGTTGGGCAGGCCGATGATGTCGCCGGCGTAGGCTTCCTCGACGGTCTCGCGGCGCTGCGACAGGAAGGTCATCGCGTTGGCGGTGCGCAGCGCCTTGCCGGTGCGGCAGTTGACCAGCGGCATGCCGCGCACGAAGCGCCCCGAGCAAAGGCGCACGAAGGCGACGCGGTCGCGGTGCTGCGGGTCCATGTTGGCCTGGATCTTGAACACCACGCCGGCCACCTCAGGCTCGTCGGGTGCCACGCTGCGCTCGGCGGCGGCGCGGCCCGCCGGGGGCGGCGCGAAGTCCACCAGCGCATCGAGCACCTCCTGCACGCCGAAGTTGTTGATGGCCGAGCCGAACAGCACCGGGGTCTGGCGGCCGGCGAGGAACGCGGCGCGGTCGAATGCGGTGCCGGCGCCGCGCACCAGCTCGGCCTCGGCCTGCGCTGTTTCCAGCTCGGGCGTGCCCTGCGCCGGGTGGGCGGCCTCGAACAGGCGGATCGACTCGTGGCGGAAATCGAGCACCCCGCGGAAGGCCTTGCCCGCGCCGATCGGCCAGCTGAGGGGCGCGGTGTCCATGCCGAGCACGCGCTCGATCTCGTCGACGAGCTCGAGCGGCGGGCGCACCTCGCGGTCGAGCTTGTTGACGAAGGTGAGGACCGGCGTATGGCGCGCGCGGCACACCTCCAGCAGCTTGAGGGTCTGCGGCTCGATGCCCTTGGCGGCGTCGATCACCATGAGCGCGGCGTCCACCGCGGTGAGCACGCGGTAGGTGTCCTCGGAGAAGTCCTGGTGGCCGGGGGTGTCGAGCAGGTTGATCACGCAGTCGCGGTACTCGAACTGCATCACCGAGGAGGCGACCGAGATGCCGCGCTGCTTCTCGATCTCCATCCAGTCGGAGGTGGCGTAGCGCGCAGCCTTGCGCGCCTTGACGCTGCCGGCGATCTGGATCGCGCCGGCGAACAGCAGCAGCTTCTCGGTGAGCGTGGTCTTGCCCGCGTCCGGGTGGGACACGATGGCAAAAGTGCGCCGGCGCGCGACCTGGCGCGCTATGGCTTCGGATGAATGCATGACGCCCTTACAGGAAGGGCGCCATTGTAAACGTGGAGCGGGAAACGAGTCTCGAACTCATGCCTCAACCCTGGAGGGGTTGCGCTCTGCCAGCTGAGCTATTCCCGCACTGGGGTCCATTTTCCGGCGCCGGCGGGGGGGCCGCCAATCCTCCGGACGGACCAACTTATTTCGGCGGCTCCGTCGTGGTGCCGCTCGAGGCGGTGTCGTCGATGGTGAGCCGGTTGTCGACCGACTTGACGCCGCCGACGCTGCTCACGATGCGCCCTGCCTTCTCCTTCTGCTCCTCGGTCCCGACCCGGCCGTGCAGCGCCACCGCGCCGTCGCGGTTCTCGACGTCGATGCGGCGCGCGTCGAGGCTCGATTCCGACTTCAGCGCCTCCTTCACGATCTGGGTGAGCGAGGTGGTGGACAGGGGCTTGGCCTGGTCGGCGGCCTTCTCCACCTGGCGGATTTCATCGACTTTCGTCTGGGTCGCCGGCTCCTCGCGCCCGCAGCCCCACAACGCCAGGGCGGCCGCAATGCTGAAAAGGGCGGTTTTCATGCCTCGGGACAAGCCAAATTCATGCCACCAGAATCAGGCACGGACGCCGTTTTTCCTATCCCCCGTCCGGCCTAGATTCGGGGTCAGGGTCGTAATTCGCCTACGCGCTCCGCGCATACTTGAATTACGACCCTGACCCCGAATTCAGTGGAACAGCTCGGCGATGGCGCGGGCGTCGAAGCGGTACTCGTGGTTGCACATCTCGTTGCGGATCACGACTTCGCCGCGCTCGGCGAGGATCGACTCGACCTCCTCGCGGCCCAGGCCGCGCAGCATGTCCTTTACCTTGCCCTCGTCGTAGGGGCAGTGGTACTCGACCGCGTGGAGGCGAAAGACGCGCATCAGCTCCTCCGGGAACAGGCGCGTGAGGAGGTCGTAGGGCTGGGCGTCGCGCGTCTCGTCGAGGGTGAGGGTCGCGGCGAGGTGCTGCACGCGGTTCCAGCCGTCGGGGTCCTTGGTGTCGGCGCCGGGCAGCTTCTCGAGCAGCAGCCCGCACAGCGCGCCGCGGTCGGCGTACAGGCGCAGGAACGCCGAGAGCTGCTCGGACTGCGCCAGGTAATGCTCGAAGATCTGCTCGAGCGTCTCGCCCTCGAGGGGCACCAGGCTCTGGTAGAGCCGCCCGCTCTTCATGTCCTCGAGCGTGACGGAAAGGCGCCCGTCGCCCAGCAGGCCTCTTTCGCTCGAAATGCCCGTGACCTGCTTCTCGTAGGTCGCCATGCCCCGTATCCCGAGCTCGGGAGTGCAGTCGGCCACCAGCAGCCGCACCGGGCCCGAACCTTGCACCTGCAGCGTCACCCGGCCGGCGCCCTTCTGGTTGGCGCCGAGCAGCACGTTGAGCGCGGTGGTGTGGCCGAGGAGGGAGGTGATCTGCTCCGGATAGTCGCGGCCGTCGAGCATCCGCTGCCACGCCCCGGTCAGGCAGACCAGCCGGCCCCGGATGTCGAGGTCCTCGAACAGGAAGCGCTGAACGTAATCGGTCTGCATGGTCGAAAGCAGTATAGCGAGCCGAGGTAGACGCTTAAGCCGCTGTTAAGCTAACTGGTGATAAAGGA
This sequence comes from Burkholderiales bacterium, assembly GCA_036374055.1. Lineage (GTDB taxonomy): Bacteria > Pseudomonadota > Gammaproteobacteria > Burkholderiales > SG8-39 > SCGC-AG-212-J23. The sequence continues at coordinate 12,323 of DASUUN010000247.1, forward strand.
AACTGCATAACAATGCCCGCCGTCACCGCCCCGCGCACCGCGCTTACCGGCCACGACCTGTATCTCTTCCGGGAAGGCACGCACGCGCGCCTGTACGACAAGCTCGGCGCGCACCTCGTCGAGGGCGCGGTGGAGTTCGCGGTCTGGGCGCCCAACGCGGCCTCGGTGGCGGTGGTGGGCGACTTCAACGGCTGGGACCCGGGCGCGCATCCGATGCAGCCGGCCGGCGACGCCGGTATCTGGCAGGCGCGGGTGCCCGAAGCGCGGCAGGGCAGCCTGTACAAGTTCCATATCGTGTCGCGGCATGGCGCATACAAGGTCGACAAGGCCGATCCGTATGCGTTCCGCGCCGAGACCCCGCCGCGCACCGGCTCCATGGTCTGGGACCTCGCCTACGAGTGGCACGACGCCGAGTGGATGCGCAGCCGCGGACCGCGCAACGCGCTCGACGCGCCGCACTCGGTGTACGAGGTGCACCTGGGCTCGTGGATGCGCTCGCCGGACAACCCCGGCGAGGTGCTGGGCTTCCGCGAGCTCGCGCCGCGTCTGGCCGAGTACGCCACCAAGCTTGGCTTCACCCACGTCGAGCTCATGCCCATCATGGAGCACCCGTTCTACGGCTCCTGGGGCTACCAGTGCACCGGCTACTTCGCGCCGAGCTCGCGCTACGGCACGCCGCAGGACTTCATGCACTTCGTCGATGTGCTGCACCAGCACGGCATCGGCGTGATCCTCGACTGGGTGCCGTCGCATTTCCCGTGGGACCAGTTCGGCCTGGGGTTCTTCGACGGCACGCACCTGTACGAGCATTCCGACCCGCGCCAGGGGCACCACCCCGACTGGGCGAGCGCGATCTTCAACTACGGGCGCAACGAGGTGCGCGCGTTCCTCTCCTCGAGCGCGCACTTCTGGCTGGAGAAGTACCACGCCGACGGCCTGCGCGTGGACGCGGTGGCCTCGATGCTGTACCTCGACTACGGCCGCAAGCACGGCGAGTGGATCCCCAACCGCTACGGCGGGCGCGAGAACATCGAGGCGATCGAGTTCCTGCGCTTCCTCAACGAGACGCTGTACCGCGACTTCCCGGACGTGCAGACCATCGCCGAGGAATCCACCGCCTGGCCGCAGGTGTCGCGCCCGAACTACGTCGGCGGCCTGGGCTTCGGCATGAAGTGGAACATGGGCTGGATGCACGACACGCT
>DASUUN010000248.1:0-9909 GCA_036374055.1 Burkholderiales bacterium
AGCGGGCGACGCCCTGCTTGATGGTGATGGCGTCGATTTTCGCCGGCGCGCGCCGCGTGTCGCCGGCGATGTCCAGCATGGTCGGCCCCTGGATCTTCGCCGGCCAGCCCGCGGCTGGCGCGGGCGGAGGCGTCACCGGCCGTACGGCCTGCACGTTGGGAATCTCGACCTTGCCCGGCTCCCGGACGACCGGCCGGCCGAGCGGCGTCAGCGGTAGCGGCTCAGCCCCCGGGACGCTCTTATCGACGGTCATTTCCTTGGGGTTGTAGTACTGCGCGGCCCCGCTGCTCGCCTCGTCGCCCGTGGAGCGCCTGAAGGTGCTGTTGTTCTTCAGCCCCGTTTCCTGTTGCGCCGACGGCTGGGGCGCGACGTTCGGATAGGGGATCGGCACCGGGGCCGGCGGCGTGGGCGTCTTCGCCACGTCCGGAGCCGAAGCGCCTTGCGGCGACGTGCCGACGGGCTGCGGCTGCACGGCGAGGACCGAACCCGAAACCGCGGTGGCGAGGAGTGCCAGGCCGAGCTTCACGCTGACTTGCATGATTGCCCCCTTCCCCTTGCTGTTGTACCGGAACAGCCTATGCCGCGCGCAGGGGAAAAGCAACGGAAACAGGGACGGACCCCATTTCCCGCTGAAATGGGGTCCGTCCCTATTTCAGGGTGGCGCCGGCGCTGGCCGAGTCCTCGCCGCGGTAGCGGGCGAGGATGCCGGCCATGGTGTCCATGCCGATGTGGTCGTGGCCCTGGCAGTGCAGGTGCTCGTGCTCGACCATCGCGCGCGTGGGCGGGAAGTCGGAGCTGAACCACAGGTCGCAGCGGTTGCGCGCGAAGTCGAACTCGGCGCAGGCCTGCGGCGACATGCCGAAGCCGACGTACTTCGCGCAGCGCTCGCGCATCTGCGCCTCGGGCACGTAGTGCTCGACGATCTCCAGCCGCGGCCAGCCCGCGACCTTCTGATGGCCTACCACCGTGCACGCCGTCAGGACCATGGCCAGCAGGACCATGCTGGCGTGGCCGCCCAATTGCAGTCGTCTGCGTCTCATGGCGGCAGTCTGACCGGCGGGCGTTGCATGCCTGGCCGGCGGCGCTGGGCCGCTTAACCTATCTGGGATAATCCGGATGGACCCGATGAGCTGGCTCATTCCCCGCAGAGCATTCGCCCTGGCCGCGCTGGCGTGCGCGCTGCTGCTCGGCTTCGGCTACTACCTGCAATTCGGGCGGGGTCTGCAGCCCTGCCCGCTGTGCCTGGTGCAGCGCGGGTTTTTCTATGCCGTGATGGCCGTGGGCATCGTGGCGGCCCTCCATGGCCGCTGGGTGCGCTTCTACGGAAGCCTGGCCGCGCTGCTGGCGGTTGGCGGCGCGGCCACGGCGGGACGCCAGGTCTGGCTGCAGCACCTGCCGCCGGACAAGGTGCCGCAATGCGGACCGGACCTTTACTTCATGCTCGACAACTTCCCTTTGTCGCGCACGTTGAAGACCCTCGTTTCCGGCACGGGCGAGTGCGCGGTGGTGGACTGGACCTTCCTCGGCCTGTCGATCGCCGAGTGGTCGCTCATCTGCTTTGCCGGTTTAGTGCTGGTTTTCGCGTACCTGGTTGTCGCCGGGGGGCGACGGGCCGGCACCTAATTCCACGCGCGGAGGCCGATTCTTTACCGCATGTGCTTGAGCGACAAAGCGAAAGAATTGCCTAAACGTTGAGCAAAGCAACTTGCGACGTCTGTCGTAAGCCTACGACGCCGTGCCGCCACGACTTTCCACAGGGATATCCACAGCTTTTGTGGATATCGCGAAGTCGTGAAACGGTTCGCCGCGATCGCTCTGGCCCCGATTAGCGTTGGTAGGCATCGGAGAAGTCGTGGAAAGCGCTTAGCGCTTCGGCGGCGTCCTCGCCCTCGCGCAGCTCGAAGGCGTCGAAGCCCACGCGCTCCATGAAAAGGAGATGGTCGCGCGTGAGCTGGCCGACCGCGCGCAGCTCGCCCCGGTAGCCATGGCGCCGCAGCAGCCGCGCCAGGGAATAGCCGCGGCCGTCGCCGAACTTGGGGAAGTGGACCTCCACACGAGACACATGCGCCAGTCGCGCCGTAATCCCGGACAGGTCCTCCCCGGGTTCCACGCGCAGAACGTTCTCGTCAGGCGGGGACGGGCTCTCGCCGGCGACGCGGCGCTGCTTGATCAGCCTTGCCATAGACCTTCTCCTTGAAGGGCTCGACGCCGATGCGCTGCACGGTGTCGATGAAGCGCTCGGCCTCGCTGTCGCGGTGCTCGAGGTAGCAGTGGATCAGCTTCTCGATGACGTCGGGCATGTCGGCGCGCGCGAACGACGGGCCGATCACCTTGCCGAGCGCGGCAGGGCTCTGATTTCCGCCGATTTCGATCTGGTACCACTCTTCGCCATTCTTATCCACGCCGAGGATGCCGATATGGCCGACGTGGTGGTGGCCGCAGGCGTTCATGCAGCCCGAGATGTTGAGGTCGAGCTCGCCGATGTCGTGCAGGTAATCCAGATCGTCGAAGCGCGCCTGGATCGCCTGCGCCACCGGGATCGATTTCGCGTTGGCGAGCGCGCAGTAGTCCCCGCCCGGGCAGGAGATGATGTTGGTGAGCAGGCCGATGTTGGGCGTGGCGAGGCCGAGCGCGCGCGCTTCGCGCCAAAGGGCCGGCAGGTCGCGCCGGCGCACGTCGGCGAGGATCAGGTTCTGCTCGTGCGACACGCGCAGCTCGCCGAAGGAATAGCGCTCGGCGAGCTCGGCGATGGCCTCCATCTCGCCGCTGGTCACGTCGCCGGGCGGCACGCCGGTGCGCTTCAGCGACAGCGTGACCGCGGCGTAGCCGGGAACCTTGTGGGGATGGACGTTGCGCTTGATCCATGAAATGGGGACAGACCCCATCTCAGCCGAAATGGGGTCTGTCCCCATTTCGTAGGCGGGGCGGGTGAAGCGCGCTTCGATGCGCTGCACGTCGGCCTCGGTGAGGGTGGCGGGGCCGTCCTTGAGGTGGGCCCATTCGGCCTCGATCTCGTCGCGGAACCGGTCGGGGCCGCGCTCCTTGACCAGGATCTTGATGCGCGCTTTATGGATGTTGTCGCGCCGGCCGTGGCGGTTGTACACGCGCAGGATGGCTTCGAGGTAGGTGAGCAGGTGCGGCCACGGCAGGAACTCGCGCATGACGTGGCCGATGATGGGCGTTCTTCCGAGGCCGCCGCCGGCCAGGATCCTGAAGCCGGTCTCACCCTCAGCATTTCGCAGGGCGTGAATTCCTATGTCGTGCACCGCCACCGCGGCACGGTCGGCGGCCGCGCCGTTCACCGCGATCTTGAACTTGCGCGGCAGGAAGCTGAACTCGGGGTGGAAGGTGGACCACTGGCGGATGAGCTCGCACCAGACGAAGGAGTCGACGATCTCGTCGGCGGCCACGCCGGCGAAGTGGTCGGTGGTGACGTTGCGGATGCAGTTGCCCGAGGTCTGGATGGCGTGCATCTGCACCGTGGCGAGCTCGGCGAGGATCTCGGGCACCTCTTCGAGCCGCGGCCAGTTGAGCTGCAGGTTCTGGCGCGTGGAGAAGTGGCCGTAGCCGCGGTCGTAGCGGCGCGCTATGGAAGCCAGCTTGCGGAGTTGTTTTGAGGATAACAGGCCGTATGGAATGGCGATGCGCAGCATCGGCGCATAGCGCTGGATGTACAGGCCGTTCCTCAAACGCAGGGCTTTGAACTCGTCCTCGCTCAGCGCCCCGGCCATGAAGCGGCGCGTCTGGTCGCGGAACTGGCGCACCCGCTCCTCGACCAGCCGCTGGTCCAGCGCGTCGTAGACGTACATGGGCCGGCATTCTGCCGCCCCGCCATATTCCGTCAAAGACTATTGTGTTAGCATAATATGCAGGGTTGGTTATATGAAGATCCAGCAGCTCCGCTACCTGACCGAGATCGCGCGCCGCGGCCTGAACGTGTCCGAGGCCGCCGAGGCGCTGCACACTTCGCAGCCCGGGGTGTCCAAGCAGATCCGCGCGCTGGAGGAGGAGCTCGGCATCGAGGTCTTCGTGCGCCACGGCAAGCGCCTGGTGGCGGTGACCGAACCGGGCAAGGCGGCGATCGCCATCGCCGAGCGCATCCTGGCCGAGGCGGCGAACCTGAAGCGCGCCGGCGAGGAGTTCGCCAACGACCAGCTCGGCACCCTGACCATCGCGGCGACCCACACCCAGGCGCGCTACGCGCTACCCAAGGCGGTGGCGGCGTTCAAGCGGCGCTACCCGCAGGTCGACCTGCGCATCCACCAGGGCAACCCGACGCAGATCTGCGACCAGGTGGCCTCGGGCGAAGCGGACCTGTGCGTCGCCACCGAGATGATCGACCGCTACGCCGAGCTGGTGTCGCTGCCGGTGTACCAGTGGAACCGCTGCGTGGTGGTGCCGCCGAAGCACCCGCTCCTGAAAGGCAGCCTCACGCTGGAGAAGCTCGCGCAGTACCCGATCGTCACCTACGACTACGCCTTCGCCAACCGCTCGCTGGTGCAGAAGGCCTTCGAGGCGCGCGGCCTCGCGCCGCAGATCGTGCTGTCGGCGCAGGACTCCGACGTGATCAAGACCTATGTCGAGCTCGGGCTGGGCGTGGGCATCCTCGCGAAGATGGCCTTTCACGCGCAGCGCGACCGCCCGCTGCGCGCGCTCGACGCGAGCCATCTGTTCGAATCGAGCACCACGCGGCTGGGAATCAAGCGCGGCGCCTACCTGCGCCGCTACGCCTACGACTTCATCGAGGCCTTCGCCCCGCAGCTGCCGCGCGCGCTGGTCGAGCGCGTGGTGCAGGGCGAAGAGGGGTCGAGGTACGAGCTTTGACTGAAAATAGGGACGTACCCCAAAAAATGGGGTACGTCCCTATTTTCCGGAATGCTTCTGGATGAAATCCCGCACGCGCGGGTAGATCACTTCGCGCCAGCGGCGGCCGGCGAAGATGCCGTAGTGGCCGACCTTGGGCGCGAGGAAGTGCTCGCGCTTGTCGCGCGGGATGTTGAGGCACAGCGCGTGCGCCGCCTCGGTCTGGCCGTTGCCCGAGATGTCGTCGAGCTCGCCCTCGACCGTGAGCAGCGCGGTGTCGCGGATGGCCTGCGGGCGCACCAGCTCATCGCGCACGTACATGCGGCCCTTGGGCAGGGCGAAGTCCTGGAACACGGTCTTCACCGTGTCCAGGTAGTACTCGGCCGGCATGTCGAGCACCGCGTTGTACTCGTCGTAGAAGCGCCGGTGGGCCTGGGCGGAGTCGCCGTCGCCCTCGAGCAGGTGGTTGTAGTAATCCCAGTGCGCGGACAGGTGGCGGTCCGGGTTCATCGCCACGAAGCCCAGGTGCTGCAGGAAGCCCGGATACACGCGCCGCATGTAGCCCGGATACTTGGGGGGCACGCGGTGGATGAGGTTCTGCTCGAACCAGGAGAAGGGCTTCTTCTGCGCGAGGTTGTTGACGGCGGTCGGGCTGCGCCGCGCGTCGATCGGCCCGCCCATCATGGTCATCGACCGGGGCGTCGCTTCTCTATTCGAAGCTTGCAATGAAACTGCAGCAAGAACCGGTACGGTCGGCTGGCACACCGAGATGACGTGCAGGTCCGGCGACAGCACGCGGATCCACTCGCGCACGTAGTCGACGTAGTCGGCGAGGTGGAACGGGCCCTCGTTCAGCGGCACCATGCGGGCATCGACCCAGTCGGTGACCCAGACGTCGTGCTCCTTGAGCAGCGCGAGCACGGTGCCGCGCACCAGCGTGGCGTGGTGTCCGGACAGCGGGGCGACGACCAGCACCTTGTGCTTCTTTGCTTCCTTCTGCTTGAAGTGGATCAGCTTGCAAAACGGCTTGTCGAGCGCGAGCTCGACCTCGGCCTCGCGGATGTTCCACTCGGGCTTCTCGTAGCGCCCGGTGAGACGCAGGAAAAGATCGCTCGACGCAGCCACGCGCCGCGAGATGGGGAGGTGCGCCCACGGGCTGAACGGATGGCCGAACCAGCCGCGCGACAGCTCGGCGAGGAGCCGGAACGGCGCGAGGGCCGTGTGCTGCGCCTCGTATAGGCTGTAAAGCATCATTTGCTTATAGCAGAATTGACGCGCTGCCGCATCGCATGAGTGCCTGGAGCCGTCTTGTAGGGATTTTCCTTGCAATCCTTGGGCTTGCAGCCCTCGGGGGCTTCCTTTACGTGCGCCAGTCGCTGCCCGCCTGGGAAGGCGAAATGGCGGTGCCCGGGCTGCGCGCGCCGGTGGAAATCCTGCGCGACCGCTTCGGCGTGCCGCACATCTTCGCCCGCTCGGAGCGCGACGCGCACTTCGCGCTCGGCTTCGTGCACGCGCAGGACCGGCTGTGGCAAATGGAGATGAACCGGCGCCTGGGCGCCGGGCGCCTGGCCGAGGCGCTGGGACCGCGCGCGCTCGAGGCCGACCGCTTCCTGCGCACGCTCGGCGTGCGGCGTGCCGCGCTGGCAAATCTCGCCCGCTTCGACCAGGACACGAGGCGCCACCTCGACGCCTACGCCGCGGGCGTGAACGCCTTTCTCTTCACGCAGCCCGTCTTGCCGCCGGAATTCCTGATGTCGCGCTTGAAGTTCGAGACGTGGACACCCGTGGATTCCGTCACGTGGCTGAAGATGATGGCCTGGGATCTCGGCGGCAACTGGCGCAACGAGCTGCTGCGCATGCGCCTTTCGAGAACGCTGCCGCTGGCGCGCATCCACGAGTTCCTCCCGCCCTACCCGGGCGACGCGCCGCTGCAGATCCGCGAGCTGCGCGAGCTCTACCCGGACAAGGAGCCGCCCCGCATCACGGAGAGGGGCACGGAAAGGGGGACAGACCCCTTGGGGTCTGTCCCCCTTTCCGGCTCCAACAGCTGGGTGGTCGCCCAGGGCGCGAGCGGCAAGCCGCTGCTCGCGAACGATCCGCACCTGGGCCTCACGGCGCCGCCGGTGTGGTACCTGGCGCACCTCGAGGCGCCGGGCCTGAGCGCCATCGGCGGCACGCTGCCGGGCGTGCCGGGGGTGCTGATCGGGCGCAATGCGCGCATCGCCTGGGGCTTCACCAGCACCGGCCCCGACGTGCAGGACCTCTACCTGGAGAAGATCGACACGCTCGGCCAGTACCTCACCCCGCAGGGGCCGCGCGCCTTCACCGTTCTCAGGGAAGAGATCCGCGTGAAGAACGAAGCGTCGCAGACGCTCGAGGTGCGCGTTTCGCGGCACGGGCCGGTCATCTCCGACGTGTCGCGCAGCGCGCTCGAGGCGACGCCGCGCGGCTATGCCCTGGCGCTGCAGTGGACCGCGCTCGCCGAGGACGACCTCACCATGCAGGCCGCCTTGAGGATCGCCAAGGCGGTGAACTGGAGCGACTTCCAGTCCGTGGCGCGGCAGCTGCATTCGCCCCAGCAGACCGCGAGCTACGCCGACGTGGACGGCAACATCGGCTTCATCGCCGCGGGGCGCGTGCCGCTGCGCAAGCCGGCCAACGACCTGAAGGGGCTCGCGCCCGCGCCGGGCTGGGATGCGCGCTACGACTGGGCGGGCTACATCCCGTTCGCCGAGCTGCCGCAGGCGCTCAATCCGCCGGGCGGCACGTTCGTATCGGCGAACCACAAGATCGTGCCGCCGGGCTACCGGCACCACATCACCGCCGAATGGCAGCCTCCCTACCGGGCACGGCGCATCCACGAATTGCTGTCGAAGCATGCGAGCCACAGCGTCGCCACGTTTGCCGCGATCCAGCTCGACACCGTGTCGCTCGCGGTGCGCGAGCTCCTGCCGCTTCTGCTCGCCGCGCCGCCCGCGTCCGACGAGGCCGGAAAGGTCATGAAAATGCTCGCGGCGTGGGACGGCACCATGGCGCCCGAGCGGCCGGAGCCGCTAATCGTCACGGCCTGGTGGCGGGAGCTCGCGCGCGCGCTCTACGCCGACGAGCTGGGCGAGAGTTTCACGGGCCGGACCTGGGCGGCGCGCGCGGTGTTCCTTCACAACGCGCTGAGCACGGGCTCGCAGTGGTGCGACGACGTGCGCACCCCGGCCGTCGAATCCTGCGACGCGCTGGTGGCCGACTCGCTCGAGAAAGCGCTGCGCGACCTGAAGAAGCGCTACGGCCCCGACGCGCAGGCGTGGACCTGGGGCGAGGCGCACGCGGCGCACCATCGCCACCGGCCGTTCTGGCGCAATCCCTGGCTCGCGCCGTGGTTCGACATCGCCGTGCCGAGCGGCGGCGACGGCTACACGATCAACGCCGGGCTCGGCGACTTCGGCGACGAAGCCGCACCGTACGCCAGCCGCCACGCCGCGAGCTACCGCGCCATCTACGACCTCGGCGACCCGCAGGCCTCGCTGTTCATCCACTCGGGCGGGCAGTCGGGCAACCCGCTCTCGCCCCACTACCGCGCATTCACCGACGCCTGGGCGCGCGGCGAGTACATCCCCATGGTCACCGACCGCGCCCGCCTCGAGGCCGAGGGCGCCCGGCGCCTCCTCCTCACCCCGGCGCCTGATCAGCGGGCGCTGACGCGGCGCAGGTAGAGATTGTTGGCCACGAGGGCGCCGATGACCACGGCCGCGCCGACGATCTCGACCGCGGCGAAGCTGCGGCCGAGCGCCGCCTCGATGCCGAACACGCTGATCGGGATCACGTTCAGCATCAGCATGGTGTTGAGCGGGCCGAGCCGGCGCGCGGCGTTGTTGAAGCCGAGCACGCCGAGCACCACGGTGCAGAGGGAGAAGTAGAGCAGCTGCCACCAGACCGAGCCGATCGCCTCGGCGGTGGGAAAGCTCGCCCAGCCGACGGCGATGGCGGCGATGTTGGCGAGGACCAGGCCGCCGAGCCCGGGAATGCAGGTGAGCACGGTCAGGCGCAGCGGCGACCAGCCGGCGAAGTAGCCCGCGGCCAGGGTGTAGGTCACCCAGGCGATCGCGCCCAGGAGCACCAGCAGGTCGCCCGCCAGGCTGCCGGGCGGCACCTCGAGGCTTCCCTTGGTGACCACGAGCAGCACGCCGGCGATCGCCACGACCACGCAGCCGAGCGTGAAGCGCGCAGGCCGCTGCCCGCGCGCCAGCCACACTGCCAGCGCGGTGAGCGGCGACTGCAGCGCGAGGATGATGGAGGCGTGCTCGGGCGCGGTGTACATGAGTCCGACCCAGACGAACAGGTTGAAGCCGGTGATGCCGATCAGGCCGAACGCCGTGGCGGGGAGGAGCTTGTTCTCATAGCGAAGCGCCTGGCGCCCTTCCACGGCCACCAGCAGCAGCACGAACAGCAGCACCCCAAGGAGGTAACGCACCGTGCCGAGGGCGAAGGCGTCGAGGTACGGCAGCGTGCGCTTGGCGATCGAGAACAGCGGCGCCCAGCACAGGATGCTGAGCGTGATCCAGCCAAGGCCGGCGATCAGGGTCTTGCGCGTCAAAGTGCGGTTTTATTTCGCTCCGACAAGGACAAACACGCGCAACTTGCGAGCGAAGCTTAAGTTCGATGTCTTTTGTTTAATGAGAAACCGGTAGTTCATCACGCGCCTCGCGTGCTAATTTGCACGCCCAATCACGGGAGCGAACATGGAACCCACCCTCGTTGCCTTGGCGTGCCTCAGCCTCAACATCTATCACGAGGCGCGCGGTGAGCCGGATGCAGGGCAGGTCGCCGTCGCCTATGTCACGCTGAACCGGGCGCGCGTGAAGAACATGAGCGTTTGCGACGTGGTGGTCGAGCCGCATCAGTTCAGCTGGACCACGGGTGGCGTGATGATGCGCATGAACGGCTGGTCCCTGATGCCGCACATGGTGCCCACCGACCTGCGGGCACTGCGCAAGGCGGTACAGATCGCCCAGCTAGCCATGTCCGGCAAGGTAGAAGACCCCACGCAAGGCGCGCTCTTCTACCATGCGGACTATGTGTCGCCGTACTGGAGGCACAGCATGACGCAGATCG
>DASUUN010000249.1:0-5490 GCA_036374055.1 Burkholderiales bacterium
TGGCGCACCAGCGCGAGCCCGATGCCCAGGCCGCCGGCGCGGCGCGCGGAGGTGGTGTCGGCCTGCGTGAAGCGGTCGAACACGTGCGGCAGGAACTCCGGCGCGATGCCCAGGCCGTTGTCGCGCACCACCAGCTGCACGCGCTCGCCGTTCTTGAGCAGCGTGACCTGCACCTGGCCGCGCTCGGGCGTGAACTTGACCGCGTTCGACAGCAGGTTGGACACGAGCTGCTGCAGGCGCCCCGGATCGCCCACCACCATGACGCCCGCGTCCCCGGGCGCGAAGCGCAGCTCGATCTCCTTGGCCGCGGCGCCGGGGCGCGAGGCCTCCAGCGCGGCGTTGACGATCTCGGCGAGGTTCACCACGCGCCGCTCGATGTTGAGCTTGCCGCTGACGATGCGCGAGGTGTCGAGCAGGTCGTCGATCAGGCGCGTCTGGTGGTCGACGTTGCGCTTGATGGCCTTCGCCGCGCGGTCCACCAGCTGCGCCTCGAGCGGCCGCGTGGTGGCGAGCAGGTGGCTCCAGCCGCGCAGCGCGTTGAGCGGCGAGCGCAGCTCGTGCGACACGATGGCGAGGAACTCGTCCTTGGCGCGGTTGGCGCGCTCGGCCTCGGCGCGCAGCCGCTGCTCGGCCACCACCAGCTTCTCCAGCTCGCGCTGCGCCTGCTTGCGCGCGGTGATGTCGGTGGCCACGCCGATCACGCCGATGATGCGCCCCTGCTCGTCGCGCAGCGGCGCCTTGGTGGTGAGATAGGTGGTCTCGTTCAGCGTCTCCTCGATGGTCATCGGCTCGCCGGCTTCCAGCACCAGGCGCTCCTTGTCGTCCAGGCCGCCGGCCTGCTCGGCCCGCCCCATCGCCTCCGTCCACGCCGGGTTGGCCATCAGCGCGCGCCCCTGCCGGTCCTTGGCGCAGATGAGATCGGGCGTGCTCATGGTGATGGCGTTGAGCAGCGCGTTGCGCTCGCGCAGCGCGGCGCTCGCGCGCTCGAGCGCCGCGGTGCGCCGCATGACGCGCTGATCCAGCTCGGTGTAGGCCTCGCGCATGGCGCGCTCGGCCTGCCGCTGCGCCGCCGCCTCGCGCAGCACCAGCACCGCCCCCGCCACGCCCTCGGCCGCGTCGACGATGGGCGCGGCGTTGATATCCACCGGATGCACCGAGCCGTCCCGGGCGCGCAGCGCGGGCTCGCCGGCGGCCGCCGCCGCGTTGCGCTTGCGCAGCGCCTCGTCCAGCGGGTTGGCGAGCGGCGCGCCGTCGCGCTCGTCGAACAGCGGCAGCAGCTCGTCGACCGGCCGGCCGGCGGCCTCGGCCGCGCGCCAGCCGGTGAGGCGCTGCGCCGCGGGGTTGAGGAAGCGCACGCGCCCGGCCGCGTCGGTGGCGATGACCCCCTCGCCGATGCTCGAGAGCGTGACCTGCAGCCACTCGCGCTGCTCGTCGGCCTGCTCCTCGGCCCTGGCGCGCTGCGCGGCGATGCGGTCCAGCGTGCGCGCCACCCACAGCACCAGGGCGCTGAAGGTGGCGATCATCACCAGGGTGAACAGCGCCATGCCGAACGCCTCGCTGAACACGCCCTCGCGCTCGGCGAGCAGGCGGAACCAGCCCACGGTCAGCGGCACGAGGATGGCCGGCGGCAGCAGCCAGCGCGTGATCACCGCGCCGGTGCGCCGGCTCGAGAGCGTCTCGACCAGCCAGGGCCCGGGGCGCCCGGCCGCGAGCGCGAACGCGGCGAGCAGCGCCGCCACCGCGCCCGGCCCGGAGAAATCGAGCAGCGGCGCGCCGATGTCGAAGCGCAGCAGGCGCAGGCTCGCGCCGAGCAGCGCGAAGAACGCCGCCGCGCCGATGGCGCAGGCCGCCAGCCCGGTCCCCGAGACGCCGAACACGCGCACGTCGCGCGACAGCGGCGTGACCACCGCCAGCACGAGGATCACGATGCAGGTGGCGGGCGACAGCAGCGGGTACGCGCCGCCGAAGCGCATGCCGAGCGGCTCGCCGGTCAGCGCCTCGACGAAGGCGAACAGGGCGATCGCGGCCACCACCGCCGCGGCGCTGTAGGCCGCGCGCCGGCTGCGGTAATCGTCGCGGTGCGAGGCGTAGAAGCTCGCCGCGAGGAGCAGGTAGGCGAGCGACTCGGCCGGCGGCATCGGCGCGAAATCGGCGCCCAGGTCGCGCAGTCGCGGCACGCCGAGCACCCAGCCGGCGAGCGCGAGCACCGAGATGAACGCGGCCAGGCCGTAGGCGGCGCGCGAAACCCGGTCGAGCCTGTGCAGGAGGGAAGACGGCATGCCGCTCTCGAGCCTAGCCGCCCTTGGAGCGGATTTCTATCGGTGGACCTGGGGGTAGACGCCGGCCGGTACGGCTGTCGCCGGCGAGCGACGATCGCGGCGAACCTTGGACAGCACGAACTGCGCGAGCCCCACCGGCCCGCCGAACTGGGAGCGGATGAACCAGGTGGCCCCGGTCATGGCGAGCGTGCCGAGCGCGAAGCCTTTCCCCTGCTGCTTGGTTTCCTGGGCGACGACCGGCTCGGCATTCTTCCTGCCGCGCACGAAGCGCACGGCCACCAGGCCCAGCAACACCGCGCCGGCGAGCAGCGCGGGCGGGCCGAGCCGCTTCGCCGCGCGCTGCCGGGTCGCGCTCGCGGTATGGCGCAGCAGCACCTTGCGCGCGGCGATGCGCTCCTCGACTGCGGCGATCTCGGCGTCAATTCTCTTCATGCGCGGATTCGCCCCTCAGCTGGCGCAGCAGGGCGGTGAACGGCATCTCCGACACCAGGTGGCGCGCCCACCAGGCGAGCGCGGCAGCCCCGGCGATGTTCGTGAACGCCGCGATGGCGATGGCGAGCGGCCAGGACACGCCGCGGTCGAACATCCACACGATGCCGGCGGCGACGAATCCCATCCAGGCCGTGATCAGCAGGATGGCGATGAGCAGGCCCGCCGACAGCAGCATGGCGAGGCGCACGCCGGCGCGGCGTGCGTCGAGCACCGCAAGGTGGGCGAAGTCCGCCACCAGCTGCCTCGTGTCCGAGACGAGCTGGACCAGCGCGGCGCCCAGCCCCTGCGGCGCGGTTACCGCCAACTGGTGATCTTCCCGAACAGATAGCCGGCGGCGAGCGCGATGCCCAGGGCCATGAGCGGGTTCTCCTTCACGTACTCGCGCGCCTGCTCGACGTAGTCGTCCTTCATGGCGAGCCACTCCTCGCCCTTCTCGCCGACACGCTCGGCCACCTGCGCCGCGGTCTGTGTCGCGCGGTCGACCGCCGAATGCGCGCTCTCGGCGATCTTGTCGATCTGCTGCTTCTGCGTTCCGGTGCTGCCCGTGGTGCTCGCCATCGCTCTCTCCAGGTGGAATTTATGCTCTCGAAAACAAACCAGCAAACTTTATGCCGCGTGCCGGCGCTCGTCGGCCGGCGTCGGCTTGGACGGCGCGTCGTCGTCGTCGGCCGGCTCGTTGGCCTTGTAGGCGGCGAGCCGGTTGTAGAGCGTCTTCAGGCTGATGCCGAGCATGTCGGCCGCCTTCCTCTTGGAGCCGCACTCGGCCAGCGTCGCCTCGATCAGGCGGCGGCTTACCTCCTCCAGCGTGCTGCCCACGCGCACGCTGAGCAGCGAAGCGGACTCGGGCGCCGCCACCGTGGCCGGCGCGAGGTCGGCCTCGATCACGTCGTCGGCCAGGATGAAGGCGCGCTGCACGTAGTTCTTCAGCTCGCGCACGTTGCCCGGCCAGGTATGCGCGTACAGCGCCGCCAGGGTCGCGGGGGCGAAGCTCTTGGAGGCCGACTCCTGCTTGTTCAGCATCTCGAGGAAATGCTGCGCCAGCAGCTCGATGTCGTTGCCGCGCTCGCGCAGCGGCGGCATCGAGATCGGAAACACGTTGAGGCGGTGGTACAGGTCCTCGCGCAGCTTGCCGTCGGCGACCGCGGCCTCGGGGTTGCGGTTGGTGGCGGCGATCAGGCGCACGTCGGCGCTGATCGGCGAGGTGGTGCCCACGCGCATGAAGGTGCCGGTCTCCAGCACGCGCAGCAGCTTCACCTGCAGCTCCTGCGGCATCTCGGTGATCTCGTCGAGGAACAGCGTGCCGCCGTGCGCCCGCTCGAAATAGCCCTTGTGCTGGCGGTCGGCGCCGGTGAACGAGCCCTTCTCGTGGCCGAACAGCTCGCTTTCGATGAGCTGCGGCGACACCGCGCCGCAGTTGAGGGGAAGGAAGGGCGCCTTCTTCCTTCTGCTCAAGTCATGAGTCGTTTGCGCGGCGAGCTCCTTTCCCGTGCCGCTTTCGCCGATCAGCAGCACCGTGGCCGAGGTGGGCGCGACGCGCCCCAGCTGGTCGTAGAGCTTCTGCATCGGCGGCGAGGAGCCCAGGATGTGGCCGAAGCGGCCGAGCTTGCGCAGCTCGTCGCGCAGCTCGCCGATCTCGGCGCGCAGCTCGCCGGTCTTGGGCACGCGGCGCAGGATGGCCTTCAGCCGCTCCACGTCCACCGGCTTGACCAGGTAGTCGGTGGCGCCCAGGCGCAGCGCTTCGACCGCGCTCTCGACGCTGGCGTGGCCGGTGATCATCACCACCTCGGTGGCGGCGCGCGTCTCGAGGTCCGCCACCAGCTCGACGCCCTTGCCGTCGGGCAGCTGCAGGTCGGTGAGCATGATGTCGGGCTGCAGCCGCGACATGTGGATGCGCGCGGCGCGCAGGCTGTCGGCGGCCGACACGGTGAAGCCTTCGGCCTTGGCAAGCTCCGAGAGCCACTCGATGGCTTCGGGATCGTCGTCTACGAGGAGGAGATGGGGCATCGGGAGGTGTCAGGATTTACCGTTGGGTTGTAATTCCTCCAGCACGCAATGTGCGTACCAAGAGACGGTAAAAATTTCCTGTTGCGTCACCCGCCTACCGTAAGTGCATGAGCAGCCAGCGTAAAGGCGCCGTTCGGACCTGTTGCGTGACAGCGCCGCGCAGCCGGCTGCGCAGGTCGATATGTCTGGACGCGACGACAGGCACGGTGCCGGGCATGCACGGGGATGGAGCTTGCAGGCAGCGCGCGCATGGACTGGCGCGAGCTGTTCGCCCTCAGCGTGTCGCCGTGGGAGCTCGTCATCCGCGGTAGCGCGATGTACGTGTTCCTCTTCGTGCTGTTCCGGGTGGTCGTCAAGCGCCGCGTGGGCTCCATCGGCATGGCCGACATCCTCATCCTGGTGATCGTCGCCGACGCCGCGCAGAACGGCATGGCGGGCGACTACCGTTCGATCACCGACGCCTTCATCCTGGTGGGCACCCTGGTCGGCTGGAACATGCTCGTCGACTGGCTCGCCTTCCGCTTCGCGCCGCTGCGCGACCTGCTGGAGCCGCCGCCGCTGCTGCTCATCGAGAACGGCCGCGTGCTGCGCCGGCACCTGCGCATCGAGCTCATGTCCGAAACCGAGCTCGCCACCAAGCTGCGCGAGCACGGCGTCACCGACCCGCGCGAAGTCGCCAAGGCCTACATCGAGCCCGACGGCCAGGTCACCGTCC
>DASUUN010000250.1:0-8414 GCA_036374055.1 Burkholderiales bacterium
TGGTGGTCGCCCCGAAGTACTCAGGGCGCGGGTTGCCGCCGTGCAGGCGAGCTACCTCAGCATCCCCGCCACGCTCGGCGCCGGGCTGGTCGATTACCGGATCAGCGATGGCGGTGCAACGCCACCCGACACACAAGGCGACTGGCCCGAGCGGCTGGTTCTGCTGCCCGAGACGCACTTCGCGTATGACAACACGATCCGGGCCGGCGAATCCGGATCGCGCGCACAGCACGGATTGCCCGACAGGGGCGTGGTGCTGTGCTGCATGAACCAGGCATTCAAGATCGAGCCCGAGGCCTTCGGCGTGTGGATGCGCGTGCTGGCCGCTGTTCCGGACGCGGTGCTGTGGCTGCTCGATGAAGGCTCGATCATGCAAGCCAACCTGCGCCGCGAGGCGCAGGCGCGAGGCGTGGCGCCCGGGCGGCTGATCTTCGCGCCGAGGGTGCCGCTGGAAGAGCACCTCGGCCGGCTCGCGCATGCTGATCTGTTCCTCGATACCTTCTGCTGCAACGCCCACACCACTGCCCTGGATGCCTTGTGGGCGAGCGTGCCGCTGCTTACACGGAGGGGCAGGACCATGGCTTCGCGCATAGCCTCGACCTTCGTGCGTTCGGTCGGGCTGCAGGAACTCGCCGTCGACACGACCGAGGACTACGAGAGGCTGGCGCTGCGGCTGGCGAGGGACCCGGCGGCGCTGCGACGGCTCAAGGCGGTGCTGTCGCAAAAGAAGGCGCGTGCGCCGCTTTTCGATACCCCGGCCCGGGTGCGGGCGCTGGAGCGCGCGTTTGCCGCCATGATCGAGCGCCACCGCGCCGGATTGCCGCCGGACACGCTTATCATTGACTGATATGCGCTATTCGATCTTCTCGGTGAACGACCACCACCCGCGCCTGGCGCGCACGGTGCCGCAGCTCTATGCGCAGGTGATGGCGCAGTGCGAGCTGGCGGAGGGGCTGGGCTACGACACGTTCTTCTGCGCCGAGCACCACTTCCACGAGTATGGGGTGGTGCCGGATCCAGCGGTGATGCTGTCCGCGCTGGCGCAGAGGACGCGGCGCATACGCCTGGGCACGGCGATCTCGATCCTCACCTTCCACGATCCGCGGCGCATCGCCGAGACCTACTCGATGGTCGACATGATGAGCGGCGGGCGCCTGGTGTTCGGGGTGGGCTCGGGCTACCTGGCGCACGAGTTCGTCGGCTACGACCGCGATCCGAAGGAAAAGCGCGACCGCTTCAACGAGAACCTGGAGATCGTGAAGCGCCTGATGGCGGGCGAGAGCTTTGCCTACCAGGGAAGCTTCTCGAAGAGCGACAAGGTGGCGCTCAACGTGCTGCCGCACGAGGGGCGCGTGCCGCCGATGTACGTCGCAGTGCTCGCGCGCGACGCCGCGTACCACGTGGGCAGGCAGGCAAACCGCATCTTCACGGTGCCGTATGCGTCCTGCAAGGACTTCGCCGACATCGGCCGCATGCTCGAGGAGTACCGGAAGGGCAGGCTCGAGGCGGGGCTGCAGCCGGACGACGACGACCATGTCTTTACACTGCACACCTACGTCGCGCGCTCCGACGACGAGGCGCGCGAGCAGGCCAAGGAGGCGTACGACCTGTACGTCGATACGCGGCTATACGCGAAGAAGCACGTCTACGAGGACATCCTGGCCAACGGCATCTGCCTGTTCGGCTCGGTGGAGACGGTGGCCGACAAGGTGCGCCGGCTGCACGAGATGGGTATCCGCCACCTGGCGACCATGCACAATTTCGGCGCGCTCGACCCGGCGCGGGTGGAGCGTTCCATGACGCTCTTCGCGCGCGAGGTGATGCCGGCGGTGGCTACTGGAACGTCCACTCGTGCGCGCACTTCAGGCAGCGCACGCTCATCCTCGGGTGCTCGGCCGTGATGCTGAACGCCGCGTAGGTGCGGCAGGACTTGCAGGTCGACTGCTCCGACAGGCGCTCGGCCTGGCCCATGATGGCACGGTAGCGCTTCAGGCTGTGCCAGCAGAGCAGGCCGGCCGTGTATACGAAACCCAGCGCGAGGAAACCGACGAACGAGGTCAGGCGAAAGCCCGTGACCTCCAGCGTGGCGGCGATGGCGAGCCCGCACAGGATGCAGCTCACCAGCCAGGCGTGGCTTTCGATGAGCTGGCGCTCGTACCAGCGCTTGAAGCCCAGCCGTTCGATGGAGCGCGCGGGTTCCATGGCTAGCGCAGGTCGGCGATCACGGGCGCGTGGTCCGACGGACGCTCGAGGCGGCGCGGCGCCTTGTCGATGGTGCAGGCCGTGCAGCGCTCGGCGAGCGCCCGGGAGAGCAGGATGTGGTCAATGCGCAAGCCCCAGTTGCGCTGGAATGCTAGCAAACGGTAGTCCCACCACGAATATTCCCGCTCCGGCTGCTCGAACAGGCGGAAGGCGTCGGCCAGGCCGAGCCCGATGACGCGGCGCAGGGCCGCGCGCTCGGGCTCCGAGACATGGATCTGACCGGCCCAGCGCTTCGGGTCGTGCACGTCGCGGTCTTCCGGCGCCACGTTGAGGTCGCCAAGCACCGCAAGCCGCGGATATTTCTCGAGGTCCTTTTGCAGCCAGGCCGCAAGCGCGTCGTACCAGCGCAGCTTGTACGCGTACTTGTCGCTGCCGGGCGACTGGCCGTTCGGCGCGTAGAGGCACACGACGCGGATGTCGCCTACCGTGGCGGCAATCACGCGCTTCGGATCGTCGGCAAAATCGGGAATGCCGTGCTGCACTTCGAGGGCCGCCGTGCGCGAAAGAATCGCCACGCCGTTGTAGGCCTTCTGCCCGCAGAACACCGCCTGGTAGCCCGCGGCCTCCAGCGCGGCGCGCGGAAAGTTCGCATCCTCGGTCTTGGTTTCCTGCAGGCAGACCGCGTCGGGCCGCGCCGCGGCCAGCCAGTCGAGCAGATGGGGAAGGCGGACCTTGAGCGAGTTGACGTTCCAGGTCGCGAGCCGGAACGTCACCGCTCCCGGGGCGGCTTGGGCGCGTACGGCCCGGAAGCGGGGGTCTCGGCTTCAGCCTCGGCTTGCGGCGAGGCGCCTTTCGGCTCGTATCCCTCCGGGGCTTCCGGCGCAGCTTGCGTTAGCGCGGGCACGGCTCCCGCTTTGGGATAGCGTGCGGCGTCGAGCAGCGCGTTGAACGCGCCCGGCTCGTAGCCCACCTGCACGCTGCGCCCGACCACCAGCGTGGGCACGTCCGTGGCGCCGGACACCTGCTTCAACTCGGCGTTGGTCTCGTCGTTCCAGACCTGCACTTCCTTGAACGGCACGCCGCGCTTGTTGAGGGCCGCGCGCGCGTCGGCACAGGGCGCCTTGCACGACGGCGAGGTGTAGAGGGTGGCAGGGAAGTTCTTGATCGCCTCGGTGAGCGCGAACGGCGTCTGGGCCGACACGCCGGGACGCGCGTCGGCGCCCTTGCGCTGCACGTTGCGCGCCGACGGCGGCGGCGGGGTGTCGGTGATGTGCACGCGGCCCTTCTCGTCGGTCCAGCGGTACAGCTGGGCGCTCGCCGCGGCTGCGGTCAGGCCCAGTACCGAAGCAAGTGCAGCGGCAAGTGCGACGCGCAGGCTCATAGGAGAATCCTACGCGGCGATCATACCACTGTGCTTCAGCAGCGCCTCCACGCGCGGCTCGCGCCCGCGGAAGGCGCGGAACGACTCCGCGGCCGGACGGCTGCCGCCGACGGCGAGAATTTCGTCACGGAAGCGGCCGCCGATCTTCGGATCGAGGATGCCGTTCTCCTCGAAGTAGCCGTAGGCGTCCGCGGACAGCACCTCGGCCCACTTGTAGCTGTAGTAGCCCGCGGCGTAGCCGCCCGCGAAGACGTGGGCGAAGCTGTTCGGAAAGCGGTTGTACGCCGGCGGGCGCAGCACCGCGATGCGGCCGCGCACTTCCTCGAGCAGCTGGAGCGCGCTGCGCCCGCCCGCCGGGTCGAAGTCCGAGTGCAGGCGCATGTCGAACACCGCGAACTCGATCTGGCGCAGCATGGCGAGGCCGCTGTGGAAGTTCTTCGCCGCCAGCATCTTGTCGAACAGCTCGCGCGGCAGCGGCGCGCCGCTATCGACGTGGCGCGTCATGTGGCGCAGCACGTCCCATTCCCAGGCGAAGTTCTCCATGAACTGGCTGGGCAGCTCGACCGCGTCCCATTCCACGCCGTTGATGCCCGACACCCCCAGGTCCTCGACTCGGGTGAGCAGATGGTGCAGCCCGTGGCCGAACTCGTGGAACAGCGTCAGCACCTCGTCATGCGTGAACAGCGCCGGCTTCCCGGCCACCGGCCTGGAGAAATTGCAGTTGAGGTGCGCGACCGGCGTCTGGATATCGGCGCCCTTGCGCCGGCGCGTAATCGCGTCGTCCATCCACGCGCCGCCGCGCTTGGTGTCGCGCGCGTAGAGGTCCATGTAGAACTGCCCCACGCGCTGCCCCGCGGGGTCGCTGATGTCGAAGAAGCGCACGTCTTCGTGCCAGGCCGGCGCCTGCGCCGGGGCGATGCGCACCTGGTAGAGCGACTCGGCGACGCGGAACAGCCCGGCCAGCACCGCGTCCTCGGGGAAGTACTGCTTCACCTCCTGGTCGGAGAAGGCATAGCGCTCGGCGCGCAGGTTCTCGGAGGCGTAGGCAACGTCCCACGCCTGGAGATCGGGGATATTCAGCTTTGCCGAAGCGAAGCTCCTGAGCTCGGCGACATCCTTTTCCGCGAACGGGCGCGCGTGGCGCGCGAGGTCGTCGAGGAACGCGAGCACCTGGGCCGGGGTCTCGGCCATCTTCGGCTCGAGCGACACCTCGGCGAAGTTGCGGTAGCCCAGCAGCCGCGCGAGCTCGCCGCGCAGCAGCACGATGCGCGAGATGAGCGAGGTGTTGTCCCACTCGGGCTTGCCGAATTCCGAAGCGCGTGTGGCGCTCTCGCGGTAGAGCGTCTCGCGCAGCGTCCGGTCGTGCGCGTACTGCATCACCGGCAGGTAGGAGGGCGCGTGCAGCGTGAACTTCCAGCCGGCCTTGCCGTCCTTCTCCGCCGCCTCGCGCGCGGCGTGCAGCACATCTTCGGGGATCCCCGCTATGCGCTCTGCGCCCACGACCATGCCGAACGCGTTGGTGGCGTCTAGGACGTTCTCGGAGAACTTGGCGGAGAGCTTGGCGAGCTCCTCCTGGATCTCGGCGTAGCGCTGCTTCTTCTCGAGCGGCAGGTCGGCGCCGCCCAGGCGGAAGTCGCGCAGCGCGTTCTCGACAATCTTCTTGCGGGCAGGCGAAAGCGCCGCGAAGCCGGCCGAAGCACGCAGCGCCTTGTACTTCTGAAACAGCGCCTGGTTCTGGCCGAGCTCGGTCCAGTACTGCGAGATGCGCGGCAGCGCCGCGTTGTACGCCTCGCGCAGCGGTGGGTTGTCCATCACCGCGTGCAGGTGTGCCACCTGCCCCCAGGCGCGGCTCAGCCGCTCGTTGGCGTCCTCCAGCGGCGCGACGAAGGCATCCCAGGTGGCGGGGGCGCGCTGCGCCGCCTCGACCGCGGCGCGCGCGGCGGCGAGCAGCTCGTCGATCGCGGGGCCGACGTGGTCCGGCTCGATCTCCGCAAAGCGCGGCAGTCCGGAAAAATCAAGGAGTGGATTCATTTCTCTCTGCAGCGTACAGGCAGTTCTCGAGCAGCATTGCGATTGTCATGGGGCCGACGCCGCCGGGCACGGGCGTGATCCAGCCCGCGACCTCCTGCACGGCGTGGAAATCGACGTCGCCGGCCAGCGTCCCGTCAGGCAGGCGGTTGATGCCCACGTCGACGACGCAGGCACCGGGTTTGACCATCGCCGCGCCCACGAGTTTCGGCCGGCCGATGGCCGCGACCAGTATGTCGGCCTGCCGGGCGATGTTTTCAAGCTCCAGGGTCTTCGAGTGGCAGACGGTCACGGTCGCGTCCTTCTGCAGTAGAAGCAGCGACAGCGGCTTGCCGACGATGTTGGAGCGGCCGATGACCACCGCGCGGCGTCCGGAAACCTGCACGCCGGCGTGCTCGAGCAGGCGCATCACGCCGGCCGGCGTGCACGGCACCAACCCGGGCTTGCCGGCGAGCAGCGCGCCCAGGTTCGCGTCGTGGAACCCGTCGACGTCCTTCGCCGGCGAAACCGCGTCGAGCACGCGCAGCGCATCGAGGTGCTTCGGCAGCGGCAGCTGCACCAGGATGCCGTGGACCGCGGCGTCTTCATTGAGGCTGTCCACCGCGTCGAGCAGCGCCGCCTCGGAAACGTGGTTGTCGAACTGCAGCAGCGAGGAGCGCACCCCGGTTTCCTCGCAGGCACGGACCTTGTTTCGCACATAAACCTTCGAGGCGGGATCGTCGCCCGCGAGGATCACCGCGAGCCCGGGCCGGATGCCGCGCTGCGCAAGCCGCGCGACCCTCTGCTTCACGCCGGCGCGCACCTGCGCGGCGAGGGACTTTCCGTCGAGGAGCCGGGCTGCCATGGGGGGCCGCAGTCTAGCATTGCAGCGATTTTCTGGTTAAGCTTGCCGCGCCCCCCGCAGCAAAGATCGGATGCCAAGCCCATGTCCGCTGTCCCCCAGTTTCCCGCCGCCAACGATCCCGACGCGCTAGAGACCCAGGAGTGGCTCGACGCGCTGGAGGCGGTGCTCGAGCGCGAAGGGCCCGAGCGCGCGCACTTCCTGCTCGAGCGGCTGATCGACAAGGCGCGCCGCAGCGGCGCCTACATCCCGTTCTCGCCGAATACCGCGTACATCAACACGATTCCTCCGCACATGGAGGAACGCTCGCCGGGCGACGCCGCGCTCGAGGAGCGCATCCGCTCCTATTGCCGCTGGAACGCGCTGGTCATGGTGGTGCGCGCCAACAAGAGCGACGACGAGCTCGGCGGCCACATCGCGAGCTTCGCCTCCGTGGGCACGCTCTTCGGCGTGGGACAGAACCAGTTCTGGCACGCGCCGCACGAGGGCCACGGCGGCGACCTGATCTATTTCCAGGGGCATTCGTCGCCCGGCGTGTACGCGCGCGGCCTGCTGGAAGGCCGCCTGACCGAGGAGCAGCTCAATAATTTCCGCCGCGAGGTCGACGGCAAGGGCGTGTCGTCGTACCCGCATCCGTGGCTGATGCCCGACTACTGGCAGTTCCCGACCGTGTCCATGGGCCTCGGGCCGATCCAGGGCATCTACATGGCGCGCTTCCTGAAGTACCTGCACGCCCGCGGCCTCGCCCAGACCGCCAACCGCAAGATCTGGGTGTTCTGCGGCGACGGCGAGATGGACGAGCCCGAGTCGCTGGGCGCGATCGGGCTCGCCTCGCGCGAGAGGCTCGACAACCTGATCTTCGTCATCAACTGCAACCTGCAGCGCCTCGACGGCCCGGTGCGCGGCAACGGCAAGATCATCCAGGAGCTGGAGGGCGAATTCCGCGGCGCCGGGTGGAACGTCATCAAGCTGATCTGGGGGTCGTACTGGGACCCGCTGCTCGCGCGCGACAAGGAGGGCCTGCTCCTGCGCATCATGGAGGAGACGATCGACGGCGAGTACCAGAACTACAAGGCGAACGACGGCGCCTTCGTGAGAAAGCATTTTTTCGGCAAGCACCCCAAGGTGCTGGAGATGGTCTCGCGCATGACCGACGAGGACGTCTGGCGCCTGAACCGCGGCGGACACGACCCGCACAAGATCTACGCCGCGTACGCCGCCGCCACCAAGCACAAGGGCCAGCCGAGCGTGATCCTGGCGAAGACCATCAAGGGCTACGGCCTGGGCAAGCAGGGTCAGGCGAAGAACCCGACGCACCAGCTGAAGAAGGTCGACATGGCGACGATCAAGGAGATGCGCGACCGCCTGCGCATCCCGATCGACGACGACAAGCTGGAGGAGCTGCCGTTCTACATCCCGCCGGCGGACTCGCCCGAGATGAAGTACCTGCACGAGAGGCGCAAGGCGCTGGGCGGCTACCTGCCGAAGCGCCGGCGCAAGGCGGACGAGGTGCCCGCGGTGCCGCCGCTGTCGGCCTTTGACGCGGTGCTCAAGGGCTCCGGAGAGGGACGCGAAATCTCCACCACCATGGCGTTCGTGCGCACCCTCACCGCGCTGGTGCGCGACAAGGACATCGGCAAGCGGATCGTGCCGATCGTGCCCGACGAGGCGCGCACCTTCGGCATGGAAGGCATGTTCCGCCAGCTCGGCATCTTCGCCGCCGAGGGCCAGAAGTACGAGCCGGTCGACAAGGACCAGGTGATGTTCTACCGCGAGGACAAGCAGGGCCAGATCCTCGAGGAGGGGATCAACGAGGCCGGTGCCTTCTCGTCGTGGATCGCCTCGGCGACCTCCTACAGCCACTCCAACTACATCACCGTCCCGTTCTACATCTACTACTCGATGTTCGGCTTCCAGCGCTTCGGCGACCTCGCCTGGGCGGCGGCCGACCAGCGCGCGCGC
>DASUUN010000251.1:0-4456 GCA_036374055.1 Burkholderiales bacterium
CCGTGATCTTGGCCTCGTCGCGGTTGAACGCCACGCCGGATATGACTGCCTTTTCCATCGCCATGTGCGGGTCTTCCTCGAATGTGATCAGCGTGCCCGACTCGCCCTCTTCGCGCACCGGCAGCGCCGGGTCGGTGAGGCTGGAGAGCACGCGCGTCGGCACCCTGTACTTGCCGGCGAACTCCACCGAGCGGATCTGCAGCACCTTGGAGCCGGCGCCGGCCATCTCGAGCATCTCCTCGAAGCTGACGGTGCGCAGGCGGCGCGCCTCGGGCACCACGCGCGGGTCGGTGGTGTAGACGCCGTCGACGTCGGTGTAGATATGGCACTCGTCGGCCTGCAGCGCGCTCGCCAGCGCCACCGCCGAGGTGTCCGAGCCGCCGCGGCCCAGCGTGGTGACGTTCCCCTGCTCGTCGATGCCCTGGAAGCCGGCGACCACCACGACGAAGCCACGCTTAAGATCGCTCAGAATATTTTTCCCATCTATGGAAACGATGCGGGCCCTGGTGAAAGCGGAGTCGGTCAGCACCTTGACCTGCCAGCCGGCGTAGCTCTTCGCCTTCACGCCCAGCTCCAGCAGCGCCATGCTCAGCAGGCCGATGGTGACCTGCTCGCCGGTCGAGGCGACCACGTCGAGCTCGCGCGCGTCGGGCTGCGCCTGGATCTCCTTCGCCAGCGCGATCAGGCGGTTGGTCTCCCCCGCCATGGCCGAGGGCACCACCACCAGGTCGTGGCCGGCGGCCTTCCACTTGGCCACGCGGCGCGCGACGTTGCGGATGCGCTCGACCGAGCCCACCGAGGTGCCGCCGAACTTTTGGACGATTAAACCCACGGGAAAGCGGCGAATTCTACAGGTCTTCAGCCCGCCAGGACCCTCGGCAGCCACAGCGTGAGCGCCGGGAATGCGAGCAGCAGCCCGACGCGCAGCAGCTCGGCGGCGAAGAACGGCGTGACCCCGCGAAAGGTCTCGCTCATCGGCACGTCGCGCGCCAGGGAGTTGATGACGAACACGTTCATGCCCACCGGCGGGGTGATCAGGCCGAGCTCGACCACGATGAGGGCGAGGATGCCGAACCACAGCTTGAGCTCGTCCGGGCTCATGCCGAAATCGAGCGCCGACACCACCGGCCAGAAGAACGGGATGGCGAGCAGGATCATCGACAGGCTGTCCATCAGGCAGCCCAGCACGATGAGCGCCAGCAGCAGCAGGGAGAGGATCACCATCGGCGGCAGGCCGGACTCCACCATCATCCGGGCGGCCGCCTGCGGCACGCCGCCGCGCGCCATGAAGATGTTGAGCAGCGCCGCGCCGAGCAGGATCAGGTAGATCATGCCGCTGGTGGCCGCCGTGTCGAGCAGCGCGCCCTTGATGCCGGGCCAGCGCAGCACGCCGCGCACCAGGCCGAACACCAGCACCAGGAACACCCCGACCGCGGCCGCGGGGGTGGGGTTGAAAAAGCCGAAGTAGATGCCGCCGATCACCATGCCGAAGATCGACACGACCGGCGCGACGCGCACGGTCGCCTCGCGGAACTCCTGGCGCGACACGGCTTCGCCCGCCGGCCCGGAGCCCGGATTCACGCGCACGTAGATCGCGATGGTGGCGATGAACAGCAGCACCGCGATCACGCCGGGCACGAAGGCCGCGATGAACAGGCCGACGATGCTCGCTTCCACGACGATGCCGTACACCACCAGCACGACCGAGGGCGGGATCAGGATGCCGAGCACGCCGCCGGCGGCCAGCGTCCCGGTGGCGAGGCGCGGGCTGTAGCGGTAGCGGCGCAGCTCGGGCAGCGCCACCTGCCCCATGGTCGAGGCGGTGGCGAGCGAGGAGCCGCACACCGCGCCGAACCCGGCGCAGGCGGCGATCGCGGACATCGCCACCCCGCCGCGCATCCAGCCGAGCCAGGCGTTCGCCGCGCGAAACAGGTCGCGCGACAGCCCCGCGCGCGACGCGAGGTTGCCCATCAGCACGAACATGGGCAGCACCGACAGATCGTAGATCGAGAACTGGGAATAGGGGAGGTTCTTGAGCTGCGCCAGCACGATCCGCGGCTCGTTCAGGATCATGGCCCCGATCCCGCCCACCAGGATCATGGTGTAGGCGATCGGGATGCGGATGGCGATCAGCGCGACGAGCGCGACCAGCCCCGCCAGCCCGATGTAAAGGCTATTGTCCACGCCAGCCGGCGAACGCCTCGCGCAGGGACCCGGCGCAGGCGGCGATCAGCAGCGCGAGCGAGGCAAGCGCGGGAACGTAGGCGTACCAGATCGGGATGTGCAGGATCGTGGTGGTTTCCACGTACTCGCGGTAATCCGCGAGCCCTTCATACATCCGCCACAGCAGCAGCGTGCTGAACGCGAGGGCGACCAGGGCGGAAAGCACGCCGAGCAGCGCGACGGTGCGCGGGCTGGCGCGCGCGGTGAAAATGTCCGCGGTGACGTTGGCGCCGCTCAGCTGGCAATAGGGCAGGAACATGAACACCGCGACTGCGGTGAGCATCTCGGTCAGCTCGACGTCGCCCGGCAGCGGCCTCGCGAGCAGCACGCCGCTGGTGGCGCTCCAGGTGGTGAGGAACACCACGCAAAGCAGCACGACGCCGCCGAGCATGGCCCACAGCTCGACGGCGCGGCGCAGCAACCTCACTTCGAATACTTGGCGATCAGCTCACGGGCGGTTTTGACGAGCGCGGCGCCGTCGATGCCCTTGCCCTTGACGTCGTCGATCCAGCGCTGCACCACCGGCTCCATCTTCTGGCGGAAGACGGCGATCTCGGCGTCGGTGAGCTGGATGTGCTTGTTGCCCGCCTTGGTGGCGATGGCGATGCCGCCCTCGTCGGCCTTCCTCCAGATCTCGCCCACCTCGCGCACCCAGGCCTCGCCCGAGACACTCTGGAAGGCCTTCCTCACGTCGGCCGGCAGCGATTTCCAGCGCGCCTGGTTCATCGACACCTGGAAGGTCGTGGTGCCGAAGCGCACCTTGTTCGGCCCCTCGATCTGGTAGTCGGTCATGTCCTGGAGCTTCAGCGGCGCGATGATCTCCCACGGGATGAAGGCGCCGTCCACCACCTTCTTCGACAGCGCCTGCGGCAGGTCGGGCACCGGCATGCCCACCGGCGCGGCGCCCAGCGCCTCGATGATCCAGGCGCCGGTGCGCGTCGGGATGCGCATCTTCAGGCCCTGCAGGTCCTCGGGCTTGCGCACCTCCTTGTCCACCATGTGGATCGCCTGGCCGGCGTGCACGTGCAGGAACAGCGGCTCCACGCCCTTGTACTCCGGCGCGAGGTGCTTGGCGTACATCGCGCGCATGGCGAGGTTGGTGGCCGCCGGGTTGTTGGTGTGCACGAACGGCAGCTCGAACACTTCCGAGCGCGGGAACAGGCCCGCGGTGTAGCCGTTCACGGTCCAGATGATGTCCACCACGCCGTCGCGCGCCTGGTTGATGAGCTGCGGCGGCTTGCCGCCGAGCGACATCGAGGGGTAGATCTCGATCTTCACCTTGCCGCCGGCGGCCTTCTCGACGCGCTGTGCCCAGGGCTCGAGCATCTGCGTGTGGGCCGGGGCTTTCGGGCCGAGGAAATGGTGCAGCTTGAGCGTGGTCTGCGCTGCGGCGCCGAAGGAGAGTGCGGCGAGCGCCGCGCCGACGGCGAAGGACATGGGTTTCTGGGCCATGCGACGTTCCTCCTGTGGATGGGGTGGGATGCTGCCCCAGGCCCGGCGGGAAAGTCAATTAGTTGGGGGTCCCAACTATCGTTGCGTTTCGAGCCAGGCGCGGATGCCGCGCGTGTCCATGGCGCCGGAGACGCGCGCCGCCTCGCGCCCGCCGCGAAAGAGAATCATTGTCGGTATCGAGCGGATGCCGAAGCGCGCGGCGATGTCCTGGGCCTGCTCGGTGTCGAGCTTGGCGAAGCGCACCCGGGTCTTGAGCTCGCCCGCGGCCTGCTCGAAGGCCGGCGCCATCGCGCGGCAAGGCCCGCACCAGGCTGCCCAGAAGTCCACCAGCACCGGCAGCTCGCTGCGCTCGACGAAGGAGTCGAACGTCCCGGCCTCGAGCGCCACCGGCCTGCCCTCCAGCAGCCGCGCGCCGCACTTGCCGCACTTGGGATCGTCGCCCAGGCGCGCCCGGGGCACGCGGTTGGCGGTGAAGCAGGCCGGGCAGGCGAGCACGAGCTTGGCTTGGGTATCCGTGGCCATGCTGCAATACTTCGGGGCGGCTGTAGGAAAATCAACCGATGAAGGCCAGCCCCCGCACCCCGGTCGGCAACAGCATCCTCGCCGCCCTGCTCGCGAGCGAGTACCGGGATCTCCTGCCCAAGCTCGAGCGGGTGGCGCTGAAGCGCGGCGAGGTCGTGTATCGGGCGGACCAGGACATCGACGCGGTCTACTTCCCCGAGCGGGCGGTGGTCGCCATGGTCGACGCCACGGATGACGGCCGCACCATCGAGGTCGGCAT
>DASUUN010000252.1:0-6173 GCA_036374055.1 Burkholderiales bacterium
GGTGCAATACGCGAACACGCTGCTCAAGGACAGGATCCTGTTCGGCTCGGACTACCCGGTGATCGCACCGGAGAAGTGGATCGCGGAGTTCGACAAGCTGCCGATAAAGCCCGAAGTGCGGCCGCTGATCATGAAGCACAATGCCGCGAAGCTGCTCGGCCTGGGATGATTCCGGAATTCAGGCAGCAGATCCGCTTCTGCTCGAGCGCCGACGGCACGCGGATCGCGTACGCGTCTTGGCCATGATGCTCGAGCGGCAGACCGGGGAGGCCCTCGAGCGAATCCACGAGCACATTCTTGCCGGTGCAGAAAGGTCGCGGCAGGGCAGGGACTTTCGCATCGCGTTCCCGGCGATCATCGCCGGCGCAAGAAAACCCGGATAGCTTTTCCTCCGCACGTGGAAGTGCGGAAACCAACGCCGGGCCGTCGGGTCACAGCAGCTCTGCTGATCCTTTCTATAATCGCGGCCGTTATGCCCGTGCTGCACACCATCACCGAAGGAAGGGTGCCCGTAGCGATCTACACCGGCGAGATCGAGACGGCCGCGCGCCAGCAGCTGGTGAACCTCTCGCGGCTGCCGATCGTGCACCACCACGTGGCGGCGATGCCGGACGTGCACCTGGGCATCGGCGCCACCGTCGGCTCGGTGATCCCGACGCTGCGCGCCATCATCCCTGCCGCGGTCGGGGTCGACATCGGCTGCGGCATGGTGGCGACTCGCCTTTCTCTCACATCAAATGATCTTGATGAGAAACGCCTGAAGGGCATCTTCAACCAGATCACGCGCGACGTGCCGGTGGGCTTCGCCCAGCACGACGAGCGCGACGCGCGCGACGCGCAGCGCTTCGGCAGGCCCCTCAGGAGAATCCTGGAGCGGCATCCGGGCATCGGCAAGCGCCTCGGCAAGAACTCGCACTGGGCGCTGCAGCTCGGCACGCTCGGCGGCGGCAACCACTTCATCGAGGTATGCCTCGACGAGGCCGGCCGCGTCTGGGTCATGCTGCATTCCGGCAGCCGCGGCATCGGCAATGCCATCGGCTCCTATTTCATCGAGCTTGCCAAGCGGGATGCTGAAAAACAGGGAATTCAGGTCCCGGACAAGGACCTTGCCTACTTCCCCGAGGGCGCGGCGCACTTCGACGACTACGTGGAGGCGGTCGGCTGGGCGCAGGACTACGCGCGCGCCAACCGCGAGGAGATGATGGCCCTCGTGCTCGAGGCCTTGCGCCGCCACCTGCCGGCGTTCGAGGTGACCGGCGCGGCGGTGAACTGCCACCACAACTACGTCGAGCGCGAGGAACACTACGGGGAAGAGGTGTGGCTCACGCGCAAGGGTGCGATCCGCGCGCGCGCCGGGGAGCTCGGCATCATTCCCGGCAGCATGGGCGCGCGCAGCTACATCGTGCGCGGCCGCGGCGTGCCCGAGAGCTTCCATTCCTGCGCGCACGGCGCCGGGCGGCGCATGAGCCGCAATGCGGCGCGCCAGCGCTTCTCGGTCGAGGAGCTGGAAACCCAGACCCGGGGCGTCATCTGCCGGAAAGACAAGGGCGTGCTCGATGAGATTCCGGCCGCCTACAAGGACATCGACGAGGTGATGGCGAACCAATCGGACCTGGTCGAGGTCGTACACACACTGAAGCAGGTGCTCTGCGTAAAGGGATAGACATGAAACGCCGCCAGGTCCTCGCCGCCGCAATGCTGATTCCGCTGGAAGGTCTGGCGCAGACCTGCGGCGTGGTGACGCCTCGCCAGACCGAGGGACCGTTCTTCACGCCGAGCTCGCCGCTGCGCGCCTCGCTCCTGGAAGGGGGCGAGAAGACCCGCTTCGTGCTCACGGGGCGGGTGCTGACGCCGGACTGCAGGCCCGCGGCGAACGCGCTGGTGGACCTGTGGCACTGCGACGAGCAGGGCGCCTACGATAACCAGGGCTACCGCTACCGCGGCCACCAGTTCACCGATGCGCAGGGGCGCTACCGCTTCGAGACCGTGGTCCCCGCGCTGTACCCGGGGCGCACGCGCCACTTCCACGTCAAGGTGCAGCCGCGCGGCGGGCGGCTGCTCACCACGCAGCTTTACTGGCCGGACGAGCCCGCCAACCGGCGCGACCGCATCTACCAGCCAGAGCTCGAGATGAAGGCGTCGAAGGACGGCGGGGCGTTCGACTTCGTCGTCGCCTAGCCGTGCAGATCCGCATCGTCTACTGCCTGCGCTGAAACTATCTCCCCCGGGCCGTGAGCCTGGCGGAGGAGCTGCGGCGCGAGCTCGGCGTGGAGCCCGCGCTGGTCAAGGGCGACAACGGCGTGCTCGACGTATTCGCCGACGGCAGGCTGGTGTTTTCCAAGCACCGCGACGGGCGTTTTCCGGCGCCCGGCGAGATCGCCGGAGCCATCCGCGCGGCGCGCTAGCGGCGCCCGTCGTACCAGACCGTGCAGTCCTCGCGGCGGCGAAGGGCGCGGCCCCCGCTCAGCATCATGCGCACGAGGAAGGCGAGGTGCTCGCGCCACGAATAGAGCTGCGCCTTGCGGCCGCTCGTCACCAGCGGGTGGCGATGCAGGATGACGAGCCGTCCACGGCGCTTCAGGCGGCGCGACAGGTCGATCTCCTCGGCGGCGTAGAGCTCGCGGCTGAATCCGCCGAGCTCGCGGAACAAGCGCGCCTCGCAGAACAGGAACGAGCCCGCCGCCCAGGACAGCGCGCGACTGGTCGCGTTCCACGCCGCCACCCAGAAGCGCACCGCCGGCGGCGCGCCGGCGAGCCTGACGGTGCAGCCGCCGCCGACGCACGCGCCGCTTTCGATTTCATTGCGCAAATCCTCGAAAAGAGCGTGCGACGGCGAGCAATCCGCGTCGATGAACAGCAGCCATTCGCCGCTCGCCGCGGCGGCGCCTGCGTTGCGCGCGCGGGAGATCTGATTCACCGGCTCGAACACCACGCGCGCGCCTGCGGCGCGGGCGATTCCGGCGGTGCGGTCGGTGGAGTTGTTGTCGCATACGATGAGCTCGTAGGACCACCCGCGTGCCGCCTCGTGGATGCAGGCGAGCGTGCTCGCAAGGAGCTTTTCTTCGTTGAACGCGGGAACGACGACGGAAAGCTTCACGCCGGCGGCGCGACGTCGATCCCCTTGACCCCGTGCTTCTCGACCGTTTGCGCGACCAGGCCCGAGCGCTTGATGTCCTCGACGAACTCGCGCAGGACGCGCGCGGCCGCCTGGCGGTCTTTCGGCGCGCCGATCGACTGCTGCACCGAGGTCACCTGGCCGTCGAGCACGCGCGAGCCGGGCAGCTTCTGCGCCTCGGCCATCAGGCCGGGCTTGAGGCCGGCGAGCGCCTCGAGCTTCTGCTCGGCGAACAGCATCGCCGAGGCCGGGATGCCCTCGGCGCGCGCGAGCTGCGCGTGCTTCAGGTTGCGGCTGAGGTACAGATCGTAGGCGCTCCTCGCCGATACGGCGATGCGCACGCCTGCGCGATCGACGTCGGCGAGCGAGCGGATCGGCGAGCCCGCGGGCACCAGGTAGGTGACCGGCAGCTCGACGTAGGCCGGGCTGAACGCGATCACGTCGGCGCGCTGCGGCTCGTTGCCGAGGAACCCGACGTCGACCTCGGCGCCCTTCACCGCGTCGGCCAGCTTGCCGGCGGCGTCGTAGCTCACCAACTCCACCGGCACGCCCGCGCGCCTGCCCAGCTCGAGCGCCAGGTCCGGCGCGATGCCCTTGGGCGCGCCGAACGGCGAGCCGGGCGTCACGATGAGGAAGTTGCTGTGGTTGATGCCCACGCGCAGCTTGCCGCCGGGCGCGAGCTCGGCGCGTACTTCAGGAGAAATCGGCGTCATTGCCCGAATGTATCAGACGTCCTCGTAGGCGCCCTGCGTGAAGCGGGGAGTGCAGATGGCGAGGAACACGAGATCGCCCGGCCCGGTATTCGCGATGCGCTGCCGGGTCGAGGGCGGGATGAGGATCACGTCGCCGGGACCGACCTCCTGCGGCGCGAGGCCGCCGATCTCGGCGCGGCCTCGTCCCTCGAGGATCACGTAGCGCTCGGCGGTATTGCGCACGCGGTGCCAGCGCGTGGTCACCCCGGGCGGCACGCGGGCGCGGGCGATGGAAAGATCGGGATCGTCCGCGCTGTTCGACAGCTCGAGGATCGAGCAGCCTTCCGGAATGGGCCGTTCGTCCTGCGGGCGCGCGCGCCGGACCGCTTCCTTCATGCGCGCTGCTTCACCAGCGGCACGAAGTCGTATTCGCCGATGCCCTGGAGCACGAGAAAAGTCGCCGACACGTCGCCCGCATTGGTGACCAGATGCGGGCGGCGCGGCGGCACGGCATAGGTTTCACCCGGCCCGAGCCGCACTTCCTCCTTGGGGTCCTGCAGGAAGATCCGGATCTTCCCCTCGAGCACGTAGAAGGTGTCCTGCACATTGCTGTGGTAGTGCCACGGCACCTGCTGCGTCGGCGAGATCTGCAGCTCGTTGATGCGAAAGCCCGGGCGCTC
Source organism: Burkholderiales bacterium (assembly GCA_036374055.1). Taxonomy (GTDB): domain Bacteria; phylum Pseudomonadota; class Gammaproteobacteria; order Burkholderiales; family SG8-39; genus SCGC-AG-212-J23. The sequence goes on from DASUUN010000252.1 coordinate 4,488, forward strand.
GGCGTGGTACTCGCGGCGCTCCACCTCGTAGAGGTGGCTTGCGTCCTTCATCGCTTCCATCTTTTCTCCGGAAATCGGGCTCTGACCCCGATTGGGATTCTAGGCGGCGCGGCGGGCGCGCAGGAAGGGCTCGACCTCGTCGGCGGGGCCGGCGGCGGCGAACAGGTCGCCCTGGCAGACGCGGCAGCCGGCTTCGGCCAGGAACTCGCGCTGCGCGAGGGTCTCGACGCCCTTGGCGACGACGTCGAAGTTGAGGCCGCGGGCGAGGGCGATGAGGGCCTTGGCTAGGCCGGCGCGCTCGGCGTCCACCGGCACGCCGGCCACCAGCTTGCGGTCGATGCACACCGCGCCCACGTGCAGGCGCTGCAGCATCGGCAAGGAGGCGTAGCCGGTGCCGAAATCGTCGACGCCCAGGCGCGCGCCCGCGGCCGCCACCCCGGCCAGGCCTTCCTCGAGCTGCTCGGGAATCTGGCGCAGCAGGTTCTCGGGCACCTCGATCAGCAGCGACTCGGGCGGCAGGCGGCTCGCCTCCAGCGCCGCGCGCACCTGCTCGGCGAGGCTGCCGTGGCGCAGCTGGCGCGCAGTCACGTTCACCACCACGGTGAAGGGCCTGATGCCGGCATCCAGCCAGCGGCGGCCCTGCTCGCAGGCCTCGCGCAGCGCCCAGGCGCCGATCGGCACCAGCAGGCCGGTGTCGTCGGCGAGCGGCAGGAAGGCTTCCGGCGCGAGCACGCCGTAGCGCGGGTGGCGCCAGCGCAGCAGCGCCTCGGCGCCGACTACCTGGCGCGTGCCGACGTCGATGCGCGGCTGGTAGACGAGGAACAGCTCGGCGCGCTCGATGCCGGCGCGCAGCTCGTCGGCGAGCGCCGCGGCGGCGGCCGCGTCCTGGTTGAGCACCACGGAGAAGAACTGGTAGCCGTTGCGGCCGGCTTCCTTGGCGCGGTACATCGCCGCGTCGGCGAGGCGCAGCAGCGTGGCCACGTCCTGCCCGTCCTGCGGCACGCAGGCGATGCCGATGCTCGCGCCCGATTGCACCTCGTGCCGGTCGATACGGTAGGACTTGCCCAGCTCGTGCACCAGCTTCTGCGCCACGGCGGCGGCCTCGCGCGGGTCGGCGATGTCCTGCAGCAGCACGCAGAACTCGTCGCCGCCGATGCGCGCGATGAAGTCGTCGCCGCGCACGCAGGCGCGCAGGCGCGAGGCGATCACCTTCAGCAGGCCGTCGCCGACGTCGTGGCCCAGGCTGTCGTTCACCTGCTTGAAGTTGTCCAGGTCGATGAACAGCATCGCCGCGGTCTTGTCGTGGCGCCGCGCGTGCGCCACGGCCTCGCGCGCCCGCTCCTGGAACATGGCGCGGTTGGGCAGGCCGGTGAGGATGTCGTGGTGCGCGAGGAATTCCAGGCGCCGCGCGTCGTGCTGCAGCTGGATGGCGGCGAAGCGCAGGTCCTCCTGCGCGCGCTTGAGGGCGCTGACGTCGTTGGCCAGCAGGTAGAAGCCGAGCACCGCGCCGTCGTCGGGAGCGAGGTGCGGCACGCAGGAGACCTGCAGCGCGCGCTGCCGGCCGCCTGCCGCCGCGCTGAACTCGAACTGCACTTCCTCGCCGGCCAGCACGCGCTCGAGGTGCGGCCGCATGCGCGCGTACGCTTCCTCGCCGAACACCTCGGCGATGCTGCGCCCGAGCATGCC
>DASUUN010000253.1:0-6447 GCA_036374055.1 Burkholderiales bacterium
CTTCGGAAGAACATGAATTAAGAAGAAGAACGAAAGCGAGGGCGGCTAGTCGCATGCGGGCACCATGAGGGCGGGAAACCCTTCCCAGACGATCGCGACCAGGGCGAGCGCGGCGACGGCGGCGGTCATCCAGCGCGTGAACTCGCCGGACCGGTGGGTGACGATGATCGCGATCGCGGCCGCGGCGGCCACGACCGTCGCGCCGCCGACGAACCAGGGCGCCGAGGCGCCGAAGCCGCGAGCGCAGGCGAGCGCGGTGAAGCCGTAGACGACCGTGAAATGCAGCGCCCACAGCACCACGCCGAGCGAGATGCGCAGCGCCGCCATCAGCCCGCGAGCCTCGGAAAGCCCTGCACCATGAGAAGCCCGGCGAGCGCCTGCGCCACCGTGTAGTGCCAGAACAGCCGCGCGTTGTCGAAGCTCACGCGCCGCTCGCGATCCAGTCGCCCCGCCCACCGGCGTGCCAGCGCGAAGAACGCGAGCACCACGGCCGAAGCGATGAAGAAGCCGTCGATGGACAGGATTGCGTAGACGATCGCGCCGTAGGCGCTCTCGGTCGGCGACACCGCCCACTGGCCCGCCAGGTGGGCCGCGTAAGCAGCAAGCATGAGCGCGATGGCGAGCCACAGGGCCCGACAATCGCCGCGCCTCGTCACGCCGCGGTTCGCAAGCGCGACGGCCGCGCTGCTCAGAACGAGCAGTACTGCGGTCAGAAGCGCGAATGAAGCGTCCGACGCCGCCTTCGGCCAAACCTCGGGGGAGACGGTCCAGAGGTAGAGGTACGAGAACAGCGCGCAGGCGTAGAGCGAGCCGGCCACAAGCATCAGCACCACCATCGCCCACCACGCCTGCGACACCGGGCCGCTCACGTACACGGGTAGCTTGATCCCGCCGCCGATGTCGACCGGCGGCAACCCCGCGGGCGGGTCGAGGTGCCAGCCCCAGTGCAGGAGCGCGCCGACGGCGATGACGCCGCAGACCGCGGCGAGAGCGACCAGCTTGAAGGTGAGGGCGAAGAAGAACGCCGCCGTGAAGAGCGCGCCGGCGAGGGGCGCCCACCCCGGCATCGGCAGGCGCAGCACGAACTGCGGCCTAGCGTCGACCGGGCTCGTGACGATGGTGTCGCGCGTGCCGGTCACCGAGCGCGGCAGGTACCAGGCGCCCGCCTCCACCTGCTCGGCGAGGCGCGGCTGGTCCCAGAGCGGATAGGCGCTCGTCACCTCGGGGATGCTGCGGTTGGAATAGTTGCCGTTGGGCAGCCACTCGAGCGTGCCGGCGTTCCAGACGTTGCCGGCGTTGCCTTCCGCCGACATGCGGAAGCGCCGGGCCACGTCGATGAGGAGAAGCAGCACGCCCGCCGCGATCATGAAGGCGCCGAGGGTCGAGATCAGGTTGAGCGCATCCCACCCCAGCCCGGCCTGGTAGGTGTAGACGCGCCGCGGCATGCCGAGGAGGCCCGTCACGTGCATGGTGAAGAAGGCGACGTTGAAGCCCAGGAAGACGAGCCAGAACACCCACCGGCCGACGCGCTCCGACAACGGGTTCCTGCTCGTGTAGGGAACCCAGTAGTAGAAAGCGGCGAACAGCGGGAAGACCATGCCGCCGATCAGCACGTAGTGCAGGTGGGCGACAATGAAATAGGTATCGTGCACCTGCCAGTCGAAGGGCACCACCGCCACCATCACGCCGGTGAGCCCGCCCAGCACGAAGGTGAAGAGGAACCCCAAGATGAACAGCGCCGGGGTTTTCACCTGCACCTTGCCCTTGGCGAAGGTGGCGATCCAGGCGAACACCTGGATGCCGCTCGGGATCGCCACCGCCATGCTCGCCGCCTGGAAGAAGGAGAGCGAAAGGCGCGGGATGCCGGTGGCGAACATGTGGTGCACCCACAGGCCGAAGCTCAGGAACCCCATGGTGACGAGCGCGAGGATCACCAGGCGGTAGCCCGCGAGCGGCGTCTGCGCCATGGTGGGCACGATCATCGACACCATGCCCGCCGCCGGCAGGAAGATGATGTAGACCTCGGGGTGGCCGAAGAACCAGAAGAGGTGCTGCCAGAGCAGCGCGTCGCCGCCCTTGGCCGCCGTGAAGAACGGCCAGCCGAAGGCGCGCTCGAGCTCGAGGAGCAGCGTGCCGAGGATCACCGCCGGAAAGGCGAAAATGATCATCAGCGCGAAGACGAGCATCGCCCAGGCGAAGATCGGCATGCGCGCGAGCGTCATGCCAGGGGAGCGGGTGCGCAGGATGCCGACCACGATCTCGACCGCGCCGGCGATCGCCGAGATCTCGATGAAGCCGATGCCCAGCAGCCAGAAATCCTCGTTGATGCCCGGCGAGTAGGCCTCGGTGGTGAGCGGCGGATACATGAACCAGCCGCCCATCGGCGCCATGTCGAGGAACAGGCTCGAGAAGAACACCAGCCCGCCGATGAAGTAGGCCCAGAAGGCGTAGGCGGACAGGCGCGGGAACGGCAGGTCGCGCGCCCCCAGCATGTTCGGCAGGAGCAGGATCCCCATCGCCTCCACCGCCGGCACGGCGAAGAGGAACATCATCATCGTGCCGTGCATGGTGAAGAGCTGGTTGTAGAGGCGCGGTCCGATCAGGTCGTTGTCGGGCACGGCGAGCTGCGCGCGCATGAGCAGCGCGAGGATCCCGGCCAGGATGAAAAACAGGAACGCCGCGCCGACGTAGAACACGCCGACGTAGTTGTTGTTGATGACGGTGATGAAGCGCAGCCCGCGCGGCGGGTTCCACAGGCGCTTGAGCTCCTCGAGCTCCCCCGGCGGGCGCGGCAAGGCGCTGGGGAGCTCGCTCATCGGAGCTGGTAGAGCAGCGCGACGCCGGCGCCGTAGGTCGCCATGGCGGCGAGCGAGTCATACCCCATGCGCGCCACGGTGCGGTCGCGCCGCTCGATCATGCCGGCGAGGTAGAGCGCGGTCAGTACGATCGCGAGGAGCGCCGCGAAGCCCGCGAAAGGCCCGACCTCGGCCAGCACCGGCGGGCCGTCGTAGAGCGCATCGACCGCGAAGATGATGGTGATGTTGAAGAGGTTGGTGCCGAAGATGTCGGAGACCGCCATCTCGTAGCGCCTGAGGCGCACCGCGGCGATCACGGTGCTCACCTCGGGCAGCGAGGTGGACGCGCCGAGCAGCACCGCGCCCACGAAGCTCGTGCCCAGGCCGGTCTGCACGGCGATCGCCTCCGCGCTGTTCGCGAGGAGGAATCCGGCGACGAGGACCACCGCGCCGGCGACGGCGGTCTTCGCGATGACGGGCCGCAGGGCCTGGGCGCCGTGCTGCGACCCGGCGCCCCGCCTCTCCTGCCCCGGCTTGCGCACCGCCTTCCAGGCGCTCGCGCTATTCGAGCGGGCGACCACCCAGAGGGCGACGGCAGTGGCGCAGAGGAGAAGCCACGTCCACGCGCTCGCGCCTAGGAGCGGCACGTCCACGGTCATGGTCGCGCCGGCGACCATCGCCAGCAGGACGATGCCGAGTACCCCCTGCAGCAGCACGCCGGGCGAGGCGAGCACCGAGCTGATGGCGCCGCGCCCGAGAACGGCGTCGGCGACGGCGATGATCACTACGTTGATCGCGGCGCTGCCCAGGAGATCGTTCACCGACAGCGCCGGGTGGCCGGCGAGGGACGCGGTCGAGGCGACCGCCATTTCCGGCAGCGAGGTCACGCCCCCGAGCAGCAAGATGCCGAGCAGGCCGCGCCCGATGCCGGTCGTCTCGGCGATGGCGTCGGCGTAGCCGGCGATGCGCGTGCCGGCGGCCCAGACGGCCGCCGCCGCGCCCGCGAAGACGAAGCCGTTGCCCCACAGCGGGAACGACTCGAACACCTACTTCAGCCCTTCCAGGTACGCGGCCAGCTCGCGCAGCTCGGCGCCGGAGAACGTCTCGAAGGAGGGCATCAGGTTGCCGGGCTTGAGGTGCTGGCTCGAGGCGATCCAGCCGGCAAGCGCGCCCGCGTTGTTCGGCAGCAGCCCGGCGCCTATCGTGAGCCGGCTGCCGACATGCGTGAGGTCCGGACCGCGCGTGCCCACTGCGGCCGTGCCGCGCACCGTATGACAGGCGCCACAGTGAGAAGTGAACAAGGGGTTCTTTCCAGTTGAAGGTTTTCTTTGACTGGCGACCCAACGCTGGAACTGCTCGGGTTCTTCGGCCACCACATGCAGCGCCATCAGCGCATGCGGCCCACCGCAGTACTCGGCGCACTGGCCACGGAACTCGCCGGCGCGGTCGGCGCGAACGCGCAGCACGTTGGTGCGCCCGGGGATCATGTCGAGCTTGCCGGCGAGCGCCGGCACCCAGAAGCTGTGGAGCACGTCGGCGGACTTGAGCTGCAGCTCGACCGGGCGGCCCACCGGCACGCGGATCTCGTTGGCGGTGGCGAAGTCGCGCCGCCCGTCGGCGTCGAGGTAGTGCACGCGCCACCACCACTGCTCGCCCACCACCTCGATGCGCAGCGCCGCCGGGTCGGCCGGATGCAGCGCCGCGGCGCGCACCAGGCTGTAGACGAGCAGCGCCGAGAGCGTGACCAGCGGGAAGACGATGCCGCCGCCGACGATAAGGAGCTTCTCTGAAGCCCCTCGAATCCTTCCGAGGACCGCGCAAGCGGCGAGCGCCATGACCACGGTGAAGATGACGGCGCCGCCCCCGAACAGCACCCAGGAGATTTCGGCGATGATCGCCGCGTCGGGACCCTGCGGGTTAAGGACGGACTGCATCCCTCACTTGAGGACCTGGATCGCGAAGCGGTGGTAGCGGTGCGCGAACTCGAAGGGCACGCGCCGCACCACGTTCATGGCGCGCTCGCTCTCGAGATCGCCGGGCGCGTAGATGAACAGGAACGTGTCGCCCTGCCGCGCCGCCTCGAGGTGCGTGCGCACCGCCTCGTCGCTTCTGCCCAGGCGCGCGAGTATGCCGGTATGGTCTTCGAGGTTGCGCTTGGCGCCCTCGGCCACCTGCTGCGAGGTGAGCAGCAGGCAGTCCGCCGGGTCGTAACCGCCAGCAAGCAGGTCGCGCTGCACGCGCTCGGCGTCCTCCTTCTTCGTGAACGCCACCACGAGGTGGCCGCGCGGGTAGAAAATGCCGAAGTCGGTCATCTCGCTCGGGTCTTTGTCCTTGCTCAAGGTCGCTCTCCTCGTTCATCGGCCGCACTCCTTGACAGGCGCGCCTCGAGGACAGCTGGTGCAAGAGAGAGGACGGCGGCGTGAGGACGGCGGGCGAACCTGCATAAATCGCCGATCCGCCTTGCCTTGGCTATCACCGCAGCGGCCAATCGCAAGTAGCGCTTCAGCGCCCGCGTGTGCGGGTTCCGCGACATTTCCGCCGCCGCGGCGCTGATCTAAGATGCCGGCATGAGATTTCTGCTGCTGCTCGCGGCTTCCCTCCTCGTTCCGGCCTATGCGCAGCAGGCGCAGCGGCCGCTGCCCGAGGAGGCGGAGTTCGCCCGGCTCGCGCCGGAGCTGCAAGCCATGCTCGCGCACCTACCGCCGGCCGAGGCGCTGCGGCAGGTGCAGTTCGCGCGGCAGAATCTGATCGCGCTCGGCCAACCGAACCCGACGCGCGAGCAACTGCGGCGCACGGTCCAGGCCGTGATCTCGCCTGGCTACGGCGTGGAAAGCGCGAGCGCCGGGGAGACCTCCTTGCCGCCCCTCAGCCCGCTGGTCGCGCCGCCGCCCGCGTTCGCGCCGTACCGCTGAACGCCGGCCTCACGGCCGGGAGGAAGCCGGCGGCTGGAAGCTTTGCGAGTGCGGCGCCCCGGGCTTCGACAGCTCGGCGAGCGCGCCGCCCGCCACCTCTGGCTCGCGCAGAGCGACGTCCGCCAGCGAGAGCATGCCGGCCACACGGTTGTCCCGGGTGAGCACAGGGACTCTGCGGACCTTGGCCGTGCCCATGCTGTTCGCGACATGCTCGAGGTCCTGATCCTCAAAGCAGTACAGCACCTCCCGGCTCAGGACCTCGCGGACCGGCGTGCCGGGCCCTTTGCCGGCAGCCACGGCGCGGATGGCAATGTCGCGATCGGTCACCATGCCGACCAGCAGGTTATTCTCTGCGACCGGCAGCGCGCCGATGTCGTTGCTCGCCATCGCTCTGGCGCAGTCCACGATCGGCTCATCCGGGCCGCACACGCGTACCTCCGGCGTCATGGCTTCGCTCACTCGCATAGAGCTGCGACCGTCGTTCTTCGCGGGGGTTCTCGGGCACGACCTTTGCGCTGGGTCCGTTCATGGCGATCGAAGGACTTCTCCATCAAGGCTTCGTGACGGAAAAGGCGGACAGCGTCATCAACTGGACGCGCACCGGGTCGCTGTGGCCGATGAGCTTCGGCCTCGCCTGCTGCGCCGTCGAGATGATGCAGGCGGCGGCTTCGCGCTACGACCTCGACCGCTTCGGCATCGTGTTTCGCGCGAGCCCGCGACAATCGGATCTGATGATCATC
>DASUUN010000254.1:0-8410 GCA_036374055.1 Burkholderiales bacterium
GGTCTGGAACTCGCCGTCGACCGTCTCGTGCAGGCGCTTGAGGAGCACGCCTTCCTCGTCGCGCGCGAACAGCGGATCCCAGTCCGAGCCCCACAGCAGCTTCAGCACGTTCCAGCCGGCGCCCGCGAACAGGCCCTCGAGCTCCTGCACGACCGAGCCGTTGCCGCGCACCGGGCCGTCGAGCCGCTGCAGGTTGCAGTTCACGACGAACACCAGGTTGTCCAGGCCCTCGCGCGCGGCGAGGGACAGTCCGGCGAGCGATTCGGGCTCGTCCATCTCGCCGTCGCCGACGAAGGCCCATACCTTGATGTTCTGTTTTTCAAGCAATCCCCTGTCCACCAGGTAGCGGATGAACCGCGCCTGGTAGATGGCATTCAGCGGGCCGAGCCCCATCGAGCCGGTCGGGAACTGCCAGAACCGCGGCATCAGGTAGGGATGGCAGTACGAGGACAGGCCCTTGCCGCCGGTTTCTCTTCGGTAGTTCGAGAGGTTCTCTTCGGAGAGCCGGTTCTCCAGGAACGCCCGCGCATACACCCCGGGCGCCGAGTGCGGCTGGAAGTACACCAGGTCGCTCGCCTGGAAGAAGTGATTGAACCCGACCTCGAACAGGTCCGCCGCCGAGGCGTAGCTCGCGATGTGGCCGCCGAGCTCGGCGTGGGCGCGGTTGGCGCGCACCACCATGGCGAGCGCATTCCAGCGCACGATCGACGACAGGCGCTGCTCGAGCTCGAGGTTGCCGGGGAACTGCGGCTGGTGCGCCAGCGCGATCGAGTTCTTGTACGGGGTGTTCAGCACCGGCGGCAGCGGCACGCGTCGTGCGCGCGCATGGTCGAGAAGCTTCCGCAAAAGGAAGGTGGCGCGCTCGCGGCCCTCGGCGGCGACCAGCGCATCGAAGGCCTCGAGCCACTCGCGCGTCTCGAGCGGATCGGCGTCGGGCGGGTTGACGCGCCAGAAGGCGGAGGAAACGATGTCGGACAGGTTGGTCATGCCGGCATCGTAATTTGATTCCTGCCGAATTAGGTATTGTTTATTGCTGTGAAAGGCCATTCAGACGGCATATTATGCCGGCATGGACGCCATCGACCTGCGCATCCTGGAGCGGCTGCAGCACGACGCCCGCATTTCCAACGTGGAGCTCGCCAAGGCGGTCAACCTGTCGCCTTCGCCCTGCCTCGCGCGGGTGCGGGCGCTCGAGGAGCAGGGGCTCATCGACCGGTACGTGACGCTGCTCGACGCGAAGAAGCTCGGGCTGACGGTGAGCGTGCTGGTGCAGGTGACGCTGGAGAAGCAGATCGAGCCGGCGCTCGACACGTTCGAGAAGGCGGTGCGCGAGCGGCCCGAGGTGATGGAGTGCTACCTGATGACCGGCGATGCCGATTACCTGCTGCGCGTGCTGGTGCCCGACGTGCCGGCGTTCGAGCGCTTCATCCTGGAGTTCCTGTCGCGCGTGCCGGGGGTGGGCAACATCAAGTCGAGCTTCGCGCTGAAGCAAGTTAAATACCAGACGGCGCTGCCGCTGCCGACACACAAAGGCGCCGCTTTTGCGTCACGCAAAAAGTGATACCATCGGCTCGCAGTGATTCAAAGGCAGCGAATTTGTCCACCCTCACCCGCCGCATTCAGCAGCGTCCGTAGTGGCTCTCAAATCACTTCCTTGATCGTCATGCCCGGCTTCGTCGCGCCCGGAATCGTCGCGGCACATCACAGGAAGTAGATCCATGGCAACTGGCACTGTTAAGTGGTTCAACGACTCCAAAGGCTTCGGCTTCATTACCCCGACCGAGGGCGGTGAAGACCTGTTCGCGCATCACACCGCGATCCAGATGAGCGGCTTCAAGACGCTCAAGGAAGGCCAGAAGGTCGAGTTCGAAGTGAAACGCGGCCCGAAAGGCCTGCAGGCCGCCAACATCAAGCCGATCTAGGGCTCGACAAGGCAGGAAAGCCCGCCGCGGCGGGCTTTTTTTATGCTCCTGAAGCACCGCGAGTTCGGCTTCATCTGCCCCGAGTTCTCGCTCGCGCTGACCGGCAACGGCTTCCTGCTGCCGCGCTCGCGCCGCGAGCTGCTCGGCAAGTCGCTGCTAGGCGCGGCGAAGACGCGCCACCTGACGGGGCGTTACACCTGGGAGATCCACCACCAAGGCGCGGAGTACTGGAGCCTGCCGGTGGTCGTGGCCTGGGCGCGCCACCGCACCCATCCCGAGCCGTTCCTCGCCATCAAGGCGAGCCACCCGCGCCTGGTCCGCCAGCAGCTCAAGCCCCTGGCGGGCAGCGACGTCGAGATCAGCTTTTCGCCGCGTCTTGCTGGAAGTTGAAGCTGCCGGTGAAGTCCAGGTCCTGGCCGCTGTCGCCGGCCGAGGACTCGAGCAGGCCGCGGCCCTCCAGCTCGCGCAGCCAGCGCGCGATCACCCCGTCGGAGTAGTGCGCCAGGGCGGCGCGCAGGGCGTCGTAGTGCATGTCTTCCACGACGAGATCGAGGATGCGCCGGTACTCGCCGCCGGCCATGCCGATCGTGCTTTCCATGAGCGCCTTTTGGCCCTCGGCGGTGCGCCGGTAGATGCGGTTCTTGGCCATGCAGGTGTCCCCCAGCGTGCATCTTTACGCCGCCGGGGGGCGGAAGCAAGGGGAGCCAACTCTTTTTACAATTCGGGTCGGAGAATTCGGGGTCAGTGTCGTAATTCGCCGAAGCGCTTCGCGCATCCTTGAATTACGACACTGACCCCGAATTCTGGTGCCGGTTGTCCGGATTGAACGGACGACCTACCGCTTACAAGGCGGTTGCTCTACCACTGAGCTAAACCGGCACTCCGGGGATTATCCCCCAAGGCCTATTTGATGCGCCGCAGGGTCGGCTTGCCGCCGCCGGAGGGCTTCTTGGGCGGCTCGGGGGTGGTGACGGCGGGCAGCGAGGCGGGGGGCTTGACGATCGGCAGCCGGGGCTCGGCCTCGCCCTTCGCCTGCAGGCCGGCCTTGGGCCCGTCGACGTCGAAGGTCATGCCGTGCCCGGTCTCGCGCGCGTACAGGGCGTACACGCCGGTGATCGGCACCGAGATCTGGCGCGCCACGCCGCCGAAGCGCGCCGAGAACTCCACCAGCTCGTTGCCCATCTGCAGCTTGTGCACCGCGTTGGGGCTGATGTTGAGCGTGATCTCGCCGTTCTTCACGTACTCCTGGGGCACCTGGGTGCGCGAGTCGACCTTGACCGCGAGGTGCGGCGTATAGCCGTTGTCGACGCACCATTCGTACAGGGCGCGCAGCAGGTAGGGCTTGGTCGGGATCTCGCTCATTTGCGAGATGCGGCTATTTCCGCATCACCTTTTCACTCGGGGTCAGCGCCTCGATGAACGCCGGCCGCGAAAAGATGCGCTCGGCGTACTTCTGCAGCGGCGCGGCCGTCTTGCCGAGTTTAATCCCGTAGTGGTCCAGGCGCCACAGCAGCGGCGCGATGGCCACGTCGAGCATGGTGAAGTCGTCGCCCAGCATGTGCTTGGTCCTGGTGAACACCGGGGCGAGCTCGACCAGGCGGTCGGCGACGTGCTGGCGCGCCTTGTCCACCTGCTTCTCCTTGCCGCCCTCGAGCGCCTCGATCTGCGAGAACAGCTCCACCTCCATGTTGTACAGCATGAGGCGCGCGCGCGCCCGGAACACCGGGTCGGCGGGCATCAGCTGCGGATGCGGGAAGCGCTCGTCGATGTACTCGTTGATGATGTTCGACTCGTACAGGATGAGGTCGCGCTCCACCAGCACCGGCAGGCGGTTGTAGGGGTTCATCACCGCGATGTCCTCGGGCTTGTTGTACAGGTCGACGTCGATGACCTGGAAGTCCATGCCCTTCTCGTACAGCACGAAGCGGCAGCGGTGGCTGAAGGGACACGTGGTCCCCGAGTAAAGTTGCATCATTGCGATCGACTCCGGCTCCGAAGACCTACTTGACGTCCTTCCAGAATTCCTTCTTCAGGAGGTACGTGAAGATGAACAGCACGCCGAGGACGAGCAGCACGACGATGCCGATGGATTTGCGCCTGGCCGCGGCCGGCTCGCCGACGTAGGCGAGGAAGTTCACCAGGTCGCGCACCGCCATGTCGTACTCCACCGCCGACAGCGAGCCCTTGCTGATCTCGGTGAAGGCGTGCTTTTCGCGGTCGTAGCCGCGCTCGCCCTGCAGCGTCCACAGCGCGTGCGGCATGGCGACGTTCTCGAACACGGCGTTGTTCCACCCGGTGACCGTCTTCGGGTCGCGGTAGAAGGTGCGAAGGTACGTATACAGCCAGTCGGCGCCGCGCGAGCGCGCCACCACCGACAGGTCCGGCGGCGGCACCCCGAACCATTGCTTGCCGGCCTTCGGATCGAGCGGGATCCTGATGGTCTCGCCCACCTTGTCGGCGGTGAACAGCAGGTTGTCCTTGATCTGCTCCTCGGTGAGGCCGAGGTCGGCCAGCCGGTTGTAGCGCATGTACTGCACGCTGTGGCAGCCCAGGCAGTAGTTCATGTACAGCCTGGCCCCGCTCTGCAGGCTGGCGAGGTCGTTGGCGTCGTGCGGCGAGCGGTCGAGCCTGTACCCCGTCTCGGCCGCGAAAGCCATCCAGGGCAACGCCAGAAGGAGGAATGCAACTCGTCTCATACCGTCACCCGCTCGGGCACGGGCTTCACCTTGTCGCGCGCGGTGTACCAGGGCATCAGGAAGAAGAACAGGAAGTAGATGATGGTGCAGATCCGGGCCACCCACGTGGCCACGTCCTTGGTGTCGAGGAAGAAGGCGTTGAAGCCGAACTGCCCCCACACGGTGGTCGGCTTCACCCCGAGATAGCCGAGCAGGACGAACACCACCACGAACAGCGCGAGCCAGGCCTTGTACACCGCGCCGCGGTAGCGGATCGACTTCACCGGGCTGCGGTCCAGCCACGGCAGGAAGAACAGGATCAGCACCGACACGCCCATCGCCAGCACGCCGGGGAACTGGGAGTTGAAGATCGGCGGCACGGCGCGCAGGATCGAGTAGTAGGGCGTGAAGTACCACACCGGGGCGATGTGCTGCGGCGTCTTCAGCGGGTCGGCCGGGATGAAGTTGTTGTGCTCGATGAAGTAGCCGCCCATCTCGGGGACGAAGAACATGATGAAGGCGAAGATGGCGAGAAACACCACCGCGCCCACGATGTCCTTCACCGTGTAGTACGGGTGGAACGGGATGCCGTCGAGCGGCCGGCCGTCGGCGCCCTTGGTCTTCTTGATCTCGACGCCGTCGGGATTGTTCGAGCCCACGTCGTGCAGGGCCAGCAGGTGCGCCACCACCAGGCCGAGCAGCACCAGCGGGAAGGCGATGACGTGCAGGGCGAAGAAGCGGTTGAGCGTGGCGTCGGACACCACGTAGTCGCCGCGGATCCATTCCGCGAGCGCCGTGCCGACGAACGGCACGGTGCCGAACAGGTTCACGATCACCTGCGCGCCCCAGTACGACATCTGCCCCCAGGGCAGCAGGTAGCCGAAGAACGCCTCGCCCATCAGCGTGAGGTAGATCAGCACGCCGAAGATCCACACCAGCTCGCGCGGCTGCTTGTGCGAGCCGTACAGCAGGGCGCGGAACATGTGCAGGTAGACCACGATGAAGAACGCCGAGGCGCCGGTGGAATGGATGTAGCGCAGCACCCAGCCGCCGGGCACCTCGCGCATGATGTACTCGACCGAGCCGAAGGCGAGGTTGGCGTCCGGCTTGTAGTGCATGGTGAGGAAGATGCCCGAGACGATCTGGATCACCAGCACCAGCAGCGCGAGCGAGCCGAAGAAGTACCAGAAGTTGAAGTTCTTCGGCGCGTAGTACTCCGAGGCGTGGATGCGCCACTGCTCCGCCGCCGACGGCATGCGCGAGTCGAACCAGCCCCACAAAGCCTGCAGACGCGATGCCATCCCTACGCCCCCTTGGTTTCTTTGTCCTCGCCGATCACCAGCGTCGAGTCCGAGACGAAGGTGTAGGGCGGCACCACCAGGTTGGTGGGCGCCGGCGCGCCGCGGAACACGCGGCCGGCGTAGTCGAACTTGGAACCGTGGCAGGGGCAGTAGAAGCCGCCGACCCAGTCGCCGCCCATTTCGGCCTTGGCCTCCACCGTCTTGAGCTGCGGCGAGCACCCGAGGTGGGTGCAGACCCCTTCCATCACCATGATGTCGGGCTTGGAGGAGCGGTGCTCGTTCTCCGCGTACTGCGGCTGGTTGGAGGACTTGGACTCGGGGTCGGTGAGGTTCGGCACCACGGCCTGCAGCGAATCGATCATCTCCTTGGTGCGCCGGATCACCCATACCGGCTTGCCGCGCCATTCGTACACGCCGAGCTCGCCCGGGGCGAGCCTCGAGAGGTCGACCTCGACCGGGGCGCCGGCGGCCTTGGCGCGCTCGGAGGGCAGCATGCTGGCGACGAACGGAACCGCTGCGCCGACGGTGGCGGCGCCGCCGACCACGGAGGTGGCGACCACCAGGTTGCGCCGCGTCTTGTCGACTTTCACTTTGTCGTTCATGGAGATGGAATGGGTCTGGAGTGGGAAGCCGGAAACGGCAAAAGCGTGGGATTTTAGCGACGGTACCCGCAAATGTCCACGATTTCGCCTCTAAGCGCTTAAATCTTCAGCGCTTTTTTGTATACTGTTTCGAATCTCGATGTATCGCCTCTGGCTCATCTTTGCGCAGGCCGCCACGGTCGCCGTCGCCGTCCTGTTCGTCGTGTCGACGTTCCGCCCGGAATGGCTGCCGGCGCGCGGCGTGCCGCCGCTCGCGGTGGTGCAGCAGGCGCCGACCACCGGACCGCTGCCCGCGGTGTCGGCCGGCGGTTCCTTCAATGCAGCGGTGCAGCGCGCGCAGCCCTCGGTGGTGAACATCTTCACCTCGAAGGAAGTCCAGTCGCCGCGCCATCCGCTGCTCAACGATCCGCTGTTCCGCCGCTTCTTCGGCGAGCAGCCGGCCGAGGACCAGCGCGCCTCGAGCCTGGGCTCCGGCGTGATCGTCAGCAACACCGGCTACATCGTCACCAACCACCACGTGGTCGAGGCCGCCGACGAGATCGAGGTCGCGCTGCACGACGGCAAGAAGCTGCTCGCCAAGGTGGTGGGCAACGATCCGGAAACCGACCTCGCGGTGCTGCGCGTGGACGCGGAGAACCTGCCGGCGATCACCTTCGGCTCGTCCGACGCGCTCAAGGTCGGCGACGTGGTGCTCGCCATCGGCAACCCCTTCGGCGTCGGCCAGACGGTGACCGGCGGCATCGTCTCGGCGCTCGGGCGCACCGGCCTGGGCATCAACACGTTCGAGAACTTCATCCAGACCGATGCCGCCATCAATCCGGGGAATTCGGGCGGCGCGCTGGTCGACGCCGGCGGCAACCTGGTGGGCATCAACACCGCCATCTTCTCGCGCTCGGGCGGCAACCTGGGCATCGGCTTCGCCATCCCGGTGTCCACGGCAAAGATGGTGCTCGAGCAGATCGTGAAGAGCGGCAGCGTGACGCGGGGCTGGATCGGCGTCGAGGTGCAGGAGATCACCCCCGCGGTGGCCGAGTCGTTCGGCCTGCCCAGCACGCGCGGCGCCCTGATCGCGGGCGTGCTGCGCGGCGGGCCCGCCGACAAGGCGGGCGTCAAGCCGGGCGACGTGCTGGTGGAGGTCGAAGGCCAGCCGGTCGCCGATCCCACTTCGATGCTGAACCTCATCGCCGCCCTGCCCCCGGGGGTCAGCGCGCGCATGAAAATGAAGCGCCAGGGCCAGGACCTGAATGCCGACATCACCGTCGGCCGGCGGCCCAAGCCGCAGGTGCGCCCCGAATAATTCAGGTCGGCTGCTGCTGGTTTTCCGCCTCTTCGGCCTTCGGCCGCGCGCCGACGAAGCGCGCCATGAGGATGCCGAACTCGTACAGCAGGCACATCGGCACCGCCAGCATGAACTGCGACAGTACGTCGGGGGGCGTGACGACCGCCGCCACCACGAAAGCGCCGACAATCACGTAGGGCCGCGCGGCGCGCAGCTTATCGAGCGTCACGATGCCCATGCGCACCAGCACGATCACCACGATGGGGATCTCGAAGGTCACGCCGAAGGCGAGGAACATGGTCATCACGAAGCTGAAGTAGGCCTCGATGTCGGGCGCCGGGGTGATCGACTTGGGCGCGAAGTCGTGGATGAAGGCGAACACCTTGCCGAACACGAAGTAGTAGCAGAACCCGATGCCGAGCAGGAACAGCAGCGTGCTGCTCACCACCAGCGGCAGCGCGAGCTTCTTTTCGTTCTCGTAGAGCCCCGGCGCGACGAATGCCCAGGCCTGGTAGAGCACGTACGGCAGCGCGACCAGGAACGCGGCCAGCGCGGTGACCTTCACCGGCACCATGAACGGCGTGATCACGCCGGTGGCGATCATCGTCGTGCCCTGCGGCAGCGCGCTCAT
>DASUUN010000255.1:0-2872 GCA_036374055.1 Burkholderiales bacterium
ATCGACGGCGTGCGCCGATCGGAGGAGGCAACGATGACCGGGATGCGCGCCAGCCCGAGCGCGCGCACGATGTTCAGCCCGCCGAGCAGCACGACCGGGATCATGAATTGCAGAGGCTAACGAAGGGGCGCTACGCCCCTCGGACCGGGGCTTGAGCCATCCGGCCCAGCCACGGAAGGTCACGGGGATGTCCCGCGTTTCGTAACGTATCGGGACACGATGATCTCTCGATCGATCAGGGGCTGGATATCGGCGTTCTTTTCGCCGGCCGGGCCGGCGGCGGTGCGCCGACGCCCCGGAGGAACCGGCATCCGCGTCGCCGAGGTCAGCGACGCGGGCGCGCTGCGCGCGCTCGTGCCGGAATGGGAAGCGCTAGCTGCGGAGGCGGCCGAGCCCAATCCGTTCTACGAGCACTGGATGCTTCTGCCGGCGCTCGACGCATACGGCAACGCGGGCTTCCGCTGCCTCGCGGTGTGGCAGGACGGCGCGCTGGCGGCGCTCTTTCCGATGCGCCTGCAACGCCGCTTTCGCGGCCTGCCGCTCGCCGCGCTGCGCTCCTGGCGCCACCACAGCATGCTGCTGTGCACGCCGCTCGTGCGCCAGAGGACCGCCGCGAAATGCATCGCGGCGCTGCTGCAGAGCAGCCTCGCGCCGGTGATCGAGTTCGACTGGATCCCGGCCGGGGGAGCGTTCCACGGCGCCCTCACCGAAGCCGCGTCGGCGCTCGGACTGCCGTGGATGGTGACCGACGCCTACGCGCGCGCGCTGCTCGTGCGCGAGCACGATCCGCGCGGCCGCTTCAACTCGAACATGAAGAACAACCTGCGTCGTTGCGAGGCGCGCCTTGCGCTGCACGGCACACTCGCCCCGGTGCGCCTAGGGCCGGGCGACGACGTCGCTGCCTGGACCGAGGACTTCATCTGCCTCGAGGCGAGCGGCTGGAAGGGCCGCGCCGGCACTGCCATCGCCTGCCGCGCCGAGGACCGGCGCTTCGCCGGCGAGGCGCTCGCCGAGGCCTTCCGGCGCGGCCGCCTGGTGATCACCGGCCTCGACCTCGACGGCCGGCCGCTCGCGCGCCACATCACCATCGCCGCCGGCGAGGGCTCCTTCACCTACAAGATCGCCTACGACGAGACCCACGAGAGATGCTCCCCCGGCCTGCTCGGGGAGGTCGACAACGTGCGCCAGTTCATGGAGAACCCCGGGCCGCGGTGGATCGACTCCAATACCGCGCGCGAGAACACCAGCTACGGCCGCGTCTGGAAGGACCGGCGCGCGGTGCACCGCGTCGCCATCGGGGCGAGCGGCATGGGCCGGCTCGCCGTGGCGGCACTGCCGCTGCTGCGCCTTGCCCGCAACGCCCTGCGGGGCACCAGGGTCCAGCCGGCGTGGGCCAAGTAGACCAGCGCCGCCGGTACGAAGAAATGCTAGGCCCGCCGTACCCTTGGGAGGCTTGGCTTTCTGGAGGCCGGGACGCACCATGATCGTCGCGATTCACCAGCCGCATTTCCTCCCGTGGTTGGGTTACCTGCACCGGATGGCGAGCGCGGACCTGTTCGTGCTTCTCGACCACGTCCAGTTCGAGCGGCGCAACTACCAGAACCGCACGCGCATCCGCATCGAGGGCACGGCGCGCTGGCTGACCGTGCCGGTAATCCAGCGCTCGCAGAAGGAGCGCATCACGGAGAAGCTGGTCGACAACCGCCTCGGCGGCGCGCGCGCCTGGGCGGACAACCATTACGCGACGCTGCGCCATGCCTATGCTTCGGCACCCTGGTTCAACCAGTACGCCGCGGCGCTGCGCCAAATCTACGACACGCGCTGGGAACGCCTGGTCGAGCTGAACCAGGCCTGCCTCGACCTGCTACGCGAGGCCTTCGAGATCCGCACCCCGCTCGTGCGCAGCTCCGAGCTCGCGGTGGAGGGCGCGCGCGGCGGCCTGATCCTCAACATCTGCCGCGCCGTCGGCGCCGACACGCTGCTCGCCGGCATGGGCGGCTCGCGCGGCTATCTCGACGCCGAGGCCTTCGCGCGCGCCGGCGTGAGCATCGAGTTCCAGCATTTCGCGCATCCGCATTACCGGCAGCGCGGCGCCGCGCCATTCGAGTCGGGGCTCTCGGCGCTCGACATGCTCCTCAATTGTGGCCCGCGCAGCGCCGAGCTGCTGCGCGGGCTCTCCTCGCCACAAGAGTCGCTCGCTGCAGCCTGACACCCAGACCACGCGCTTCTATGAGAGCCACGTCCGCCGCTTCGGCTACGGGTATCGGGGCCTGGGCTTCGGCCGGCGCTCCTCGCAGGAGAAGCGATTCGCCGCCGCCGCGGCGCTCGGCTCCTTCCACGGCGCGCGGCTGCTCGACGTCGGCTGCGGCTTCGGCGACCTGCTTGCGTGGCTCAACGCGCGCGGCGTGCGCCCGCGCTATACCGGGCTCGATCTGTGCGTGCCGATGGTCGAGCGCTGCCGCCGTCGCTTCCCCGACGGCGACGCGCAGTTCGTGGTCGGCGATGTGCTTACGCACGAGGTCGAAGAGCCCTACGACTACGTCGTGGCGAGCGGCATCTTCGGCTACGCCGCGAAAGGCGCCCGGGCGCGCGTGCAGCCGACCCTCGAGCGGCTCTTCGCCATGACGCGCGTCGGGCTGGCGGTCAACTTCCTCAGCCGCTGCGCGCCCAGCCGCAGCCGTGGCCGACTCTACCTGCACGCCGCCGACGTGCTGGGCTTCGCGCTCACGCTCACGCCGGCGGTGCGCATGGACCACACCTACCTGCCCAACGACTTCACCTTGTGCATGTATCGCACCCCCTCGTGGGAAGGGCAGGCCTCGTGAGAGCGAACGGAAACGGTGCGGCGCCGGACCCGACCTTCGCGGCGCGC
>DASUUN010000256.1:0-8676 GCA_036374055.1 Burkholderiales bacterium
TTCGCCAACGGCATCCGCGCGATGATGCGCCAGGACCCGGACGTGATCCTGGTGGGCGAGATCCGCGACCAGGACACCGCGGAAATGGCCTTCCGCGCCGCGATGACCGGCCACCAGGTGTACTCGACGCTGCACACCAACTCGGCGGTCGGCGCCTTCCCGCGCCTGCTGGACATCGGCATCGTGCCCGACATCCTGTCGGGCAACATCATCGGCATCCTCGCCCAGCGGCTGGTGCGCAAGCTGTGCCGCACCTGCCGCCAGTCTTACGACCCGGACGTCAGGGAGCGGCGCCTGCTCGGCCTCACGCCGACCGAGAGCGCCGCGATCTGGCGCGCCGTGGGCTGCGAGCAGTGCGAGTACCAGGGCTACCGCGGCCGCCAGAGCATCCTCGAGCTGCTGAAGATCGACGGCGGCATCGACGAGCTGGTGGCGCGCCGCGCCACCGCCCGCGAGATCCTCACCGCGGCGCGCGCCAAGGGGTTCAAGACGCTCGCCGACGACGGCGTGCGGCTGGTGAAGGCCGGCACGACCAGCCTCGACGAGGTGATGCGCGTGGTCGACCTCACCGACCGCATGGCCTAGCCATGCCCCTGTTCAGCTACAAGGCGGTCGACGCGCAGGGCAAGAACGTGATGGGCCGCGTCGAGGCAGTCAACCTGTTCGACCTGGAGCAGCGCCTGGCGCGCATGGGCCTCGACCTGGTGGTGGGCGCGCAAAGCTCGCAGCGCTCGCGCCTGGTCGCCGGGCGGCGCATCTCGCGCCAGGACCTGATCAACTTCTGCTTCCACCTGGAGCAGCTCGCCAGCGCCGGCGTGCCGGTGATCGAGGGGCTGGTCGACCTGCGCGAAAGCGTCGAGAATCCGCGCTTCCGCGAGGTGGTGTCGGGGCTGGTGGAGTCGATCGAGGGCGGCAGGAACCTGTCGGGCTCGCTCGCCGAGTTTCCGGAGGTGTTCGGCAAGGTGTTCGTCAGCCTGGTGCGCTCGGGCGAGCAGACCGGCAAGCTGCCCGAGGTGCTGAAAAGCCTGAGCGAGTCGCTGAAGTGGGAAGACGAGCTCGCCGCTCAGACCAAGAAGCTGATGATCTACCCGGCCTTCGTCGGCAGCATCGTGCTGCTGGTGACGTTCTTCCTCATGATCTACCTCGTGCCCCAGATGACCGGGTTCATCCGCAACATGGGCCAGGAGATCCCGCTGCAGACCCGCATCCTCATCGTGGTGTCGGGCTTCTTCGTCGATTACTGGTGGGCGGTGCTCGCCGCGCCGTTCGCCGCCTGGGGCGGGCTCAAGTACGCGATGAAGCGCAACCCGGCGGTGGAGTACGCGGTCGACCATTACAAGCTCAACATGCCGCTCATCGGGCCGATCCTGCGCAAGATCATCCTGTCGCGCTTCGCCTCGAGCTTCGCCATGATGTACTCGTCGGGCATCACGGTGCTCGACGCCATCCGCAGCTGCGAGGAGATCGTCGGCAACAAGCCGCTGGAGAACGCGCTGCGCAGCGCGGGCCAGCAGATCGCGGAGGGCAAGAACCTGACCGCCGCGTTCGCCGACCTCGGCCTGTTCCCGCCGCTGGTGATCCGCATGCTGCGCATCGGCGAGAACACCGGCGGCCTCGATACGGCGCTGCTCAACGTCAGCTACTTCTACAACCGCGAGGTGCGCGAGTCGATCGGCAAGGTGCAGGCCATGATCGAGCCGGCGCTCACCCTGCTGCTCGGCGCGATCCTGGGCTGGGTGATGCTGTCGGTGCTGGGCCCGGTGTACGACGCCATCTCGAAGATGAAGTTCTGAGGCCATGGCCGCTCGCCTGCTCTATTTCACCGCCGAGGACCATTACCTCTATGCCGCTTCGGGCGGCACGCTCGAGCTGGAGGCGAAGTTCTCCGGCGACGACCTCGGCGTCACGGCGTTCCGCGAGTACCTGCGCAGCCGGCGCGCGGGCCTGTTCTCGGTGGTCGCCGACCTGGCCGGCGAGGATTTCCACGAGGACCAGATCCCGTTCCTGCGCGGCGCGGACCGCGAGGCCGTCGTGCAGCGGCGCCTCGCCCAGCGCTACCGCGACACGCGGCTCGCGGCGGCGCTGTCGATGGGGCAGCTGGCCACCGCGGAGCGGCGCAACGAGCGCCTGCTGCTCGCCTCGTTCACCAATACGCAGCAGCTCGCCCCCTGGCTCGACGCGCTCGAGGAATCCGGCGCGCGCCTCGCCGGGGTGTACTCCGTGCCGCTGCTCGCGCCGGCGCTCGCCGCGCGGCTCGGCCACAAGAGCGGGCGCTGCTTCGTGGTCAGCGCCAACCGCGCCGGCCTGCGGCAGAGCTTCGTCGAGGACGGCCGGCTGCGCTTCGCGCGCCTGGAGCGCACCGTGGAGATGGTGCCGCAGGCGCTCGCCATGTTCGTGCGCTCGGAGACCGTGCGCCTCGCGCAGTACCTGGTGACCCTGCGCGTGCTGCCGCGCGAAGGCGCGCCGGTGCGCGTGCTGGTGGTGGCGCCGCGCGGCCAGAAGGCGGTATTCGAGCAGGCGCTCACTTCCGACGCGCGCCTCCTGTTCCAGACGATGGACGCGGCCGAGGCGGCGAGCAAGGCGGGGCTGCGCCGGGCGCCCGAGGACATGGCCGCCGAAGCCCTGTACCTGCACATGGCGGCGAAGAAGCCGCCGCGCGAGCAGTTCGCGAGCCGCGGCGAGCGGCGCCGCTACCAGGTCTGGCAGCTGCAGCGCGGCATCGTCGCCGCGGGCGCGCTCGGCTTCGCCGCCTGCGCGGTCTATGCCGGCGCCGAGGCCGTCGAGGCCACCCGCCTGCGGGCACAGGCCGCCTCCCAGGTGCGCGAGGCGCGCGCCGCCGCGGAATCCTACCGGCGCATTACCGCGGGCTTCCCTGTCACGCAGACGAGCACCGAGAACCTGAAGGTGGCGGTGACCGAGTTCCGCCGCATCGCCGGGCGCAGCGCGCTGCCCGAGAGCGCTTTCATCCATGTTTCGCGCGTGCTCGGGAAGTTTCCGCAGTTCGAGATCGATACGCTCAACTGGAGCGTGGGCCCGCAGGGCGAGCGGCGCGACAAGCCGGAGCCCGGCTCCGCCACGGCGGTGCGCCTGGAGATGAGCGGGCGCGTCCATGCCACGCAGCGCAACGACTACCGCGGCATTACCGCGCAGGTGCAGCAGTTCGCCTCCGAGCTGGGCATGTCCGGCTACGAGCTGGTGCGCACCACGCTGCCCTTCGATATCACCTCGGAGGGCACGCTCACGGGCGACATCGGCGGTGCGCGCGACAGCAACGAAGCGCCGCGCTTCACCGTGACCCTCATGCAGAGGCTGCCGTGAGGCTGACGCCCGAAGAGCTCAAGCGCCTGGCGGCGCCGGCGCTCGTTGCGCTCGCGCTGCTCGCCGCGGGCGTCGCTCTCATAGGGTGGGCCGACAAATCGCTCGGCGACGCGGGGCGCGCCCTCGCCGCGGCGCAGGAAGAGCGCAAGCAGAACGCCGAGCGCCTGGCGCGCATCGCCGAGGAGGAGCGCGAGGTCAAGGCGAACCTTGCGCTCTACCAGCAGCTCAAGCAGCTCAACGTGCTGGGCGAGGAGCGACGGCTGGAATGGGCGGACGCCATCGCGCGCATCCGCGCGCAGCGCGAGCTGCTCGACCTGCGCTACCGCGTCGAGCGCCAGAAGCTGCTTTCCGCCGTGCCCGGCAAGCCGGCGAACGTGGAGTTCTACGCCAGCTCGATGCGCGTGGACCTCGCGCTGCTGCACGAGGAAGACCTGCTGCGCTTCCTCGCCGACCTGCGCGCCTCCGGCAATGCCTACTACTCGGTGAAGCACTGCGCGCTGCAGCGCACCGGGCAGGCCGCCACCGGCCTCACCATCACGCCGCGGCTGAGCGCCAATTGCCAGATCGACCTCATCACCATCATCGACGGGGCGGCCAAGCCGTGAGGCGCCTGCTCCTCGTTCTGTCCATCGCGCTGTCCCAAGGGCTGCATGCCCAGGAGCTGGGGCGGCTGTTCTTCACCCCCGAGCAGCGGGACGCGCTCGATGCCCGCCGCCGGGCGCGCGTGCCCGACAAGCCCGCACCCACCCCGATCGTGGCCTCGCCGATGACGCGGCTGGACGGCTACGTGCGCCGCTCCGACGGCCGCTCCACCGTGTGGGTCAACGGCGATACGCTGGACGACTCGCGGACGCAGGCCGACGGCCGGGTCTCGGTGCCCGCGGGCGACGGCGGCGCCCGCGTGCGGCTCAAGCCCGGCGAGGTGCTCGACCGCGGCAGCGGCGAGGTTTCCGACGTGCTAGGCGGGCGCGGCGAGGTGCGCGTGCGCCGAAGCGGGGAGTAAGCCAGTGGCCCTAGCGCGCAGCGGCCAGAACGGCGCCGCCTTGATGGTCATGCTGGCGATCCTGGTGCTGGGCGCGGCGTGGGGGCTGGTGTCGATCGCGAACGTCCCGCTCAACCGCACCGCGCTGCAGCGGCAGCACAACGCCAAGGTCCTGCAGGAAGCGAAGCAGGCGCTCATCGGCTGGGTGGCGCACCAGGCCGTCCAGGCGAACGAGGACGACCCGGGCCGCTTCCCCTGCCCGCAGGCCTGGGGCGACGTCGACTCCTCGAACGAAGGGCGCGAGCGCGCGACTTGCATCCTCGCCCCCCTGCCGCAAAGACCGGCGATCGGCTGGCTCCCCTGGCGCTCGCTCGGCATCCCCAAGCCGCTCGACGCCGCGGGCGAGCAGCTCTGGTACGTCGTCTCCCCGGAGTGGGCACGCCCCACCAGCGGCGCAAACCTGGTGCTCAACTCGAATGCCCCGCCGCCCGCGCTGTCGCTGAACGGCCAGCCGGTCGTCGCGCTGCTCATCGCGCCGGGCGACGCCGTGAACATGCAGGCCTGCGGCGGCGTCGCGGCGCGCGCGCAGGCGCGCACCAAGATCCCCCCCGCCGGCGATCCGGACCATTTCGAGTACCTCGAATGCGAGAACGCCGCGGCGGCGGTGCCGTTCAACTTCGTCAGCGCCGGCCCGGCCGGGTCGTTCAACGACCAGGTCCTGCCGATCACGCTGGCCGACGTGCTGCCGGCGATCGAGGCCGCGGTCGCCGCGCGCTTCGAGCGCGACATGGCGCCGCAGATCCGCACGGCCTACTCGGGCGGGCTGTGGCCGGCGGGCCAGCTGCTGCCGTTCGCGGCGCCGTTCGGCGATCCCGCCGCCAGCAATTTCCAGGGCGCGCCGGTAATGAGCACCGGCAGCGCAAGCGTCGTGAACGGCAACGCCACCGTGACGCTGTCGGTGGCCCTCACGCCTTCCATGGTCGGCCGCTACCTGCGCCTGGGGGGCTCGCCCAACGCGTATCGCATCGCAGCGCACGCATCGGGCACGAGCACGCTGACGCTGAGCGCGCCTTATCCCGAGGCCACCGCATCGGCGCCCTACCGGATCTTCGCCGCCGAAGGCCTTTTGCCGGTCACCTCGAGCTGCGCCGCCGGCCCGCGCTGCGATCCCGCGTTCGTTTCCTGGCAAGGCGCGGCCACGGTCACGCGCATCAGCGGCGGCGCCCTGCATTCCTACACCTGCTCGGCCGTGGCCGGCCCGCCGAGCGCGCTGAATTGCACGATCCGCTACTCGACGGGGCTGTTTCCCTACGAGCCGTGGATCCAGGTCAGGCTGGATGCCACGGCGCGCAATGTCGGCATGGCGCTGCGGCAGGTGGACACTGCGGTGTCGATCGCCGGCGCGACGAGCCAGACGGTGAGCGCGGCCGCCATGAACGGCGACGGATCGGCGACGCTCCAGTTCGATGCTCGGGTCGACGCGTCACCCGGTGGCTCCGTGCTCGCCACGCTCGGCAGCCTCGTGTGCACCCTTCTCGGGGTCATCCCCGCCTGCTTCGAGAACAGCATAACGGTCCCGATCGCCGCGTTTGCCGACCATCCGGTCGTCGACCCCGGCAGCGCAACACACAACTGGTTCTACCGCAACAACTGGCACCAGCTCGCGTACTACGCAGCGGCGCCGAACGTCACGCCGAGCGGGCCGAGATTGTGCGTGACCGGAAGCACCTGCCTCGGCGCGGCGTTTCATGCGGAGGACGGCAGGCACCGCGGCCTGGTCCTGCTCACCGGCCGTGCGCTCGCCGGCCAGGACCGCACGATCGCCACGCCGGACAACTGGCTGGAAGCCGCCAACAACGACGGCGCCTCGCCGTTCACCGTACGCGACCCGGCACTCATGATGAACCGCAGCTTCAACGACCGCATCGCGGTCATCGACAGGAACCCGTGAGGCGCGAGCGCGGCTTTACCCTGACCGAGCTCGCGGTAGTGCTCACCGTGGTGGCGCTGCTGCTGCTGTCGCTGATGTACACGCTGCAGGCCCAGACCGAGCAGCGCGCGCGCGAGGACACGCTGCGCCGGCTGGAGGAAGCCAGGGAGCTGCTCATTTCCTTTGCCCTGGTGCACGGCCGCCTGCCCTGCCCGGCTTCGGGGGCGAGCAACGGCGATGAGCTGCCGGCGGGCGGCGGCACCTGCACCAACCCGCTGAACGGCTTCCTGCCGGCGCGCACGATCGGCTTCCAGCCCATCGATGCGGACGGCTACGCCTACGACGCCTGGGGCAACCGCATCCGCTATGCGCTCGCGCTGAACGCGGGCAATCCGACCGGCGGCAGCGGCTGCACGGCGACGATTCCGGCTTTCAGCAGCGCCGTGAACTTCAAGACCAACGGCATCGCGTGCGCGCCCGTCAACCTGGTGGTTTGCGACGCTTCGCTGAATACCGCGTCGGCCGCCACGCCCAGCAATCCGCCCAGCTGCGGCACCTGGGCCATGGCGGGTCACGCCCGGCCGGTTACCAATCAGCGCACCGTGGTGGCGATCGTGCACTCGCCCGGCAAGAACTTCGCCACCAATTCGGCGCCCGGTGCCGACGAGCTGGAGAACCTCGACAACGACGGCGTGTTCGTCTGGCACGAGCCGCGCCCCGGCGGCGCGCAGGGCGGCGAGTACGACGACCTGATGGTGTGGATCCCGGCCGGCGTGCTCTACGGCCGCCTGGTGGCCGCGGGCGTGCTGCCCTAGGCGGCCGGACCGGTCAGCATGAAGCACACGTCGCCGTCGCGGTTGGTCTCCAGCGCGAGCGTGTAGCCCGCCGCCTCGGCCTGGCGCGCGGCCTGGTACAGGCCGATGCCCAAGCCGCCGCGCGAGGCGACCGGGCCGCGCAGCAGGTCCTTCGCGAGCTCCGCGGGCACCGCGCTGCCGGTGTCCTTCACGCGCAGCGCGAGCTGCTCCCGGTACTCGAGCGAGGCCCGCACGCGCGTCGGTCCGTCGGTTGCCCGCTTGGCGAGCGCGTTGCGGATGAGGTTGTCGGCGACGCTGTCGAAAAGCGAGCGCGGCAGGCGCACCCCCGGCGGCACGCGCGCGGGCTCGAGCTCCACGCCTTCGCGCGCGTACTGGCGCGAGAGCATCTCCCACCAGGCGCTCGCCGCAACGAAGGTCTCGGCCGACTCCTGGGGGCGCTGCAGCTTGCCGAGGGTGTCCGACAGGCGCTGCGCGATCATGGGCAGCTGGCGGCGCACCAGCGCCTGCACCTCGGGCGAGTCGCGCTTGTCCTCGCGCGCCGCCACCGAGCACAGCACGTTGAGCGACTGCAGCAGGTTCTTGATGTCGTGCGTCATGCGCGCGCCGGTCTCGTGCACCGCCTGCAGGTAGCTCGCCTGGCGCAGCTTCTCCTCGTGCAGCTTCGCGATGTCGAGCTCGCCGAGCACCTGGCCGAGCAGGTGCAGGTGCCAGTGCAGCGCCGGCCCGAGCTTGTACCGCGAGTGGATCCTGAGCGCGAGCACGCTGTTCTCGAACTCGACCACGTTGCCGGTCGGCGTGCCTTGCTCTCCCTGGCTGCCGGCGGTGCGCCAGCCCACCGCCGCCACCGGCGGCAGGCGCATCAGCGCGCCCACCGCTTCCACCAGGAAGCGCTCGGGCTTGGCCTCCATCTGCAGCAGCTCCGTGAGAAAGCGCAGCCACTTCTCGACCGGCAGGCCGATGGAGAAGAGGTAGCGCGCGAAGAACACGCCCAGGCCGGCGACGCCGCTGCGCGGGTTCCAGGCGAGTCCCACCAGCAGGACGGCGCCGGCGGTAAGGAACACGGTGTAGGTCAGCGCCTCCAGGTAGCTGGTGCGCGCGACCGTCATGAAGGTGAAGCTGCCCAGGATCACCACCATCAGCAGCAGCATGAGGAACACGCTGTAGAAGAAATCGATGATCTGCGCCGCCTCGCCGGCCTCGGGCTCCGCGGGAAACAGCGCGATCAGCACGAACGCGAGCGGCAGGACATACTCCGCGGCGGCGCGGATCTCGTCGGCGATCTCCCGGCGCGGCGCGATCTCCGGCAGGATCACGACGGCGAGCAGCGCGAGCAGGTAGGCGAGCACCACCAGGTAGCAGCGGCGCTGCCAGCGCGCGTCCTGCTGGTAGACCTTGCCGCCCACCAGCCCGGCGAGCACCACCACCCAGAAGGCGAGGAACCACCACGACAGCGCCAGCATCACGGCGAACGCCACCAGCGAAAGGATGAGGCCCTGCGCCGGGGAGACGCGCTGCTCGGCGCGCAGGAATGGCTGCCACAAGAGGAGGAGCCCCAGATGCGCGAGAAGGAGCGAGCGCGCCCACGGGTCGGCGACGCCGCGGAATACCGCCACGTGCAAGAGCGCCAGCAT
>DASUUN010000257.1:0-6062 GCA_036374055.1 Burkholderiales bacterium
CGATGATCGCGGTGCCGGTGTCGCTGATCGGCGCCTTCGCCGGCCTGTGGCTCGCCGGCTTCTCGATCAACACGCTGACGCTGTTCGCGCTGGTGCTCGCCATCGGCATCGTGGTGGACGACGCCATCGTGGTGCTGGAGAACGTCGAGCGCCTGATGCGCGAGGAGGGCATGCGCCCCTTCGAGGCCGCGCTGGAGGCGATGAACGAAGTGTCGGGCGCGGTGATCGCGATCGTGCTGGTGCTATGCGCGGTGTTCATCCCGGTGGCGTTCCTCGGCGGCATCGCCGGCGCGCTGTACCGGCAGTTCGCGGTGACGCTCACCATCGCGGTGCTGATCTCGGGCTTCATGGCGCTCACGCTCACCCCGGCGCTGTGCGCGCTGCTGATGAAGCCGGGCCACCACGAGTCGCGCATCTTCCGCCCGTTCAACCTCGGCTTCGCCTGGACCACGCGGCGCTTCCTCGGCGGGGTCGGCTTCCTGCTCAGGCACCGGGTGTTTTCGCTGGTTTCCTTCGTCTTGATTCTCGGCCTGTGCGTGTTTCTCTTCGTGCGGGTGCCGTCGAGCTTCGTGCCCGCCGAGGACCAGGGCTACATCTTCGGCAACATCCAGCTGCCCGACGGCGCGACGCTGGAGCGCACGCGCAACATGTCCGCGAAGGTAAGCAGCATCGCGCAGCAGCACCCCGGGGTGCAGAACGTCCTGGCGATCAACGGCTTCGATCTGCTCGGGGGCGGCAACAAGACCAACGCCGCGACCATGTTCATCCCGCTCAAGAACTGGGACCTGCGCCCGGACGCGCCGGCCGCCGCGGTGGCGCGCGACCTCGTGGCGCAGGGCGCGGGCTTGCGCGAAGGCCTGGTGCTCGCCTTCAACCCGGCGGCGATCCGCGGCCTGGGCACCTCGGGCGGCTTCGAGCTGTACCTGCAGGCGCGCGGCGACGCCGACCCGCAGCGCCTGTTCAAGGTGACGCAGGGCTTCCTCGAGGCGCTGCGCAAGCATCCGCAGCTCACCGGCATCAACTCGTTCTTCCGCCCGACGGTGCCGCAGCTGCGCGTCGAGGTGGACCGGGAAAAGGCGCTGTCGCTGGGCGTGCCGGTGCAGGACGTGTTCGACACCCTGCAAAGCACCATGGCGGCGCTGTACGTGAACGACTTCAACAAGTTCGGGCGCACCTACCGCGTGCAGATGCAGGCCGACGCGCCGTTCCGCGCTCAGCCCGAGGACCTGGGGGCGGTGTTCGTGCGCTCGAGCGCCTCGCGCGACATGATTCCGCTGAAATCGCTCATCACCACCTCCAACGTGGTGGGCCCCGAGCAGCTCGAGCGCTTCAACGGCTTCGTCTCCGCGCGCGTGCTGGGCAGCGGCCGGCCGGGCGTGTCCTCCGGCGAGGCGATCCGCGCGGTGGAGGAGGTGGCGGGCGCGGCGCTGCCCGAGGGCTACGACATCGCCTGGTCCGGGCAGGCGTTCCAGGAAAAGCGCACCGGCCGGCAGTCGGCGATCGCCTTCGGCCTCGCCCTGGTCATGGTGTTTTTGATCCTGGCCGCGCTCTACGAGCGCTGGCTGCTGCCTTTCGCGGTGGTGCTCGCGGTGCCCTTCGCGGTGCTCGGCGCGCTCGGCTTCGTCGGGCTGCGCGGGCTGGAGAACGACATCTACTTCCAGATCGGCCTGGTGGTGCTGATCGGCCTCGCCGCCAAGAACGCCATCCTGATCGTCGAGTTCGCGCAGCAGGGGTTCCTCGAGGGCAAGAGCGCCATGGAGGCGGCGGTGAACGCCGCGCGGCTGCGCTTTCGCCCGATCGTCATGACCTCGCTCGCCTTCGTGCTCGGGGTGCTGCCGCTCATGATCTCCACCGGCGCCGGCGCCGGCGCGCGCCGCTCGATGGGCACCGGCGTGGTGGGCGGCATGCTCGCCGCCACCTTCATCGCCACCCTCTTCGTCCCGCTGCTGTTCGTGCTCGTGGCGCGGCACCGGAAGCGGCATCACACGTGAGGCGCGCGCTTCTCGCGGCGGTGCTGGCCGGCTGCACCACGGTCGGGCCGGACTATGAGCGGCCCGAAGTCGCCTTGCCGGAAAAATACATTCCGGAGACAGAGGCTTCTGCGCCATCCGTCTCGCCCGACTGGTGGACCCTTTACAACGACGCCACGCTGAACGGGCTGGTCGCGGCCACGCGCAAGGGCAACGTCGACCTGCGCCTGGCGGCGGCGCGGGTGCGCGAGGCCGAGGCGCTGCTGCGCGAGACCGGCGCGGCGTTCCTGCCCGAGGTCGCCGGCGGCTACTCGGCGACGCGCAACCGCGTGAGCACGCGCACTACGCCGCCGCCGCAGGCCACGGCACCGCTCGAGCGCTCGCAGCACACGCTTTCCGCCTCGACCAGCTTCGAGCTGGACTTCTGGGGGCGCTTCGCGCGCGCCAGCGAGGCGGCGCGCGCGGCGCTGCTCGGCTCGCAGTTCTCCTACGACGTGGTCGAGCTCACGCTCTCGGGCGCGGTGGCGCAGGCCTATTTCGCCTTGCGCTCGCTCGACGCCCAGATCGAGGTCATAGAGAACACCTTGCGGGTAAGGCGCGCGTCGCTGGAGATCGCCAGGGCCCGCGCCGACGCCGGCCTCGCCTCGGAGCTCGACGTCCACCAGGCGCAGGCCGCGCTCGCCGACGCGCTGGTGCAGCGCCGGGAAGCGCAGCGCCAGCGCGCGCTGGTCGAGCGGCAGATCGCGACGCTCACCGGGCAGCTCGACACGAAAATTGCCTCGGCCGACCTGTTCGCGCTCCCCGTCCCGCCTGCGCCGCCCGCGGGACTGCCCTCGGCCCTGCTTGACCGGCGCCCGGACATCCGCTCGGCCGAGCAGTCCCTGGCCGCGGCCAACGCGCAGATCGGCGTGGCGCGCGCCGCGCTGTTTCCGACCGTCTCCCTCACCGGCGCGCTCGGCGCGCAGAGCGCGGAGCTCTCCGACCTGCTGGCGAGCGGCGCCGGCATCTGGTCGCTCGGCTTCGGCCTCAGCCTCCCCATCTTCGACGCCGGCCGGCGCGAAGCGCGCGTCGAGCAGGCCGACGCGCGGCGCGAGCAGGCGCTCGCCAACTACCAGCGCTCCATCGAGACCGCGTTCCGCGAGGTGAGCGACGCCCTGGTCAACGTCGGCGAATCCGCCGGCACCGAAGCCGACCTCGCCGCGCGCCTGCAGGCCGCGCGCAGCGCGCTCGAGCTCTCCACCCTGCGCTACGAATCGGGCTACTCGCCCTACCTCGAGGTGCTCGACGCCCAGCGCACCGCCAACGAGGCCGAGCTGGCCTTCGTGCGCAACCGCCAGGCGCGCCTCGCCTTCAGCGTCGACCTGATGAAGGCATTGGGCGGCGGCTGGAAGCAGAATTCGGGGTCAGGGTCGTAATTATTCCCTAGCTGCGCGCTTGGAATAATTACGACCCTGACCCCGAATTAAAGTCCTGCCTTGGCTCTTTTCGCCGCGAGGCGCTCGCGGGTCTTGGCGGTCTCGACCACGAAGCGCACGTGCCTGCCGCGGCCGACTTCCTCGACCGGGTCCTTCACCGAGAACTCCCAGGTGACCTTGCGCCGGTCGACTTCGACGATACGCGCCTCGATGGTCACTTGCAGGCCCATCGGCGTGGGCGCGAGGTGGTCGATGGACACGTGCGCGCCCACCGAGTCCTCGCCGGGGTCCAGGTGCTCGAGCAGCATGTCGCGGCACGTGTATTCGACGTCGCTCACCATGCGCGGCGTGGCGTACACCGCGCCTTCCTTGCCCATGAAGCCGATCACTCGATCCTGATCAACGATAATTGTCTTTTTCGATTCAAGACCAGGTTTCAGGCTGGCTTTCATGGCGCCTTGTAGCCGGCGCGCTCGACGGCGCGCTTGAACTCCGCGACGCTCGACTTGGCGGGGTCGTAGGTCACCTTGGCGTTGCCCTGCGCGAGCGACACGTCGACCTTTTCCACGCCGGGCACGCCCGAGAGCATGCGGGTCACGCTCTTCACGCAGCCCTCGCAATCCATTCCTTCGACTTTCAGTTCGACGGTTTCCATCGGTTCAGTAGGAGAGAGTTGGACACGACCGACACGGAGCTCGCCGCCATCGCGGCTCCGGCGATCACCGGGTTCAGCATCCCGAGCGCGGCGAGCGGTATGCCGAGCACGTTGTACACGAATGCGAAGAACAGATTCTGCCTGATCTTCGACAGGGTGGCGCGCGACAGGGCGATCGCGTCCGCGATCCCGGCCAGGTCGTTCTTCATCAGCGTGATGTCGGCCACGTCGAGCGAGGCCCCGCTGCCCGAGGCGAGCGCGAAGCTGACATCGGCCTTGGCGAGCGCCGGGGCGTCGTTGACGCCGTCCCCGGCCATGCCGACCCTGAGGTTCTTGGTTTGGAGCACGCCTATCTCCGCTGCCTTGTCCTGGGGCAGAACCCCGGCTATCCAGCGCCGGATGCCGACCTGTCCGGCGATGAGGCGCACCGTCTCCTCGTTGTCGCCCGAGATCATCACCGGCTCGATGCCCATGGCGACAAGCCGCGCCACCGCCGCCGCCGAGCTCGGCCGCAGCTCGTCGGCGAGCGCGATCCAGCCCAGCAGCCGCCCGCCGTGCTCCACGCCGACCACGGTCTTGCCCGCAATCGACTTCTCCACGCCCAGGAACGCCGGCGAGCCCAAGCGGGCATTCTCATTCTGGACCACGCCGGACACCCCCTGCCCGCCGTGCGACTGGAAATTGCTCACGGGCAGCAGCGGTCCGGAGGCCTTCCTCACGATGGCGCGCGCGAGCGGATGCTCCGATTTCGCTTCCAGGGACGCCGCGATGCGAAGAAGCTGTTCCGGGTTGGAGGAAATCACCTCGCTGACCTCCGGTTCCCCACGTGTCAGGGTGCCGGTCTTGTCGAACACCAGCATCTGAAGCTTCTCGGCGCCTTCCAGCGCCTCGGCGTTCTTGATGAGCACGCCGGCGCGCGCCGCGCGGCCGACGCCGACCATCAGCGCGGTAGGCGTGGCGAGCCCGAGCGCGCAGGGGCAGGCGATGACGAGCACCGAGACGGCGGGGATGAACGCCGATTCCGCCCCGTATAAGAAGGTCCAGGCGAAAAACGTTACTGCTGCAATTCCAAGCACCACCGGCACGAACACGCCCGACACCTTGTCCACCAGGCGCTGCACCGGCGGCTTGGAGCCCTGCGCCGCGGCCACCAGCCGGATGATGCCGGCGAGCACCGTGCCCTTGCCGGTGCCGGTGGCGGCGCACTTCAGCGCGCCTTCGCCGTTCACCGTGCCGGCGAACACCGTGGCGCCGGCGTGCTTTTCCACCGGCAGGCTCTCGCCGGTGAGCATCGACTCGTTCACCGACGAGTCGCCCTCGAGCACCCGGCCGTCCACCGCGATGGCGTCGCCCGGGCGCACCACGAACTGGTCGCCGGGCTGCAGGGTGGCCACGTCGACTTCCACCAGCTTGCCCTGTTTTTCAACGTAGGCCGTTTTGGGCTGGAGTCTTATCAGCGATTCGAGAGACTGGGCGGCCTTCGCCTTGGCGCGCGCTTCCAGGTACTTGCCGAGCAGCACCAGCGTGATGACGATCGCGGCGGCTTCGAAGTAAACGTGCTGCTGTATTCCAAAAACGAGCACCACGGCGGAGAAGAGGTAGGCGACGCTCGTTCCGAGCGCCACCAGCACGTCCATGTTGGCGGTGCCGCCGCGCAGCGCCATCCACGCGCCGCGGTAGAAGCGCGCGCCGCTCCAGAACTGCACCGGCGTGGCGAGCGCCCATTGCAGCCAGCCGGGCAGCCAGCCGTGGCCGCCGGAGAACATCACGCCCATCTCGACGAGGAACGGCGCGCTCAGCACCGCGGCGACGAGAAAGTCGTTGCGCGCCCTGCGGTGCTCCACCGAGTGGTCGCGGATCTCGCCCTCGCGGGCGACGCGTGCGTCGTAGCCCGAGTCGCGCACGCGCTGGATGAGCGCGGCGACGTCGAGCGCCCTGGGCTCGAAGCGCACCGTGGCCTTCTCGGTGGCGAGGTTGACGCTCGCCTCCACGCCCTCGAGCTTGTTGAGGTTCTTCTCGATG